>NZ_CAMZFB010000024.1 GCF_947305955.1 uncultured Brevundimonas sp.
GTAGCTAGGTCAACGCCATTAAGATCGGACGGCAGGGCTGCCACCTCTGCGACACTGTCCATCGGAAAGACCGTCATCTGGCGCGTAGGCAGGGCCACCGCGCCATTGGAAAACTTCAGCGTCGGGTATTCGGCTTCCAGATTGACGGCACGCGGGGTGATACGGATGTCCACCACGCGCGGAACCGGACGGCCATCGGTGGTCCGCAACACATCGTAATGCCCCACCCGATCCAGCACCACGCCCTCGGTCAGGACCTGCCACTGGTGCGGACGCCACGGCTCGCGCACCTCGGCAATCAGGGCCGAGTCGAAAAAGGCCCAAACGGGCGCATCGCGATCCATCAGATATTGCAGGTGCAGGGTCTCGCCCTGCCGCACCACAGTGGCGCTGGCGGCGGGCACACCACCACGCTCTATCGGCGGCAAGCTGGCGCAACCGGCCAATAGCGCCATGGCCGATACAGCGGCTGCGATACCTGTGCGAATACCCAAGGGCCAACTCCTGCGTTCTTTCATCGCAACGGTTACCCGTTGCCATCACAGTGTCAGGTTAAATATCGGCAAGATTCAGCCGCCTAGATGGCCTTAACCCAGAGCCGCTCTCGCCCGTTCCAGTTCGTCGGCCATAATGTCCTTCAGGCGCTGCGGCTCGAGGATGGTGGCCTGCCCGCTCCAGCTGAACAGGTGCCATGCCAGTTCGCGCATGCCCGAGGCACGGAACCGCACAACGACCGAGCCATCGTCCTGATCCTCGATGATCTGGGTCGGGTGCCAGCGCCATCCCCTCGCCTCGCTGGCCGCCTCGGGGGCGATACGCAGGACGACATCCTCGATCTGGTCCTGATAGATGCCGAACGACTGGCTGGCGAAAGCCGCCAGATTAAACTCTTCCGGTGGACGGGCCATGCCCTCGCCCGCCATGACACTGGACATACGATCCAGACGGAAGGTCTGGATGCGATCATTGGCCGGATCATAGGCCACCAGATAGTTGGCCCGCCCGAACATCAAGCCGCATGGTGTCACGGTGCGGCTGCGGGCCTCGGCCCCCGGACGCGAGTAGATGAAGTTCAGCGGGCTTTCGGCCAAAATCGCCCCGCGAATGGTCGTCAGCACGGTTTCATCGGCCCCCGGACGCGGGCCGGCCTGTACGGCGATGGTCTCGGCACGGACCAGAGCCTCAAGGTCGGGTGCCATCCGGTTGAGGGTGGTCGAGCGCATCGCCGCCTTTATCTTGCGCTCAAGGCTTTCCAGCGCCGCTGCCCGCGCCGGATCACCGGCCGCATGAAGGGCCGCAGCCGCCTTGGTCAGTTCCAGCATCTCTGTCGCCGTCGGGGCCTGTTCAAAGGCCGACAGGCCGCCACGGATGCGCCAACGCTTGGTGGGGGGATCAGAGGTTTCCTCGACCTGCGGGAACAGCATCAGCACGGCGTCACGCATGCGCTCGGCGGTGCGGCGTCCTACGCCCAACTGGCCCGCCATCTCGTTGATGGTCAGCCCCTCGGCGCTGGCGGCCATACCGCGCGCCAGATCGATGACCATGGCCGCCTTGTCGTGGCGCATGAAACCTTCTCCACAGAGATACGTCCGAACTTGACGCAATACTGTTCCATAACACCGTGGTCAGCAAGAGGCAGACGCCTCCCCAACGGAGTTTTCTACAGATGGCTTTCTCGTTCGCCCGCACCGCCCGCGCCCAGTCGGACCGCGCTGCCCAAAGCCCCTATGCCGTCGCGCCGATGCTGCGCCCGTTCGAGCGCAAGACCTTCGCCGACCGCTATCTGATCGTGCCGTGCGAAACCGAGACCGATCTGGCCGTCATCTGGGACCGTCAGGAAGAACAGGTCGTCGACGTGATCTGCGCCCCGATGGGCCGTTATTCCGAAGAAGATGCCATGTGGGACGAGTTCCGCAACGCCTCCATGGCCGCCTGATATCCCGCAAAGGGCTTTAGTGGACGAGCGGATCCGGCTTTGCGATCCGCCCCGCCAGCGTCCACGGCCCTTGCGGGATCAACCGCACCCACGCCCCCGCGGGGGCGCTGAGCCAGTGGCCCTGACCTGCCAGCGACGTCTCGCGATGGACCGGACCACCCGTGGCGATTTCCAGCACCAGCGGCGACCCCATATAGGCCGTCCACATCTCCTCGGCCTCCATCGGCACCCACTGCGGGTCGTCCTGATGGATAAGCAGGCGATAGGAGGCGATCTTTTCCGCATCCGCTTCCTGATGTGGCAGGATACGGTAATAGCCACCCTCGGGATGCGGCGTCAGGCCGAGGTTCATCACCACCTCCTCTGCCGTGAAATCGTCGTCCGTATCGCTCATGGATCGCCTTGCGCCTGAGTAGCCTTACGGCCAAGCCTATAGGCTGATCCGTCAGGCGGGACCAGCGTAACGACCGGCCAGCCGTCATCCGTCAGGACGCATCACATTTCGACAGCTTCACGCGGCTTTAGCCGCAGTTGGCAACCGTCGTCTGGCCCACAGCGATCTCGGTGATCTTGACCCGATCCAGCTCGCGCACGGCCAAGGCGTCGAACTCGCGCGAACAGTTGAACCGCGTGTCGACGACATAGTCCTCGCCATGCGTGGCCATGATGGCATCACGGATACGCAAGCCTGCGTCGATTGCCGCTCTATCCACGCGCACAGCCCCTGCCCTTACAGCAGGCTGGCCACGCAGGCCGTCGCTTTCCAGATAGACCCACGGATTGGAGGCATTGCCGCACAGGATCAGACAGTCGGCCTTGAACTCCACATTCGCCCGCACTCTGGCGAACTCCCCCATCGAGAGGTTCAGATTGCGGGGCAGGCCATAGGCTTCAAGTGCCGCATAGGCATGTCGCGCACAGGCCCGGGTCATGGGAACCGCGTAACCCACGATCTCGTCACCCGCGACGGACACCGTGAAATCGCAGCCGCCCACCTGATAGTGACGCTGGTCGCGGTCGACCTGTCGCGCCGTGCCCATCTGCTGCTCGAGGAACTGGACACGCGCGCCAAGCATGGATTGCAAGGTGCCCTGCTGGCGTCCCTGCGCGGTGGCCATCGACGCACTGCCGAGCGAAAGCGCGGTCGCGCCTATCAAAACGGCAGCGGTGGTCATTCGAACTCTGGACATGGACCCCTCACACACTGTTGTTCAAGGTTAACGCCGCAGACGGCATTCCGTTCGTCAGAGCGCCTTGACGATGCCCTCGACCATCTTCTTGGCGTCGGCGAACAGCATCATGGTGTTGTCGCGGAAGAACAGCTCATTTTCCACTCCCGCATAGCCCGCCGCCATGCCGCGCTTGATGAACAGCACGGTGCCGGCCTTTTCCACGTCCAGCACCGGCATGCCGAAGATCGGGCTTTGCAGATCGGTCTTGGCCGCAGGGTTGGTCACGTCATTGGCCCCGATGACAAAGGCCACATCGGCGGACGAAAATTCAGAGTTGATGTCCTCCAGCTCGAACACCTCATCGTACGGCACATTGGCCTCGGCCAGCAGGACGTTCATGTGGCCCGGCATCCGGCCCGCGACGGGGTGGATGGCGTATTTCACCTCCACGCCCTCTTCCTTCAGCTTGTCGGCCATTTCACGAAGGGCGTGCTGGGCCTGCGCCACCGCCATGCCATATCCCGGCACGATGATGACCTTGGAGGCGTTCTTCATGATGAAGGCCGCATCCTCGGCACTGCCCTGTTTGACGGGGCGTGTCTCGACCTTCGCGCCGTCGGCACCGCTGGCCGCCTCGGCCCCGAAGCCGCCGAGGATGACGCTGATGAAGCTGCGGTTCATGCCCTTGCACATGATGTAGCTGAGGATCGCGCCCGACGAGCCGACCAGCGCCCCCGTGATGATCAGGGCGATATTCTCCAGCGTGAATCCCAGCGCCGCCGCCGCCCAGCCGGAATAGGAGTTGAGCATCGACACCACCACCGGCATGTCCGCGCCGCCGATGGGGATGATCAGGGTCACGCCGAGGATCAGGCTGAGCGCGAACACGGCCCAGAAGGCCCAGACCGCCGTACCGCCTGTCCCGATCAGAATGCCGATCAGGAAAACCAGCGCCGCCGCCAGACCGAGATTGATCAGATGCCGCGCAGGCAACAGTATGGGCGCGCCGCTCATATTGCCATTCAGCTTGGCAAAGGCGATGACCGATCCGGTAAAGGTGATGGCCCCGATGGCCACGCCGAGGCTGAGTTCCACCAGCGACAGGGTCTTGATCCCGCCCGTCACCGTCTGGATCCCAAAAGCGTCGGGCGCATAGACTGCTCCCACGGCCACCAGACAGGCAGCCAGACCGACCAGCGAGTGGAACGCCGCCACCAGTTGCGGCATGGCCGTCATGGGCACGCGGTTGGCGATGATCGCCCCCGCCCCGCCGCCGACGATGACACCGCCCGCGATCAGGCCCAGCGTCAGCGGATCGAGCGCCCCCGTACTGGCCAGCAGCGCCAGCGTGACCCCGACCGCCAGCGCCATGCCTGCCATGCCCAGCATATTGCCACGGCGGCTCGACTCCGGACTGGACAGGCCACGGAGGGAGAGAATGAACAGCACCCCTGCCACCAGATAGGCCAGTGCTGCGATGGATGCCTTCATACTCTCCCCCTTTAAGTCTCCGGACTTAGAAGATGTTGATAATGGCCGGTGCGCCGGTGGTCCCCTTGCGGGTCACCTGACCGTTCTTGATGACCGCGACGCCGATGTTGCCCTCGCCCGTCAGGCGGGTCAGGGTGCAGCTGCCGTTGTCGGTCGGCAGATAGCCCGACTGGGTACCCTTGCCCTCGCGCACCATGCGGTTCTGATAGACGCCGCGAATGGTCACCGGACGGAAGCGGCATTCCAGACGCCACGTAGTATTGTCTTGCGCAGCCACGCCCCACGGCAGGCCACCTTCAAGATTGCCCGCCACTTCGGCAGGCTGAGCATAAGCGATCGAACCCGCAATCAGGGTGATACCAGCGGCAACGATCGAAACAGCGGTCTTCATTACAACTCACTCAAGTCAGTCAGGATTTGATGTAGCTCTGGGTACGGAAAAGCCGCCAGATCGCAGAGCCGATGAAAACTGGTCCGAACATGACGATAAACCAATCCCAAAAATGCAGTTCGCGGTCGCGAATGGCATAAAGGGCGAGGTTGGAAGCGAACACGATGGCGATACCGCAATCCTGATAGCGCAGGCGGATGATCGGCGGCTTCACCACCGTCCAGCCCCACACCCACAGCCCGAAGCCATAGGCGATCAGTCCCCACGCGAGAATTTGCGGCCAGTCTGCAGAAATCATCAACGCGTCATCCGAAAACGCCGAATGGCCCTGACAACCAGTGCAGCCATAATCACCGCCCCCACTCCAAATCCCCCGGCTGACGTCACTTCAGCCTGCACATAGTGGCTCCAGGCCATATAGCCGAAGTACACCATCACTACGGCGGGATATCCGATGGAGACGAACGCCTCAAGCACGCGGCGGACACGGGGCGGCAACTTGCCGCTGAAAACGACCAGCACCAGCAACAGGGCGATGGCGACGGCCATCACCGTAATTATCCATGCGGGCGATACCGGCACCCCCATACTCAGCGCTTGTCCTTCTTGCGGTACATGGCCAGCATCCGCCGCGTGACCATGAAGCCGCCAAAGATGTTCACACTGGCCAGCGTCACCGCGGCAATGCCCGCGCCCTTGGCCACCCAGGCATTGGCACCGCCACCCCCGCTAAATGCCGCAGCGGCCATCAGCCCGCCGACAATGATCACCGAGGAAATGGCGTTGGTCACCGCCATCAGGGGCGTGTGCAGGGCGGGCGTCACACTCCACACCACATAGTAGCCAACGAAGATGGCCAGCACGAAGATGGCCAGACGAAACACTGTGGGATCAACGTATTCCATGGTCAGCCTTTCACGCCTTCATGCACAACTTCACCCTTGTGGGTCACAGCAGCCGCTTTGAGGATTTCATCCTCAGGATCGATAGACAGTTCGCCATCCTTGACCAATAGCCCGACAAAGGCGGCAAGGTTGCGGGCGTAAAGCGCACTGGCATCGGCGGCGATGCGCCCCGCCAGATTGCTCCAACCGACAATCTTTACGCCATTGGCCGTGGTGACGATCTCGTCGGGCTTGGAGCCTTCGACATTGCCGCCCGCCTCAACCGCCAGATCGACGATGACCGAACCCGCCTTCATCGAGGCGACGTGCGCTGCCGTGATCAGGCGCGGGGCCGGACGGCCCGGGATAAGTGCCGTGGTGATCACCACATCCTGTTTGACGATGTGGCTGGCGGTTAGTTCGGCCTGTTTGGCCTGATATTCAGGCGACATCTGTTTGGCATAGCCGCCAGCGGTTTCGGCGGCTTTGAACTCTTCGTCCTCGACAGCCACGAATTTGGCCCCGAGGCTCTCGACCTGTTCCTTGGCGGCGGGGCGCACGTCGGTGGCCGTGACCACCGCGCCCAGACGCCGCGCCGTAGCGATGGCCTGAAGCCCCGCAACGCCCGCGCCCATGACGAACACCTTGGCCGCCGCCACCGTGCCCGCCGCCGTCATCATCATGGGAAAGCCACGCCCATAGGCATGGGCCGCCTCGATCACAGCACGATATCCGGCCAGATTGGCCTGTGAGGACAGAACATCCATCACCTGAGCGCGGGTGATGCGGGGCACAAACTCCATGGCAAAGGCGGTGGCACCCTGCCCTTTCAAAGCTTCGATGGTGGCCTTCTCGCGATAGGCGTCCAGCATGCCGATGACGATCGCGCCCGATTTCAGCGCACTGGTTTCCGACGCCGTCGGCCCGCGCACCTTCAACAGGATGTCAGCCCCCGCCAGCACGCCCTTGAGATCGGAGGATACGCGCGCGCCCGCCGCCTCATATTCGGAATCAGGAAAGGACGATCCGGTGCCTGTGCCCGCCTCGACCGTCACGGTCGCGCCGAGCGCCAGAAGCTTCTTCACCGTTTCCGGTGTAACGGCACAGCGGGTTTCGCCCTCGCGGCGCTCCCGGGTTACGGCAATGGCAACGGCCAAGATGCTGCTCCTGATTTCCCCTCTAACGACCACTGTTAGGTAAGATCAGAAACAAGGCAACAAAAAAGCCCGCCGACAAGCGGCGGGCCTTTGATCCGGCAAACCTGTGCCAGAAATCTTAGTGTTCGGCGGCCTTCTTGCCGCGCAGGGCAAAGATGCCGATGGCGAGCACAACAGCGGCCGAAATGAAGGCCGGAATGAAGCCAGCACCCACGGCGAACCACACTACCAGCAGAACCAGCAGGGCCGACACAGCCAGCGAGCTCCACTTAGTCATGGCGATGAACAGCTCGAACATGTGGTTCTGCGCCGAGATTTCCATCTCGCCTTTGACGTGGTCGTGGGCAGTTTCAGCGTGCGAGTCAGCCATGGGACTTCCGAAAAAAAGAGCCGATATTTGAGCCGTCTTATAGCGGCACCGTCGCACCGCTCAAGCCCGCTCGCGAAACAAGCGTCAGATTAGCGCCTCGAATTGGTCCACCAGATGCTCCAATCGCTTGGTGCCGATGGTCCAGAAGGCCGGATCGCGCGGGTTCAGGCCGAACGGCTCCAGCGCCTCGACATAGGTTTTCGACCCGCCATTGGCCAACAGCTCGCGGTACAGGGGCGTAAAGGCTGCGGGGTCTTTCGCCCGCGTTTCCATCAGCGCCGCCACCAGCAGGTCACCAAAGGCATAGGCGTACACATAGAAGGGCGAATGGACGAAGTGGCTGACATAGGCCCACCAGTTCTCATAGCCCGTCAGGTCCACCGCCGGGCCGAGGCTGGCGCTCAGTTCTTCGGTCCAAATCTGGTTTATCCGCTCGACGGAGACTTCGCCCTTGGCGCGTTCGTCATGGAAGCGGGTTTCAAAGCGGTGGAAGGCGATCTGGCGCACCACCGTGTTCAGCCCATCCTCGATCCGGCCCGCCAGCAGAGCGCGGCGGTCTTCATCGGTTGCCTCGGCCAATAGACGGTCGAACGTCAGCCCCTCGGCAAAGATGGAGGCGGTTTCCGCCAGCGTCAGCGGCGTGTCGGCCAACAGACCGCCCTGCCCCGCCGCCAGCGTCTGGTGAACGCCGTGGCCCAGTTCGTGCGCCAGCGTCAGCACATCGCGGCGCTCGCCCATCCAATTCAGGAAGACATAGGGGTGGGTGCCCGCCGTAACGGGGTGCGAATAGGCACCCGACTGTTTACCCGCACGCGGACGCGCATCGATCCACGGGCGCTCGAAGAACCAGTTGGCGCGTTCGGCAAAGTCGCCGCCCAGATCGGCAAAGCTGCTGAGGACCAGTTCCTTGCCGCCCTGCCAGTCATAGGTCTTCGATCCAGCCTGACCGATGGGCGCGTTGCGGTCCCAGTGGTTCAGCTTGTCCTTGCCCATCAGCTTGGCCTTCAGGGCGTAATAGCGGTGGGCGATGCGCGGATAGGCCTTGGCCACAGCCTCGGCCATGGCGTCCACCGATTCACCGTGAACCTCATTGGCCAGATGGCGGCTGTCCGCGGGGCGTTTGAAGCCGCGCTTCTTGTCCTCCAGCGCCTTTTCCGCAGCGATAGTGTTCAGCACCATGCCCATGGTGCGGGTGATGCCGTTGAACGCCTCGGTCATAGCCTTGCCAGCCGCAGCGCGCTTGGCCTCGTCCTTGTCGGTCAGGCGGTTCAAGCCTTCGGACAAGGTCAGCTTCTCGCCGTCCACATCGGCCCGCAGTGCCGCCAGGGTCTCGTCGAACAGGCGCGACCACTGGGCTTGCAGCGGGCCGCGCTCGGCGATGAAGGTTTCCAGCTCTTCGGACAGTTCGTGCGGCTTCATGGCGCGCAAACGGCGCAGCCACGGTGCCCAGCGGCGGGCAGGTTCATGCGCTTCGAGAGCGGCCTTCACGGCCTCGTCGTCGAGTTGGTTGATTTCCAGCGTCACCCAGACGCTCGGGGTTGCGATGGCCGTGATCTTTTCGCGCACATCGGCTTCGAAGCTCTGGGCCTGTGCATTCTCGCGGTCGGTAGAGGCACCGAGGAAGGCAAAGGCCCCCAGACCACCGAGGATCTCGCTGGCCTCCTCATAGGTGCGGATCACCTCGTCCAGCGCCTGTCCCAGTGCGGCACCCGACAGGCCGCCCAGCTTGCCCTGATAGGTATTGAGCTTGTCCACCAGCGCACGGGCGCGATCCAGATCGGTCTGGATGCGGGCATCCTCACGCGAGGCATAAAGGTCGGACAGGTCCCACAACGGGGCGTCGGCGAATTCGGTCGGCTTGACGGGCGCGTTCATAGTTCAAGGTTTTGGGGATCAGCCGCGCCCATGGCAAGGCCCTGTTGACGAACATTGACTTGTCGCAACGCTGTTCTCTGTCATCGTGATGTCGCCCAGTATCCCCCATGCGAGCGACCATGTCCCCCAACGCCCTATTGTCGTCGCGCCGTCATCGCCTTTTCATCCGTCTGGTTATCGGACTGGTTCAGGGATTGGTCCTGGACAGCGTCGACCGCACCCCGATGAGCCTCAGCGCACAAGGACTGACGCTCACCCTGATCGGCCTGCTTCTGCCCGTGGTCTGGCTGGAGTGTATGGGTCGCTTGCCGCAAACGCGGACCGTGGTGTGGGCCATCGCGGCCAGCTTGGTGATCATTGCGTTCGGCCTGCTCGGCGCAATGTCTCCCTACCGCATTTTTCCGGTCCGTGGGCAGTGGGCTGCCTTCCGTTAGCGCTCATCGCGCTTCACAGCATTATCGAAGGGCGCGACGTGTGGACCACCGGAACGCGCTTGGCGCTGGCCTCGCTATGCGTCCTGATCTTCTGGCTTTTGGTGCTGGCCATCGGCGCTCTGGCCGCATCGACCGGCATATCGGGACAGCTTCCAATGCCCGCGCCACATGTTTGGATCATCGTCGGATCACCGATTGCACTGGCCCTTGGGTTTGAACAGGCTGACCGATGGAGTGGCGCAATTGAACGGTTCAGACAGTCATTTCTGACGCTACTGAGTTTCCTGCTGCCCGTCGCGGTTGTCGTCGCGGGCGTAATGGGTCTCGCCCTGGGTATCGGGCATCTGCTGAACCTGCCGTTCGGCCGGCATCCGGCGGGCCCGCTGTTGATTGCAACCGCCGCGCTACACGTTCTGACGCATGCCGCGCTTCAACGGGATGAGATTGCAGCCAAATGGCCCCGCATCGGCACGATCCTGATCCTGCCGATTGCCTTCTTCGCAGCCTATGCGGTTCTGACCCGCGTCGCGCAGTACGGTTTCACGACCGAGCGGGTACTGGGTCTGGCCGCAGCCGTCATCGCTCTGGTGTACGGCTTGTCCTATCTATCGAGGTCACGGTGCCGAGAAAGCTGGGCATGCCTCGCCCTTGCCGTTTTCATAGCGATCGTCATGTTGGCGTTCGCCAGCCCATGGCTGAACCCGTCCATCATCGCCTATGAAAGCCAAGCCGCGCGTCTGGCGGCGGGCGAGATCACGCAGGATGAGTTCGAAACCACGACGCGCAGGATGACGATCCTCTAGCCCGTTCGCCTTTGACGAACATTGACTTGTGACCTTTCGGTTATCTGTCATCCTTCACGCCTCAAGAGGTTGCAGGGGCTAGACCGATGGACCACCTGTTTTTGCCGAGTGCGGGATCAACCTTGGGGCGCTCGCCGGATCGTCGGGGTGGCAGCCTGCTTGTGCCGCGCCTGATCATCGGATTGATCCAGGGGGCGCTGCTCTACGGCTTTTATCGGTACACCTCCTATGATGCCTTTGATCTGGGTGAGGTGTCCGGCCCCTTGGCGGCATGGGTGCTGATTGCCGCCTATGCGCCCCCGCTATGGCTGGCCGTGATCGGACAGCTTCCCCTACGCGGTGCCGTGATCTGGGCCGCCATCGGGACGGCGGTCCTCGGGCTTATGGGCTTGGCCAGCGGCGTTCTGCCTGATGGCAGCCACAGCTTTGAAGTCATGATCCTCTGCCTGCCCGCCGCCCTGTTCTGTGCCCACCATCTGGTCGTGACGGGTATGCGGGCCGGAGAGTTGGTCGCGCCCTATCCCGACTATTACGAACAGGCGTGGACCAACGGCATACAGCTGGCGCTGTAGATTCTGTATCTGGTGGCCTTCTGGATCATCATGTTTTTGGGCGCGGCCCTTTTCAACGCGATCGGCATCAGCTTCGTCGAGCAGATCATCGAGAACAAAGCCTTCGTCTTCTTTGCGTCGTCGCTGGTGTTCGCGCTGGGCGTAGAGCTTACGGACGTTCGCGATGGATTGACCCAAGGCATCCGCACGGTTGCTCTGACCCTGTTATCGTGGCTGCTTCCGGTGGCCGTGCTGCTGGCCGCTGCATTCCTGATCACCCTGCCCTTTGCAGGCCTATCGCAACTCAGCTCCTCGCTCAGCCCTGCGGGTCTGATGCTCGCCGCCTCGGCAGGCCTGATCATCCTGATCAATACCGTCTATCAGGATGGCGAACAGCATCTGTCGGGATCGCCCGTCCTGCGCATGATCATGCGTGTGGGCTGCGTGTTGCTGCTGCCAATGACCGCCTTTGCCCTTTGGGCCGTTAGCGTGCGGATTGGCCAATACGGCCTGACAGTCGAGCGGATCGTGGCTGTCGTCAGCGCCGTGATCGGTCTGCTCTACAGCCTTGGGTATGCCGCCGCGCAACTGCCCCGTCGCGCCCGCGCAGGGGGCTGGCTGCCGACACTTGAGCTGACCAATGTGGTGGTCGGTGCCATCACCGCCCTGACGCTGGTGGCGTTCTCGACGCCGTGGCTGAATCCCGTCCAGCTTTCTATCTCCAGCCAGATCGCCCGCCTAAAGGACCCGAACCTTCAGGCCGATGATGTACCCTATTACTGGCTGGCCAATAATGCGGGGCCGCGCGGCCGCGCTGCGCTGGACAGCCTCGCAGCTTCGCCCAACGCCGCCATTGCCGAACGTGCCAAGCAGGCGCGCGAAAACAGCACGTTCAACCGTCGCGGTCCTGCAAAGGGCTTCATCGTCTTTCCAGAGGGAACCACGCCCCCGGAAGGCTTCATCAGGGATGGTCTCTGCTTTGTCGATACCTGCCCTGCTCGCATCGTCGATTTCGACAACGATGGGGAGGGCGAGGTCTTGTTGAGACACGGCCCTAGCTTTGCCGTGTTCAAACGGGATTCCAGCGGTCAGTGGGCCGAAATCGGCACACTGGAAAATGCGCCGTCCTGCAAACACTCGCCTCTCAGCGGTGAGGAAATGGATTCGTCCGATTTGAAACCCTTACCGCCGAAATCGGTGCCTTCCTTCGAGATCGCGGGCAAGACGTTTGAATTCACGGCCAAATTGGATTGCCCAATAACAGAGAATTAAGCCTAGCCATTAACTTAACACCCTCTGGCGGGAAACCTGATCTTCACTCGTGTCGTTTAGGGACAGACACGAGCGATGACCGTCACATGTCAAAAATAGACGGCATCCAGTGGTGATTTTAGGGGGGTGTCCGCCCATGGCCAAAACTGTTCTCGTCGTTGACGACGATCCTACGCAACGCCGCCTGATTCAGGCTGTGCTCGAGCGCGAAGGCTATGCGGTCGTTCATGCCGAAAATGGTGGCGAGGCCATCGACCGCCTGACCAAGGGCGGCGGCGCAGACGTCGTGTTGCTGGACCTTGTGATGCCGGGTGGTCCGTCGGGCCTTGAAACGCTGGCGGAACTGCGCACCGCCGGTGTCAGCACGCCCGTCATCGTTCTGACGGCCAACGGCGGCATTGAAACCGTGGTCAAGGCCATGCAGGCCGGCGCGCAGGACTTCTTCATCAAGCCGGTCGGCCCTGAGCGCCTGCTGGTGGGAGTCCGCAACGCCCTGCAAATGACCCAGCTGACCGCCGAGATCGGCCGTCTGAAGAAGCGCAGCACCGGACGCACCAGCTTTGACGACATCGTCGGCGACAGCCCGCCCATGCGGATGGTCAAGGCGCTGGGTGCCCGTGCGGCCAAATCGTCCATTCCCGTCCTCATCACCGGCGAAAGCGGCGTGGGTAAGGAAGTCATCGCCCGCGCACTGCACGGGGCCAGCCCCCGCGCGGGCAAGCCCTTTGTGGCCGTGAACTGCGGCGCCCTGCCCGCCAATCTGGTGGAATCCATCCTGTTCGGACACGAAAAGGGAGCCTTCACCGGCGCGCATGAAAAGCATGCGGGCAAGTTCGTGGAGGCCAACGGCGGCACCCTGTTCCTCGATGAGATCGGCGAACTGCCGCTGGACATTCAGGTCAAGCTCCTGCGCGCCCTACAGGAAGGCGAGGTCGATCCGGTGGGCGGCAAGCGCCCCGTAAAGGTCGATGTCCGCATCGTCTCGGCCACCAACCGCGATCCGGCCCAACAGGTGAAGGAAGGGGCTTTCCGCGAGGACCTGTTCTATCGCCTGAACGTCTTCCCGATCGAGGCCCCTGCCCTGCGCGAGCGGCGCGAGGACATTCCGGCCCTGATCGACCACTTCATCACGCGCTTCAACATCGAGGAGAGCAAGCGCATCGTCGGTTGTTCGCCCGAGACGATGGCCCTGCTTCAGGCCTATGACTGGCCCGGCAATGTGCGCCAGTTGGAGAACACCATCTATCGCGCGCTGGTGCTGGCCGACTCGCCGCTGCTGCAGCCGCACGACTTTCCGGCCCTCTCGGGCGTTGCCGCGCCTCTGGATGCGCCTGTCAGTATTCCGGAAGGTCCCGATGGCGAGGCGATTGCCACGCAGGCCACCGCCACGTCCACGGCTGCGGCACCGGACAGCCCCGTTCGCATCACCGACGAGCGCGGCCACGTCCGCACGCTGGAAGAGATCGAGCGCGACCTGATCCAGCACGCCATCGAGGTCTATTCGGGCCACATGTCCGAGATCGCCCGCCGCCTCGGCATCGGACGCTCGACCCTATACCGCAAGGTCCGCGAACAGGGCCTAGAGGACCACATCAAGGAAGCGGGCTAAGCCCCTCCCCGAACCTTCAAACCGGTTCCAGCCCATAGCGGTTGGGACCGGTTTTTCTTTTCAGGGTCTCCCCCCTGCCGATCACGATGTTCGGCAACTTGGAACGGTGCATCAGGCGTGCTGAAACACGTTGTTCCGTGAATCAGTCCGAGAGTTTCCATGTCCAGCTTGTCCCTATCCACGCTCGCGGTGTCTGCGGCCTGCGTGGGTGCGCTGTCCTTGTCCGCTTGCAGCCAGCCGTCAGCAGGCGGTGAAGATGCCAAACCTGCCGCTGGAGCGGGTTCCGTGGCCATCCCCGCCTCGTGCAAAGATCACTATATGCTGCCCGCCATGCCCGAGCCTGTCGCATTGGCTGGCAAGCCCCTGACCGAGGTCACGTGCGAAGCCTTCACCATCGAAATGGTCTGGGGCGAGGCGGGAAGCAGTTCCTCGATTGTCATCGTCGATTCCCAGGGCCCGCTGGGCGATATTCCCGACAGCCTGAAGGGCATGACCGAGGCCGCCCGCAGCCTGCCACTAGAGAGCGTGAAGACCGCCCACATCATGATCGAGGGTGTCGAGGCGCTGGCCAAGTCCACTCCGGCCGCCATGGCCGAACAGGGCGGTCCGGACTTCATCCCGACAATCAAGGACCAAGGCGGGATGCGTTATTCCATCGGCGTCGAACCCAAGCCCAGCGGCGGTCAGGTCGGCAGCCTGCTGGGCAATGTCAGAGACCGCTATGCCGTGACCATGGAAATCGAGAGCGATAGCCTCATCGGGCTGGCAGCGGGCGAAGCGGCCTATGCCCCCATGCTGGCGGCCATGCGTATCAACAAGCTGCCATAGATCTATTCGTCGTTGATATCGCGTGAGGGGTAAGGCTTACGTGCCCCTCGCCTGCGTTGGGCCGGCCCCGTCTCCTCACCATTAGCCTTTTTCTTCGGGCTAAAGCGGTCTTCGCCGTTAGCCTTTTTCGCAATCTCTTTGAGCTTTCGCCCCTGCATGGCCGAGAGCGCCTGACCGGGCGCGCCCAGCTCGGGGTCGCCGAAAGCGCGGCCGTGTTCTTTGACGCGCTCGCTGACCGAGGTCAGGAACTCGTCCTCCCATTCGGACAGCGAAACGCCCGCCTTCTCTGCCGAGCGGCGGGCGCGCTTGAGAGCGTTCAAGGCCGCCCGCTGGGCCGCCTTGCGCTGTAACTCATAGGGACTGGCAGGAGGCTTTCGCTTCAAGCCGTGGCCCGTCGGATCAGATTTCGCCCAGAGCCGACAGGTACAGGTCGAGGATGGCTTCCTCTTCCTGACGCTTGGCGCGGTCCTGCTTGCGGATGCGGATGACCTTGCGAAGGACCTTCACGTCATAGCCCTCGCCCTTGGCCTCGGCGAAGACCTCCTTCATGTCTTCCATGACGGCTTTCTTGTCTTCTTCGAGACGCTCGATGCGCTCGATGATGGTACGCAGACGGCCTTGGGCCGCGGCGGTCATGACGTCTGGGTTTTCGAAGGATGCGTCGTCCAAGGGGACCTCCGGCGAACTTGCGGAAAAGAAGGATTGGGTGGCGACTAATCACGCCCGCGCCAAAGGCTCAACCCACAGATTCGAAAAACACCGTAGCGGATTCGACCGAGGCTGATTCCAGGTACGAAAAAGGCCATGGACCGGAGCCCATGGCCTTGTGGATCTGTTGGTCCACCAACTCGACATCCAGCGAAATCAAATCCGCGGGGGTCTCGCGTTTCTTAGCCTTGCTTGGCCTTGAAGCGCGGATCGGTCTTGTTGATCACGTACAGAACGCCCTTGCGGCGAACGATTTTGCAGTCGCGGTGGCGACCCTTGAGCGACTTCAGCGAGCTACGGACCTTCATGGTCGGACGTCCCGTATGATTGGAGGCCCGTGAGGGCGGAAAAATAACGAAGCCGCGAGCAAACCCGCGGCGGAGCGGTGCCTATAGAGAGCTATGGGGCTGACGTCAACATCCAGACGTCTTTTTACAGCGCTCCAACGGCGTGGAAACCACCGTATCTACGGGAATTGCGCCAGAAGTTTAACGGCCATTAAGTCTTTTGAACGAAACCCCTTTTGCTTTCGCGCACTTGTGACTGGTCGAGAAAATTAGGAACGTTAGCTTGGTGTCCATGCGTATTACCCTCCGCCTGTTGCTGGTGGCTTCGGTCGCTGCCTGTACCCCGATGGTTCCGTCGACACCGCCGGGTCCGGTGACCCAGACGCCTGCCCCGCAGGCCGAGATTCCGCCGGCTGAACCGCAAACACCGCCTGTGACCGCCCCTGCGGCGCAAACCGACCTGAGCAACGCCTATAATGCCGTCAGCTTTGACGCCTGGCGCGAGGACTTCCTGAACCGCTACGGCGGCGAGCGCCGCTGGGAATACGCTCGCGAGTTGCAGAATGTGACGCCGAACGCCAGCGTCATCCGTCTGGACCGCAACCAGCCCGAATTCTCGCGCCCCGCGGGCACCTATATCCAGAACGCCACTGCGCCTGCACGAATCGCCATGGCCCGCCAGCGCGTGAACCGCGTTCCGGCCTCGGTCACCCAGCGATTCGGCGTTCCGGCTGAAATCCTGATGGGCATCTGGGCGCAGGAAAGCGCCTTTGGTGCCGTTCAGGGCGACTTTGACGTCATCCGCTCGCTGGCAACCCTCGCCTATGACGGTCGTCGCCGTCAGTGGGCCGAGGAGCAACTGAAGCACGCCCTCGACATCGTCGTCACCGGCAAGCGCAGCCGCGAAGGCCTGAAGGGCAGCTGGGCCGGTGCCATGGGCCAGACCCAGTTCATGCCCGACAACTATCTGCGCCTTGGCATCGACCAGAATGGCGACGGTGTCGTCGACATCTGGGGCTCGGACGCCGATGCCCTCGCCTCTGCCGCCAACCTGCTGGCGCAGGGCGGCTGGAAGCGCGGTCAGGGCTGGGCCTATGAGGTCACCCTGCCCTCGGGCTTTGACTATACCCAGGCCGAAGGTCCCAAGCACAATTGGGCCTACTGGCAGTCCCGTGGCGTTCGCCTGACCAATGGCCAGCAGTTGAATGAAGCCGAAATGGCCGAAGAAGCCACCATCCTGCTGCCGCAAGGGGCACGCGGTCCGGTCTTCCTCGCCCTGCCGAACCACTATGTGATCCGCCGCTATAACAACTCGGTCAGCTATGCGCTGGCGATCGGCCTGATTGCCGACGGCGTGATGGGCAAGCCTGCCCTGACGGCCAGCTGGCCCAATGACGGCCCGCTGACCCGCGAACAGCGTATCGGCGCCCAGACCGCCCTGACCAAGATGGGTTACGACACCCAGGGCGTGGACGGCGTGATCGGGGCCAATACCCGCGCAGCCCTGCGCCGCTGGCAGGCCGCCAATGGCCGTACCGCGGACGGCTATCTGACCGACACGCTGGCGGAAGAACTTATCCGCCGCGCGCGCTAACAGATCATCGGCCCGCCCCCTTTCGGAGCGGGCCGTTTTCTTTCAGGTCACGGAGACCGGCGCGCACGACAAGCTTGACTATTAAATAACATCAATATGCATCCGTGCGGCGCGTTGAATACCTCTTGCTAACAGGACCGCAGATTGGCGGCCATCAACAAGCCAGAGGATCCCGATGCTGCGCCTGCCTCTCGATCGTAAGCGTAATGCCCTGTTTGCCGGATTGGCCGGATCGATGTTACTGGCATCGACGGCCATGGCCGATATTCGCAATGTGGAAGTGAGCATTCCGGCTGGCGATGCGGTCCTGGCGGGCACCCTCACCCTGCCCGAAAGCACACCCAAGGCCGCCATCGTGCTGGTTCAGGGCAACGGCCCGCATACCCGCGACCAGATGATCTCCGGCGCATCCAACATTTCAAACAGCGCATCCCGCATATCTCCGCCGTGGTCGATCACATGGCGACGCGCCCCGAAGTTCAGGGGCTTCCGCTGGGCATCCTCGGCCACTCCGAGGGCAGTATGATCGTCACCGAGGTCTGGACCCAACGTGACGAACCGCTGGACTTCGTGGTGGTCATGGGGGCCGTGGGTCTTGACGGCCGGACGGTCTGGGTGGACCAGCAAGCCAACCCCGACCGCTGGACCGAGCATACGCCACAGCAGCAGGCCGTCATCCGCGCCGCCTTCAACAGCGTGGTCGATGCCTCCATTTCCGGCGACCGCGCCGCCGTCGAAGCCGCCGTCCGCAACCTGTTCAAGGAAGCAGGTGCAAGCGAAGAGGAAATCGCCGAAAACCTCGAAGGCTTTACCGACCGTATGGCCAGCCCCGAGATGCAGGTCTTCCTCGCCCACGACCCGATGCCGGTCTTTGCCAAGGTGACCGATCCGGTTCTGGCAGTCTGGGGCGGTATCGATCCGGCCACCTCGCCCGCGATCAACGTCCAGCCCTATATCGTGAACCGCAACCCCGCCTCGCGCCTGACGGTGTCGGTCCTGCCCGAAGAAGAGCATTTCTTCCTGTATGGCGAAGGTCTCGAACCGGGCGAACACAAGTTCGGCCAGATGAAGCTGTCGCCCCACCTGCCCAACGCCATCAACCAGTGGCTGGATAACGAAATCGCGCTCGGCAAGGTGAACTGACAATAAAATGGGTTCTGCACGTGGCCAAGCAGCATGGACAGTATTTGATGACCATCGCTGTCATGTTCTCAATGTTCAGGCAGGCTAGATCCTTATTGTTTGGCAGCCGCATGATATTAGATCAACATATTGAAATATGGGGTAAAATTTCTTAGAAAGACCTGCTTTAGGGTTCAAAAATGGGTAAGCTGTGAAACTCCTCGCTTATGTTGTGGCACTCACGTGCATTTTCATTAGCGCAAGCTTTTTTAGGTCCAGCAACTGGCTCACGGGTGTGATTTTTCTATGCTCCTGCTGGTTTGCGTTCATGGCAGGAAGCGGACTTAGAAGTTCCATTCACCTTAAGTCGCCTCTTTTACCGTCCGTCATTATAGCTGCGATCCTTTTGGGTATTTCCAATGCCTTGGTCATCTGGCGCAAAGCATACGTGCAGATTTTTGAGATCGGGATAGGTGGAGCACTCTGGATGATCCTGATCGCAATCCTAGGCTTTTTGGTCACTACCCGAATTGACTCGTACACAGCCAACTCCGACATGATTCCTAAGGAATAATCAGCAAAAAGCCCCGCAGTTTCCCGCAGGGCTCTTCCTGAACTATTGCCCGACCGAACGGCACCGGACGGTCTGCAATAATCGAGACTTGTAGCTTAGGCCGCTTGCAGCGAGCCGGCCGAGGTCTTGCCCGAGCGCTGGTCGCGCTCCAGCTCGTAAGACACGGCTTGGCCTTCGCTCAGACCGTGCATGCCTGCACGCTCGAGAGCCGAGGCGTGAACGAACACGTCACCGCCGCCTTGGTCCGGAGCAATAAAGCCAAAACCTTTAGTGGAGTTATACCACTTAACAATACCAGTAGCCATTTCCATGACCTCCGTAAAAATGACCCCTCGGAAAAGTCCTAAGGGCAGTCGGGTCTATGGAAACGGAAGATCTCAATGCGTTGCATAAAAGATAGAGCGTTGCGCAGAGATATTCGACACGATCCTTGTACGCTCCCTATTTTCAGAAAGATAGAATTATTTGAAAATATTTATCAGGCTACGCTCAAGATTATTTCTTGGCCCTGAAATATTTGAAGAGTTACCTCCAAATAAAAAGCCCCGCATCGGTGTGCGGGGCTTTGAATTAGGTGACCCGAACCTGACGGATCAGCAGCTGGTCGCGCCCGTCTTGTCGGCCAGGAAGAAGCGAAGGCAGCGCAGTTCCTCGCCATTGGCCGCGCCCAGAATGCGCTGCGAGCTGTTGCCATTCGACAGGTTGAACTCGCCATAGCCAAAGATGCGCGACTGGTCCGGTGCCATCAGGAAGACGACGCGGCTTTCATCACAGGCAGGCTCGCCGTTCGCACAGGCATAGCCCTTGAGATAGGACTTATCGCCCAGCGTCACCGGAACCAGCGGGCCGCTGGTCACAGCCAGCGTCGGGATCCACTCATGCCCCTCTTCGGCACGACGCTCGGCATAACCTTTCCAGGTCTCCATCGCCTGCGGATATTCCGCAGCCATCACCTCGCCGAGGGTCTTTTGAGCCTCGCCCTCGGGGGCTGCCCCTTCGGGAGCCTTGCAGGCGGCAAGCGCCAGAACGCCAGCCACGGCCACCATCGCCTGATAACGCATCGGATACCTCCATCCCTGATTTCACGCGGAATGAAGCATTCACAGCTATCACGGGATATCCCGCAGACATGGGATGCAGAGAAATACCGCAATACAACCTAGTATTTAACGCCTATCGATAACGTGTCTCTGGACGTAAGTCGTAACTAGCGAACCAAGAGAGCCACTAAAGATAACCGATTGAATTTTCGAAAGCTGCTCCGCAGAGAGCCATTTCCAAGGCGTCAAAAAGTGAAATGCCCAAGCAATTATAGAACAAATAAAAAGGGCGACAAATAAAATCATCAAAGCCGGAACCAGCCACCCCCACACCCTCAACAACCTTAAGGTGTTACCAGCTACAACACCTCGTAACGCATCTTCATTATCCCAAAGACGTTCTTCTCGAACGCCAAGATCATCGAACCACCCCCCAGAATCCGACATTATTCTCCCAACAACTCCCGATAATGACGTTCAATATTTGAATCCTTTATCTCAATATTGAGACACCCCTCGCGATACACTTCAGACCATGGCGTACCTGCTTTATGCGTCAAATTAGAAAGCTGAGGGCCGCTCATCTTTCCATATTTATCGAGAACTTGGTCAATCGTTCTGGCAGCGTGACCGTCCAGCGCGCGACCATCTTCAATTCGATCCAAAGGTATAGGATCTCGCCCCCAACGTTTAGTAGCGTGGTATAGGTCTGGGATTACTGGACCATACTTCCAAGCTTCGATCCGCTCTCCAAACAAATCACCATGACCAAGACCAAGCGAATACCCATGCGCAATGTAGGTCAACTTCATTAGTTGCATCGGCGTTAGAGAGAAGCCGCGCGCCTTTGCGGCGCGCAGAATATCATCTGCTACCGTAATGACGTTAGAGATTGGCAATCTGGTCCTCCCTCACAAGCTTAGCCACTAGAACATATAGTGAACTCATATGACTATTATATGTGGCAAAACGCAATTTTTCAAATTTACCTTAGCTCTTCATGCGCCACGTCGCGCCGGTCGGGCCGTCCATCACCACGACATTCAGTTCGTTCAGGCGGTCGCGGATGCGGTCGGCCTCGGCCCAGTTCTTTTCGGCGCGGGCGGCGGCGCGTTGTTCCAGCAGGGCTTCGACTTCGGTTTTCAGGTCGTCATCGCCACCGGTGAACCACTGCTCGGGCGTCATGGACAACACACCGAGCAGATCAGCACCTTCGCGCAGGCTCCAGCGGGCCATGGCCAAATCATTGATGTCGGCCTCGGCATCGTTCAGCAGGTCGCGCAGTGCATTGCCCAGAGCGAACAACTGGGCAATGGCACCGGGCGTGTTCAGGTCGTCGTCCAGCGCGTCGAGCAACGGATTCAACTCCTGCTCGGCCAACTCCATTTCCGGCTCTTCGAGCGTGTCGAAGTCGAAGTCGCCCAGCTTGGCGTCGGCATCGCGCAGCACGCCGTACAGACGGTCGAGATTCTTGCGCGACTGTTCCAGCAGGTTCTGGTTCCAGTCCAGCGGCTGGCGATAGTGGGCGCTCAGCAGCGCCCAGCGCACCACCTCGCCCGGCATGGCCTTCACGAGGTTGTTCAGCAGCAGGACGTTGCCGATCGACTTGGACATTTTCTCGGCGTCCACCGTCAGGAAGCCGTTGTGCATCCAATAGCGGGCATATTCATCATGCGCGTGGTCGGCATGGGCGTGACCGTGGGCGCAGACGCCCTGTGCGATCTCGTTCTCGTGGTGCGGGAAGGCCAGATCGATGCCGCCGCCGTGGATGTCGATCGGCAGGCCGAGGTTCTTCTCGATCATGGCCGAGCATTCGATGTGCCAGCCGGGGCGACCCTCGCCCCACGGCGAGGCCCACGACGGCTCGTCCTTCTTGGACGGCTTCCACAGAACGAAGTCGTGCGGGTTCTTCTTGTACGGTGCTACTTCGACGCGGGCACCGGCGATCATGTCATCCAGATTGCGGCCCGACAGAGCGCCATAGGACGGATAGGATGACACATCGAACAGCACATGGCCCTCGGCAGCATAGGCGCTGCCGGAATCGATGATGGCCTGAATCTGCTGGATGATCGCGTCCATGTGGTCGGTGACGTGCGGCGCGATATCGGGCGGCGACACGTTCAGCAGCGCCATGTCCGACAGATAGGCGGCCTCATAGCGGCTGGTGATCTCGCCGATCGGCACGCCTTCCTTGGCGGCCTTGGCGTTGATCTTGTCGTCCACGTCGGTGACGTTGCGGGCATAGATCACCTTGTCCGCGCCATAGGTCTTGCGCAGCAGGCGGGTCAGGACGTCGAACACCACCGGCGGGCGGGCGTTGCCGATGTGGGCATAGTCATAGACGGTCGGGCCACAGACATAGAGTGTCACCCGGTTCGCATCGCGTGGTTCGAACAGGCGCTTTTCACGGCGCAGGGTGTCATAGATATGCAGGGCCATTAGTCGTAAAGTCTTTTGCGAGTTTTCTTGCAGGACGCGCCATACGTCCCATATAGCGAGCCTGATAAACAGTCCGCGCGCCCTGATAAACCTTTTGGGGTGCGTTAGTCGCCTTTATTCACGGGACGGACCGCCGTCCCACTCGGAAACGTTCTTCATGACCACGCCCGCCAAGCCCGTTCTCGCCGCCAACGAAGGCGCTATTGTGCGTCCCAGCCGCGAACAGGCGCTGGAGGCTGTGCGTACGCTGATTGCATGGGCCGGTGACAACCCCGACCGTCCGGGCCTGATCGATACGCCCAAGCGCGTGGTCGATGCCTATGGCGAGTGGTTCGACGGCTATGACGCCGACGCCTCCAAGGAACTGTCGCGCACCTTCGAGGACGTGACCGGCTATGACGACATGGTCATCCTCAAGGAGATCGAGGTCGAGAGCCACTGCGAGCACCACCTTGCCCCGTTCCTCGGCAAGGCATGGGTCGCCTATATTCCGGGCGAAAAGGTTGTCGGCATTTCCAAGCTCGCCCGCGTCGTCGAAATCTTCGCCCGCCGCCTGCAAAATCAGGAAACCCTGACCAACGACATCATCGAGGCGATCGAACAGCACCTGCAGCCCAAAGGCGTGGCAGTCATGGTCGATGCGGCCCACCAGTGCATGACCACCCGTGGCGTGCATCACCGCCACGTCACAACCGTAACGACGCGTTTCACCGGTGTGTTCAAGGAAGACAACGCTCTGGTCGAGCGATTCCTGAAGCTGGCCCGCGCCTGATTCACCGCCCAATCCCACAGATCGACGTTTTTTAGCCACGTTTCGAGGCACGTTTTCGGTCGCACCGCGAACGTTCCACGCCAAAATTGGCAAGGTTATTTCGCTCTGTGGCGTTTTAGGCCGACTGACGGGTTTACAAGCGGCCTTTCCCCCGCCAAGACAATATCCAGACTTTCAGTGCAGCCCGTCCCAGTGGTCGGGCCATGATGAGGACGAGATCGCATGGGTGCGAAGCTTGGTGGCGGTGGCAAAGGCGCGGCTCAGAATTCTGAGATCAACGTTACGCCGTTCGTAGATATTATGCTGGTTCTGCTGATCATCTTCATGGTCGCGGCACCGATGGCTACCGTTTCGATCAAGCTGGACCTGCCGCCGGCAGTGCCTTCGGCTTCGAACGAAAAGCCGAAAGAACCGGTTTACGTCTCCATCCAGAACGGTGGTGACCTGTACATCGCAGACAAGAAGTCGTCGCTGGCCACTCTGGCTGCTGACGTCTGCGCCGCTCAAGGCGCTGTCGCTGACTGCCGCGAAGAGCGCGTTTTCGTCCGCGCCCAGGCTGACGTGACCTACAACGAGTTCATGGAAGTGATGAACACCCTGCAGGAAAACGGCATGTTCAAGGTCGGCCTGCTGAACGAAGACATCGAATAGTCTTCGGCTTCATCGCCTAAAGGATCAAAGGGCTGCATCTTCGGATGCGGCCCTTTTTCTTTGGCCGAACACAGGCTTGGCACTTGCACCACAGCGCGGTTCATCCCCCAATGGCGGCACAGTATCCTGAAGGGGGACCAACCCATGCGCCGCCGTACCTTTCTGACTGCCCTGCCCGCGGGGGCCGCACTGGCCGGATCGCTTCCGGCGCAAACCGCTTCGGCACAGACGACGCCTGCCGCGCCTCTTGCGCCTTCAGCCGTTGAGCTACCGGTTGGCATGGGCGACCGGGTTACGGGCCGTCCCTTTGCTGGACGCTCGACCGTCTGGGGCCAGCATGGCGCAGCGGCGACCGCCCACCCCATCGCCACCCTGATCGGCATAGAGACGCTGAAGCGCGGGGGCTCGGCCATTGATGCCGCGATCGCCATCAATGCGGCGCTGGGCTTCCTTGAGCCGACAGGCAACGGCATCGGCGGCGACGCCTTTGGCATGTTGTGGGACCCGAAACAGGGTAAGGTCGTGGGCTTTAACGGCTCCGGCCCCTCGCCTCGCCTGCTGGGTCTGGAAACGGTCCGCAGCCGCACCACCAATGGCCTGCTGCCGAAATACGGTGCGGTGACCGTCAACGTCCCCGGTACGGTCGATGCGTGGTGGAGCGCCCACCAGCAATACGGAAAGCTGCCGTGGAAAGACGTGCTGCTACCCGTGGCGGAGCTGTGCGAACAGGGCGTGCCCGTGCCGCAGGTGATCGCCTATTACCTCGAACGCAACATGGGCATTTTCGAGCGCAACACCTCGATCATCGAGGAGCACGACAACCGCCGCAAACTGTATGCCCCGAATGGCAGCACGGCCAAGACGGGCCAGATTTTCACCAATCCGGACCTTGGCCGCACCCTGCGCCTGATCGCCGAAGGCGGGCGCGATGCCTTCTATAACGGCCCGATTGCCGATGCCATCGAGCGCTATTTCCGCCGGATCGGCGGCTGGATGACCAAGGCCGACCTGAACGCCCACCAGACCGAATGGGTAGAGCCCATCCGCACCAACTATCGCGGCGTGGACGTCTATGGCCTTGGCCCGAACACCCAAGGGCTATCGACCAACCAGATTCTGAACATCTGCGAACAGTTCGACCTGAAGGGCATGGGCTTCCAGTCGGCGGCCTCGATCCACCATCAGGCCGAGGCCAAGCGTCTGGCGTTCGAGGACCGTGCCAAATGGTTCGCCGACGCCCGTTTCAGCGAAACGCCCGTCGAATGGCTGAACTCCAAGGCCTATGCCGCCGAGCGCGCCCGCCTGATCAACCCCAACCGCGTGACGGACCGCGTCTTCCCCGGCGATGCGCCGACGCAGGGCGACACCACCTATTTCAGCGTCGCCGACAGCGACGGCATGATGGTCAGCTGGATCCAGTCCAACTATCGCGGCATGGGCTGCGGTCTGGTGGCCGATGACGGCGCAGGCCGCACTCTGGGTTTCATGTTCCAGAACCGTGGCGAGATGTTCGCCACCACCGACGGCCACCCCAACATCTACGCCCCCGGCAAACGCCCCTTCCACACCATCATTCCGGGCTTTGCCTGCAAGGATGGCAAGCCGTGGATGGCTTACGGCGTCATGGGTGGCGGCATGCAACCGCAAGGACAGGCCCAGATCATCATCAACATGGTCGATTACGGCCTCGACCCGCAAGAAGCGGGCGATGCGCCGCGCTGGCAGCACTATGGCACCACCGAGCCAACCGGAGAGCCCGCCGCCGCTGGCTCGGGCAAACTGCATCTGGAAAGCGGCGTCCCCGCCGCCACCAAGGCCCGCCTGACCGAAATGGGCTGGACCCTCGGCGAACCCGACGGCGGCTTCGGCGGCTACCAGAACGTCATGATGCAGCAAAACCCCGACGGCCGCTGGACCTACGGGGCCGCGTCAGAGATGCGTAAGGACGGGTTAGCGTTAGCGTACTAATATAGTCCGAGCGAGTTCAGTGAGCGTCACACACCGACCAACCGCTGAGGTACAGATATGCGCCTTCTAACTACTAGTGCCGTCGTAGCTGCTATTTCTCTTTGCGGCTGCTCGACAACTGCTCGACTTTATCCGGTAAGTGGCCCCGCTTCAGAAGCTCAACCTCCGCATATCATTACGGCCACCATCAATGGCATAATTGGTAACAACGGCACACTTAGCTTCAGTCTACCAGATGGGACGGGTTGTAACGGTGAATGGAGTTCGGCGGCTGGAGTCGAAACCAGCTTCAGCTCTACGAGCCTCTTCGCGCGAAACGTATCCGTTTTCGGAACGGGCACCACAGTACGTTCTGGTGGAGGACAAAATCCCGGCAGAGCTATCGCTTTATGCGTTAACGGCACTCGCTTTGATATCGAGTTCGTAACGGGCGGGGGTACCGCTAACGGCTTTGGCTTCGCCGAAGATACGGAAGGGAATGTGTACCGCGTACTATTTTGATCCCTTCAAGAAAGAAGGCCACTCGCGTAGCGAGTGGCCTATTAACGTCTTGCCTTAAAGGCTTTTAACCCAACGCCTCAATCGCCTTGGCGGCGATGTGTTTCGCATTAAGGCCAGCCTCGTCGTACATGGCGGCGGGGCTGTTGTGGTCCTGGAAGATGTCCGGCAGGTGCATGGTGCGGATCTTGAGGCCGCGATCCAGAGCGCCCTTTTCGGCCAGCATCTGCAGCACAAAGGCACCGAAGCCGCCCATAGCCCCCTCTTCCACCGTGATCAGCACTTCATGCTCGCGTGCCAGACGCAGGATCAGGTCCTCGTCCAGCGGCTTGGCGAAGCGGGCGTCGGCGACCGTGGTCGAGATACCGGCCTGTTCCAGCGTTTCGGCGGCCTTCAGGCTTTCCTGCAGGCGGGTGCCCAGCGACAGGATGGCGACCTTGGTGCCTTCCTTGACGATGCGGCCCTTACCGATTTCCAGCGGCTTCGCCAGTTCTGGGATTTCCACGCCTACACCGTCACCGCGCGGATAACGGAAGGCCGACGGGCGGTCGTCGATTTCAAGCGAGGTGGCGATCATGGCGGCCAGTTCGGCCTCGTCGGCGGCAGCCATCAGCACCATGCCCGGCAGAGCGCCCATGAAGCCGATGTCGAACGATCCGGCGTGGGTCGCCCCATCAGCCCCCACCAGACCCGCACGGTCCATGGCAAAGCGCACCGGCAGCGACTGGATGGCCACATCATGGACTACCTGATCGTAACCGCGCTGGAGGAAGGTGGAATAGATGGCGCAGAACGGCTTCATGCCGTCGGCAGCCATACCGGCTGCGAAGGTCACGGCGTGCTGTTCGGCAATGCCGACATCGTACACACGATCAGGGAAGGCCTGACCGAACAGGTCGATGCCGGTACCCGAGGGCATGGCGGCGGTGATGCCGACGATCTTGGGATCGCGGTGCGCGTGCTTGATCAGCTCGGTGCCGAACACCTTGGTGTAGCTGGGGGCGTTCGAGATCGGCTTGGCTTGCTTGCCCGACTCCACGTCGAATTTGACCACGCCGTGGTATTTGTCGGCGCTGTTCTCGGCGGGGGCATAGCCCTTGCCCTTTTGCGTCACGACGTGGACCAGAACCGGCTTGTCGGTGATCTTCAGCGCGTTCTGGAGCACCGGCACCAGATGGGTCATGTCATGACCGTCGATCGGGCCGATATAGTAGAAGCCCAGCTCCTCGAAGAAGGTGCCGCCCGCGACCATGCCGCGTGCGTATTCCTCGGCCTTGCGAGCCGTCTCGCGGATCGGGCGCGGCATGTGGTCGACGAACTTTTTGCCGAAGTTGCGGACGCGCTGATAGGCGTCACCCGACACCTGTTTGGCCAGATAGGCGCTCATGGCCCCGACCGGCGGGGCGATCGACATGTCGTTGTCGTTCAGGATGACCATGAATTGGCCGTTGGTGGCCTCGATGGCGTTGTTCATCGCCTCATAGGCCATGCCCGCCGTGATCGAGCCATCGCCGATGACGGCCACGACCTTGTTGTTATCGCCCTGCTGATCGCGGGCAGCGGCAAAGCCCAGACCCGCCGAGATCGAGGTCGAGGCGTGGGCCGCGCCAAACGGGTCGTATTCGCTTTCCGAACGCTTGGTGAAGCCCGACAGGCCACCGCCCTGACGCAGGGTGCGGATACGGTCGCGGCGTCCGGTCAGGATCTTGTGCGGATAGCACTGGTGACCGACGTCCCAGATCAGGATGTCCTTGGGCGTTTCCAGCAGGTGGTGCAGCGCCACCGTCAGTTCCACCACGCCCAGTCCTGCGCCCAGATGGCCGCCCGTCACCGAGACAGCATCGATGGTCTCGGCCCGCACCTCGTCCGCCAACTGTTTCAGCTGCGGGATATCGAATCCGCGCATGTCGGCGGGAAATTTCACGGTGTCGAGCAGAGGGGTATTCGGCATAGGGGCTTAATAGCCTTCAAAGGCTGGGACGCGAAGGTCGATAATAGCCATAACCCCCAAAGGGCTGTGGCGGTTCGTATCAAAGTCTTGTGCAGAAACGATGGATTATGAGCGGCGCTTCAGCACCAGATCCACACTGGCCTTGAGGATGTCGGCATCGTGGCCGAACAGATCAAGGTGCGCGCGGGCCTGATCGGCCAGATGCGCGACGCGTTGTCGCGCCGCATCGACGCCCAGCAGGGTCACGAAATTGGTCTTGCCCAGAGCGGCATCCTTGCCGCCCGCGGCCTTGCCCATTTCCTCGGCCGAGCCTTCGGCGTCCAGAACATCATCAACGATCTGGTAGGCTAGGCCGATGTCGTGTGCGAAGCCCAGAAGCGCGTGGCGCTGGGCATCGCTGGCATCGGCCATGATCAGCGGGATTTCAAAGGCGTTGGCGAACAGGGCACCGGTCTTCAGGCGCTGCATCCGCGCCACCCCGCCCAGATCGTCACGCACGCCCATCAGGTCGATCATCTGACCACCAGCCATGCCTTCCGCGCCCGAGTTGAACGCCAGACGGCGCACCAGCTCGCAGCGGACAGCGGGGTCGGCGTGGGTGGCTTCATCCACCATGATCTCGAACGCCGCCGATTGCAGCGCATCGCCAACCAGAATGGCGGTCGCCTCGTCATAAGCCTTGTGCACAGTCGGACGGCCACGGCGCATGTCGTCGTCGTCCATGGCCGGAAGGTCGTCATGCACCAGCGAATAGGCGTGGATGCATTCCAGCGCACAGGCCGCACGCAGCAGCTCGCCCTCGTCGAGGTCGAACAGTCGGCCCGTCTCCATGGTGAAGAAGGGACGCAGGCGCTTGCCCGGACCCAGCGCCGCATAGCGCATGGCCTCGGTCAGGCGCGCCTCGGGGCCGGAGCCGCGCGGAAGCAGTTTGTCGAGCGCCACCGTGACCAGATCGGCCACCTCGGCCACACGGTCGATTACCGCCTGCTCGGGCGAGTTTGCCGCCAGAATCGTCACGACGCGATCAACCGAAGTCGGCCGATTGGGTGCCGGTCGCCTGTTGGTCGGGGCCGACCACGATCTTTTCGACACGCAGTTGCGCGGCCTTCAGACGGGCCTCGCAGTGGGCCTTCAGCTGTGCGCCCTGCTCGTACAGGGTGATGGATTCTTCCAGACCGGCCTGACCGGATTCCAGACGCGAGACGATGCCCTCCAGCTTTTGCAGGGCGTCTTCAAAGCTGAGGTCAGCAGGAACGGTGTTGGCATTGGTGTCGGTCATGGGCGGCAAACTAGAGCCGTGCGGCAGGCGGTTCAATCCTTAGCCCGCCCTGCCAACAGGAAATGCGCCTATCCGCGCCGATATCGCCGCTGGGACCAGTATTTGAAGCCCTGATTGTGGACCAGCTTCCAGCCCCGCGCCTTCAGCGCACGCCCGATCATGTGGTTGAAATAGCCGTGGGCCAGAACCAGCACGTCGTGGCCTTCGGATGCGCTGTGGATCAACAGGTCGGCGGCGCGACCGGCGCGGGTCTCGGCCTCGCGGCGGGTTTCCTGTCCATCGTGGTGGTCAAAGGCGTGCCACCACAACCGCGCCACCACACCCCAGAAGCGCGGCGGCAGCTTGAACCAGTCCGGCCAGTGCGGCGGCGGCAGCGGAGCCTCGACGAAAATGGCATCGGTCTGGATGCCCTTGCCTTGCGCGACCGCGGCGGCGGTTTCCTGTGCGCGACGCAAGGTGGAGGCGTAGATGATCCCCGCCTGACGGGCCGTATCAATGATGCTGTCGGGTGTCGCCTGCCCCGCCTTCAGGCCGCCTTCGTCGTACAGCCCCCACCAGTGGCGGTACTGGTCCGCCGACAGCCAGCATTTGCGGGACAGAGCCGGTTGCCCGTGACGCGCAAGGATGATGTCGCCGTATCGGGCAACGCCATCATTCCGGTGCTGTTGGGTTTCCAAGCTCATTCACGGTGGATCTGGATATGGCGACCCTCTCGCCGCCGCGCCGAATCCCTCACCCTTCCCGCAGGTTTTAAATCAGCGTTCGATGGTTAGCCGCCTGATGTGACAGTCGCAACCCGCAAGGGTTGCAAAACCGGTGGCCCATTGGCGCGGATGGTCGTGGGCACTAGACTGGCCCCATGAGTGATTACGTGATCCGCCCCGCCGAAGACCGCGACCTCGACGCCCTGTCGGCTTTCAGCCGCCGCACCTTTGTGGAGACGTTTGTCGACGGTTTCGGCATCCCCTATCCGGCGGACGATCTGGAAGCCTTTTTCCAAAAGAGCTTCAGCCCCGAGGCGTTGCGCCCGCGTATTCACGACAACGACTGCGTCTTCTGGATCGCCGAGCGCGACGGCCAGATCATCGCCCTGTGCCATGCCGGTCCCAACGACCTGCCGCATGAGGATGCGAAGGCGGGCGAGATGGAACTGCGCCGCCTCTATGTCGGCAAGGAGGCGCAAGGGCTGGGCCTTGGCACCGAACTGCTGAAACGGGCGCTTGCGTGGATGGAAGAGCGCACCGCAGGCGCGCTGTGGATAGGCGTCTGGAGCGGCAATCTGAAGGCTCAGAAACTCTATGCCGCCTATGGTTTCGAGAAGGTCGGCGGCTATGGCTATCCGGTCGGCGAGTGGATCGATCAGGAGTTCATCCTGCGCCGCGCCGTATGACGCTCGCCAACGGCTGATATTTCGCTAAGCTAAACCCATGCTCCTGCCCTTCTTCACCGCCCTGCGCGATCACAAGGTTCCTGTGTCCATGAAGGAATGGCTCCATCTGATGGAGGCCATGGACAAGGGCGTGACCGGACGAAAGGTGGACGACTTCTACCACCTGTCGCGGGCGGTTCTGGTCAAGGACGAAAAGCACTACGACCGCTTTGACCAAGCCTTTGGCAAGGCGTTCAAGGGTTTGGAAACTGTGGGCGCGGGCGAGGACCTGACCACCGACATTCCCGAGGACTGGCTCAAACTCCTCAACGAGAAATACCTGACCGACGAGCAAAAGGCCGAGATCGAGGCCATGGGCGGTTGGGACAAGTTGATGGAGACGCTGAAACAGCGCCTCGAGGAGCAGAAGGAACGCCACGAGGGCGGCAATAAATGGATCGGAACGGGCGGCACCAGCCCGTTCGGCCACGGCGGTTATAACCCCGAGGGCGTACGCATCGGCGGGCCGGGCCGTCATGGCCGTGCGGTAAAGGTCTGGGAAAAGCGCGAGTTCAAGAACCTCGACGACAGCGTCGAACTGGGCACCCGCAACATCAAGGTGGCGCTACGCCGTCTGCGCCGCTTTGCCCGCGCGGGCGCGCCGGACGAGCTGGACATCGACGGCACCATCGATGGCACCGCCCGTCAGGGCTGGCTGGACATCCAGATGCGGCCCGAGCGCCGCAACACGGTGAAGGTGCTGATCTTCTTCGACATCGGTGGGTCGATGGATGGCCACATCAAGATGTGCGAGGAGCTGTTCTCGGCGGCCAAGACCGAGTTCAAGAACCTTGAGTTCTACTACTTCCACAACTGCCTCTACGAAGGCGTGTGGAAGGACAACCGCCGCCGCCATACCGAACGCATCCCGACTTGGGACCTGATCCACAAATATGACAGCGACTGGCGGGCCATCTTCGTCGGCGATGCCAGCATGAGCCCCTATGAGATCACCATCCCTGGCGGCTCGGTCGAGCATTTCAACGAGGAAGCGGGGGCCGTGTGGATGAAGCGCGCCCGCGAGCAGTGGCCCAAGTCTGTCTGGCTCAATCCCCTGCCCGAACGTCACTGGCATTACACCCAGTCGGTGTCGCTGCTGAAAGAGCTGATAGAAGAGCAGATGTATCCGCTGACCCTCGAAGGGCTGGACGGGGCGATGCGGACCCTGACCAAATAACAAAAGGCCGCCCCTTTCGGAGCGGCCTTTTTTCAATCGGGGAAGTCGGTCTGGAGGGGCTTACTTGCCGCGCAGCGCGTCCTTCGCACCGCCGACGGCGTTTTGGACCTTACCTTCGACCTGATCGGCCTTGCCCTCGGCCTTCAGCTTTTCATCGCCGGTCAGGTTGCCGATACCCTCTTTGATCTTGCCGCCGATGTTCTTGGCAGCACCTTCAATGCGGTCTTTATCAGCCATGGGTTAGCTCCTTTTCCGGGACGCCTCGAAACGAGCCGCCTACAGGAATTGAACGTGTTAACCCTTGGCCTGTTCCTGATTTACAGTTTCCGGATGGGTCGCGCGCCAGCGCATCCAGCAGGTGATCGCCCATGCATGGGCTTCATGGCGCACTGATTTCAGCGCCTCTTCCGGTGACAGCCAGACCAGCTGGTGATCCGCCTCCTGTTTGTTGGCGGGGGTCGATCCGGCGATCCTCATCGTCCAGAAGGCACTGACATTATTCAGCGCCACCCCATCGGTCCGCTCGAAATATTGCGAAGCCTCGGTCAGGCGATCGACAGGGGTGACGTCCAGTCCGGTTTCTTCACGAAACTCGCGCTCCAGCGCCTCGGCCTCAGTCTCCTGCCCTTCGATCGCCCCGCCGGGCAGATCGAAATAGGGTCCGCGATCACGCACGATACGAACGCAGGCGATCAGGCCATTGTGTTCCGCAATGCCAAAGACAGCCGCGCGGTGGGCGTATTCCATCCCGCCGCGCGCGATACCAAACTGAAGTTTCATAGGGGGAGCCTACTCCCCCAGACCGGCCTTGCGAACCATGCCCGAGCGGAAAACCAGCTGGGCGCGTGTGCCTTTGGTCGAGCTTTCGAACGTGATCCGCGAACCCAGATCGGTGGCCATGGCGTCCAGAATCTGGCTGCCCAGACCGGTGCCCTTGGGATTGGAATCGCCCATACCCGCGCCGTCATCCTCGACACGGACCACCACATCCTCGCCCTGCTGATGGGCCGAGACGCGGATTTCTCCGCCCGTCCCCGGTGCATAGGCGTATTTCACCGCATTGGTGACCAGTTCGGCGACAATGACGCCCAGTGCCACCGCCTGATCGGTCGTGACCCACACGGGCTCCGCGCTCAGCTTCAGCACAGGGCCGCCATCGGACGACATCGACGACGACAGTTCATCAATCAGTCCGCCCAGATAGGCATCCAGCTGTACCCCCGTCACATCATCGGAGGTGTAGAGACGGCGGTGGACCTGCGAGACGGCCTCGATACGGGCCTGGACCTTTGCCAGAGCCTGCTGGGCGGCGCTGTCCTGCATCTGGCGGCGCTGTAGGTGGATGAAGCTGGTGACCAGTTGCAGCGAGTTGCCCACGCGGTGGTTCACCTCGCGCAGCAGCGCCTCGGCACGGTCGCGCTCGCGCAGAACCTCGGCCTGAGCCTTTTCAGCCTCGATGGCCAGACGGCGACGCTCGATAGCCCCTTGGACCGCTCGGCCCAGCAGATGGACGAACTCGTCGTTCGCCTCCTTGATCACATAGTCGGCAGCGCCCGTCTTGAGCGCGGCCACCGCGATGCGGCCATCCTGTGCACCCGTGACGTAAACCACGGGCGGTGCCTGTTCGAGCTTAAGAATGTCGGGCAGCACATCCAGACCGTCACGACCTGGCATGTGGTGATCCAGCGCGCAGGCGTCATATCCCCCTTGGGCCAGTTTGGTCAGGCCGTCATCGCCATCGTGCGACAGGTCGACGACATAGCCTTCACGCTGGAATTTCTTCTGGATCAGACGCCCGAGTGCAGGGTCATCGTCGATGAGGAGGAGACGAAACAGAGGGAGATCTCGCTTGTGTCAGCTGATAACGGGGGCCTGAATGACCGACAGGAACAGGCCAAGCTGGCGGATGGCCTGGGCAAAGGCGTCATAGTCCACCGGCTTGGTGATGTAGACGTTACAGCCCAGATCATAGCAGTGCTGGATTTCTGTACGGTCATCGGTCGTCGTCAATATGACCACCGGGGCGCGACGAAGGGCCTCGTCGCCCTTGACTTTGCGCAGGATATCCACGCCGGACATGTCCGGAAGGTTGAGATCGAGCAGGATCAGGATCGAGCCTTTTTGCTCGCGGGTATCGTCCAGCAGGTATTCGACTGCCGCGCTGCCGTTATCGAAATGAACGATTTCGTTCGCGATGTTGGCGCGACGAATGTTCTTCTCGATCAAGCGGGCGTGCCCGTGATCGTCTTCGATCATTACGATTTTCACGGAATTGCTCATAGTTGTTGGACCTTAACTCGCGCGTACAGACATTTCTTGAGGCAGGCGGATGATAAAGGCCGTCCCCTGCCCCAGTTCAGACTCGATACTGATAGAGCCACCCAAGCGGCGAACCGTATTACGTACAAAGGCCAGCCCCACCCCTTCGCCGGGGCGATCCTGACGTCCGGAACGCCTGAACAGCTCAAACACCCGCTCGTGATCCTTGGGATCGATGCCGCGCCCATTATCGCGAACTTCGAATTCCACAAAGCCCCCTACAGTCTCGCTTCCATTAATGGACAACAGCAAAGATTGTTCCGGATTGCGGTATTTGATCGCGTTATCAATGAGATTACCGAAAATCTGCTCGATGGCCATACGGTCGTGGACGATGTCGGGCACATCGCCGATGACGACCTTACCGTCGTTTTCCATCAGCGGATGGGCCATGCCATCGGCCAGATTCTGCAGCAGCGCCTTCATGTCCAGCGACTGCGCGGCAAGGTCACGACGACCTTCGCGAGACAGTTGGAGGATAGCCTTGATCAGACGATCCATCTTTGAGGTCGAGGCGCGGATGAAGCCAATCGCTTCGGGCGCATCCTCGCGGATAGCCAGTCGAACCCCTTCATCGACCAGTTCCGGATGGCTGGCTTCAACGCGCTCGATCAGGCCATCGACCTGACGCGAAATCTCCTCCAGCTCTGACGTATAGCCCATGACATTGACCAACGGTGCCCGCAGGTCGTGGCTAACGATATAGGCAAATCGCTGGACCTCCTCATTGGCGCGGACAAGGTCGGCGGTACGCTCCCTGACCTGCTCTTCCAGCCCGGCATTGATTTGGTCCAGTTCGCCCTGCGCACGTTCCAGATCGGTGATCTGACGGCGGACCAGGCGGATACAGACGGCGGCCAGAATGACAATGAGGATACCGGCGACCAAGCTGCTGAAGATGGTATAGGCGCGGGCCTGCGCGGCGGCATTTGTCGCCTCGATGGCGCGGCGCTCGACAACCTCGGAGATGTCGGCGATCTCCTCGCGCATGCCGTCCATCATCGCCTTGCCGCTACCGCTACGCACGGCGCTGACGGCCTCGCCGACGCGGCCCTGACGGGTCAGGCTGATGGTGTCCACCATCAGCTTGATCCGATCGTCGTACAGCTCCTTTACGTTTCCGTAGGTGCTTTCCAGCTCCGGATCACCGGCCACCAAGCGGTCCATCTCGGCCATAACAGCCGGCAGATTATCCAGCGCCTTGTTGTAGACCTCGAGATATTCGGGGTTGGCGGTCAGCATGAAGCCGCGCTGACCCGTCTCCGCATCGGTCAGCAGGCTGATCAGTTTCCAGCCCGCAATCTGTGTTTGGTGACTGCGCACCTCCGCCTTGGTGTACTCAGAGGTCTGGTGCAGCATGTAGAAGGTGGCAATGTTGGTGATCGCCAGCAGCACAAAGGCGGCGGCCAACAGCATCATCAGCCGTTGATAGATCGGCTTCGACTGCCGAATGAAGTTCCACGATGCCGGATTGAGGAGCGAGGGGGTTGTCATAGGCCCCACCATTCCCGCTCTACTGCCAGCTGTCTAGCTTCGTTCTTTCAATCAGACAGAACCAACCGTGCGCAGCCGCGCCTTGGGATGGATTTCATTCTGGCTCATGACGACGGTCTGACCGCGGAAACGCTCGATAATCGAGCGCACATACGGACGGATTTGCGGACCGGTGAGCAGGACAGGATTTTCACCCGTCATGGCAGCGCGCTCGAACACGTCGCGAACCACGCGGATGAAATCCTGAAGCTGGCTGGGAGCCATGGCCAGCTGCTTGTCCTCGCCCGGTCCGATCAGGGCGTCGGAGAAGGCCTGTTCCCATTCGGGCGACAAGGTGACGATGGGCAGTGATCCGTCTTCGGCGCGATAGGCCCAGCACAGCTGGCGGGCCAGACGGGTACGAACATGTTCGACCAAGATGGTCACGCTGCTGGTATGGGGCGCGGCCTCGGCCAGACCTTCCAGAATGGCCGGAAGGTCGCGGATCGACACGCGCTCGCGCAGCAGGGTCTGCAGCACGCGCTGCAGGGTGGTGACCGTCACGGTGGCGGGGATTAATTCCTCGACCAGCTTCTGGGCCTCGGACGGCAGTTCCTTCAGTAGCTTCTGCACCTCGGTATAGGACAGAAGCTCGGCCATATTCTCCTTGAGGATTTCCGTCAGGTGGGTGGTCAGCACCGTGGACGGGTCCACAATCGTATAGCCACGGAAGGTCGCTTCCTCGCGCAGGGATTCATCAATCCACGTCGCCGGAAGGCCGAAGGCGGGCTCGCGCGTATGCTCGCCCGGCAGTTCGACCTGACGGCCCGACGGGTCCATGGCCATGATCTGACCCAGACGGACCTCGCCGGTGCCTGCGTCCATTTCCTTGATGCGGATGGCATAGCCCTGATTGGGCAGGCGCATGTTGTCGAGGATACGCACGCTGGGCATGACAAAGCCGAACTCCTGCGCCAGCGAGCGACGCAGGGCGCGGATCTGGTCGGTCAGGCGGCGGCCTTCCAGATCATTGATGAGCGACAACAGCGCATAGCCCAGCTCGATCTTCACATCGTCGATGACAAGAGCGGTCGAGATCGGCTCTTCGACATCGGGCTTGGCCTCGACCTCGACCGGAGCCTCCTCTGCGGGCTTCAGACGGTTACGGCCCAGACGCCACGCCATAAAGCCCGAACCCAGCGCCAGCGCCGCGAACGGGATGATCGGCATGCCGGGGATCAGCGCCAGCAGCCCCGAGGTGCCCGACACCACGCCCAGCGCCACCGGATTGGTCGCCATCTGCGACACCAGCGCCTTGTCCGCCGAGCCTTCCACGCCCGCCTTGGTGACGAGGAAGCCCGCGGCCACCGACACGATGATGGCCGGAATCTGGGTCACCAGACCGTCGCCGACCGACAGCTGGATGAAGGTGTTGGCCGCATCCCCTGCCGACATGCCGTGCTGGATCACGCCGATCAGCATGCCGCCGATGATGTTGATAAAGGTGATGATCAGGCCGGCAATGGCATCGCCGCGCACGAATTTCGACGCACCGTCCATGGCCCCGAAGAAGGTGGATTCCTGCTCCAGCTCCTTACGGCGGACCTTGGCCTGTTCTTCGGTGATAAGGCCCGCGGACAGGTCGGCGTCGATTGCCATCTGCTTGCCGGGCATGGCGTCCAGCGTAAATCGGGCCGACACCTCGGCGATACGGGTCGCGCCCTTGGTGATGACCACAAAGTTCACCACCAGAAGGATGGCGAAGATGATCATGCCGATGACGAAATTGCCCTTCATCATCAACTGGCCAAAGGCTTGGATGATGGCACCGGCAGCGGCGTGGCCGCTGTCACCGCCCGACAGGATCAGGCGCGTCGAGGCAATATTCAGACCCAGACGATAAAGGGTCGAGACCAGCAGCACCGTCGGGAAGATGGCGAAATCCAGAGGCCGCTTCATCATCACGGCGGTCATCAGGATCAGCACACTGCTGACCAGAGAGAAGGCCAGCAGCACGTCCAGCATAAAGGCCGGAACCGGCAGGATCAGCAGCAGTATGACGCCGATCACACCGGCAGCCATGCCCACTTCGCCGCGCATCAGCCAGCCCAAAGCGTCCCGCCCTGTCGGGCGGGCCATGCCATCCTTCATGAAGGGGGCATCAGCCATGGCGGATTATCGGGGCGCAGCTTTGCATTACAGCCACTGATGACAGGATTCGGCCATGGTCAGACAGGGCCCAATGATCGCAACACGGTACGGGTCGCTTCGGCGATGGCCTGTTCCCTGCCCCGCGGCGTCGATCCGGCCCCGCCATGGAAATAGATGGCGATCACAATCGGCTCACCCGTCGGCGGATAGATCAGGCCGATATCGTTAGCAGGGCCATATCCGCCGGTTCCGGTCTTGTGGGCTACGGTCCAACCTTCGGGCAAGGCGGCCTTGATACGGTCCGCGCCGGTCGGGCTGTCGAACATCCACTGCAACAGTGTGGCCTTGGAGGTTTCGTCCAGCGGCGTTTGGTCCGATGTGAACAGGCGCTGCATGTTGGTCACGCTCTGGAGCGGCTGGATGGTGTCCTTGTCGCCGTCCAGACGGTTCATCTCGGGCTCGAAGCGATCCACTCGGGTCGTGGTGTCACCAAGGTCGCGATAGAACTGGCGCATCGCTTCAAGCCCGCCCATTTCGCGCAGCAGGATATTGGCCGCCGGATTGTCGCTCTCCTCGACCGTGCCCTTCATCAGGGCCTTGATCGACAGGGCCTTGCCGACCGCCTTTTCGGTGATCGGCGCATGGGAGATCATGTCCGCCTGCGTGATCGGCACCTCGCGGTCGAGGTTCTCCAGCCCGTTCTGCGCCCTGACGAACATCGCGACCGCCAGATACATCTTGAACGTCGAGCAATAGACGAACCGCTCTTCCGCGCGCCAGCCATTGGTCGCGCCATTGACGTGGAAGGCCAGCCCCAGGCGACCTTTAAATCGCTGTTCCAGTTCGGAAAAATCGAGGCGCACCAAGGGCACACTTTGGGCGACGGCGTCTGCCGCATGCCCTGCGACCTGTTCGCCTTGGGCAGGCTTACATCCTGCCAGTGTCAGCGCCCCCGCTCCCAGTAGAATAGTGCGCCGATCCATCGCCCTACCTATCCTGCCGAACCATAGGTGTTCGCCACGCCGGACTGCGGGGCCGGAATAGTTGTGCCCTGCTCGGCATACTCGTTCAACTTGTTCCGCAGGGTGCGGATCGAGATACCGAGGATGTTGGCCGCATGGGTGCGGTTGCCGAGGCAGTGGTTCAGGGTGTCGAGGATCAGCGTCTTTTCCATCTCCGCGACCGTCTGGCCCACGAAGCTGCGGGTGACCGCATCGGCCATCTGGGCGGCCTTGCCGGCCACGCCCGGATCATAGGCCGTCGTAGCCGGTGCCGAAGCCGATGCGCCGCCCAGCAGCGGACGACCGTCGGGCAGACGGATGGCATCGACGTCGATCTCCGGACCAACCGACAGCAGCACCGCGCGGTGCATGGCGTTTTCCAACTCGCGCACGTTGCCGTGCCACGGATGCGAGGTAATGGCCCGCACAGCGGCGGCGGCAATCGGCTTGACCGGCATGCCGTTGGCGGCGGCGTACTTCTTCACAAAGTGGTCGGCCAGCACCGCGATATCGCCCGGACGCTCGCGCAGGGACGGAATACGCAGGTTCACCACGTTCAGGCGGTACAGCAGGTCCTCGCGGAAGCTGCCCTCGGCCACCGACTTGGCCAGATCGCGGTTGGAGGTGGCGATGATGCGAATATTGACCGGAACGGGCTTCCCACCACCCACGCGGTCGATCACGCGCTCCTGAATGGCGCGCAGCAGCTTGGCTTGCAGGCGGACATCCATCTCCGAGATTTCGTCCAGCAGCAGGGTGCCGCCGTCGGCTTCCTCGAACTTACCGATACGGCGGGCGACCGCGCCCGTGAACGCGCCCTTCTCGTGGCCGAACAGTTCGGATTCCAGCAGGTTGTCGGGAATGGCGGCGCAGTTGACGCTGATGAAGGGCTTGTCGGCGCGGCGCGAACGGCTGTGCAGGTGACGGGCCATCACCTCCTTACCGACACCGCTTTCCCCTGTGATCAGGATGGAGGCTTCGGATGCGGCGACCTGATCGGCAAGTTGCACCACCGCCTTCATCGCCGGATCGGCAAGAATCATCGGCTTTTCGTCATCGGCCACCGCCGACAGGACGGCAGCCAGAACCGTCAGTCCCGGCAAGGAGTGGATTTCT
>NZ_CAMZFB010000025.1 GCF_947305955.1 uncultured Brevundimonas sp.
CTCAACAGGCGGCGTCGGGTCGAGAAGGCGGAGCCTTCTGACCGCCGCCCACTCAGAATGAATTGCGTTTGGCCACAGCGCCCGTGGGGCGTGTGGTTGGAGGGCAGGCGGGGCGCGCGGGCTTTGCCCGGCGTAGGTTTGGTTTCCGTTTCGGCAAAGGCACGCGCCCCGCGCGGATAGTTATTCACCAGCAAGCCAGCCGCGTCGGGTCGGGAGGTCCCCGAAGGGGCCGACGAGCGCGGCTCAGCAACAATGAGGCAGGCACCGCTGTTGGCGGTTACTCCCAGTGCCGGTGGCGGGCAGCGGACACCTGCGGCGTCCTGCTGGCACGGTCCGAGTTTCCACCTCGACCCTTGCCGGAGTTCTGTGCCCTAGTCTGTGGTGCTCGCCCCCTCCACCACTTCGTGGTCCCCCTCCCCCGCAAGCAGGGGAGGAGAGAGGCGCGCCGCCGTTAGGCGGCTAGGCCGCCAGCCCGCGTCGGGTCGGGAGGTCCCGTAGGGCCGACGACCGCGGGCCACTAAGAATGTTTCGGCCGCGTCGGGTCGAGAAGGCGGAGCCTTCTGACCGCGGCCTACTTAGGATGCGATACACACGCGATTGCGCGGCGGCATCCACCACATTCCCAGTCGCCGTAAGGTCGAGGGCCGTTGAGGCTCCTTGCCGATACTGGCTGAGGTTCAAGACTAAGGCTTTATCGCAAACTCCATCGGCTCCGTTCCTTCCGGCGGGGGTTGGTCCCCTTGTGGGGCCAAGCCTCAGCCGGAGGGGCGGACCCCGCTCCATCCACTCCCATCACCGCAGGTCCGCAGGCCTTACGAGCCCTCCATGCGACGGGACGCGACAAGGATGGCACGGGCGGAAGGTAGGGCGAGCTGAAAAGGAACGCGATCATTAAAGACGAATGTTTCTAAGATGTTGCAGCACAGTGCTATGCTGCTTCGCTTCCTATTTGTGTCGGTGCGAAGTGTTCCTTCACTGTTTCCGCCACGCGCTTTAAGTTCGATACTCCGAAGTTGGAGCATATGTCTATTATAGCATCCTTAGAGTACTTCACAGGTCGCGTGGAACTGCTTAGCTGTCTAGCTATTAGGGCTAGCACAGTTTTACCTCTCATGTAAATGATAGGATCACTTTTAACTTGATTAAAGATACTTTTATTATTGTACGTGAAAGTTTGACCTGACTCAATTAAGGATAGAATTCTATTGGGGTGAGACTTTAGTTCACAGCTAAAATCACTGTTGATGTGCTTTTCGACATTATGTACGTACCATGACAATATCGAATCTATCTCATTATAGAATTTTTCTCGTTCATTATCATTCATTAGTCTCTGAACTACTTCTCCATCTTCAATAAGATCATTTTCAATGGAGTATCCCTTTGTCAATACAATGTCATCAGATACAAATTCTGCAGGGGTTCCTGTATGTACCCAAGTGTCCATATCCATGATGAATAGTATTTTGCTAGGAGTTAGCTCGTTTTTTCTGTTATAAAGTTCGATAACCTTTCGCTTCCCGCCTACCGGCATGAAGCTTACGCCATATACATCAACGAATCTTTCGACTTTCTTGTACGCAATGTAGTCGTCGTATCCCTCTGTTATTACGGTGTTCAATCCGCTTTTATTTATAATCCCAATAAGCTCGTCAATGCTGTATTCAATATGAGCCATGTTATTCACCACGATCTCTATTCATAGTGAGTTCTTTTTCGGGGTATTTGGTATATATGAACGGAGAATGTGTGGCGATTATAAACTGATTTCCAGTATTTTGGTTGGAAAGAATCTTGAAAAGTTCTCTTTGCCAATCTACGTGCAGACTAAGCTCAGGTTCATCAATAAATATGACGGAATTTCTATTTAGAGCATTGTAACATATGAAGCTCAGCATTTGCTTCTCGCCTGCTGATAGATAGTTAGAGTTCACAGCTTTCGCTGAATCTCCAAATTTAATCGTAGATCCAACTGATATTCCGTCATGCTTAAATATCTGATTTACTACATTTTGAATTTCTTGTATGGGTGCGAGAATATCTGTTCTTTCTTTGTCAAGTTTTTCGATTCTATTCTTGATGCTTTCAATCAGCTCGAAAGCTTGAAGCTTATCGTTAGCTGTGGTTGTGTCTTCGAATGCCTTGATGCTTTCGATAATTGTATCTGAAACAACCTTTTGGGCTCTGTTAGACTGTTCTGAAAACTGCGTGTATTTTGTCAGTAACAGGTCAGCGATATCTCTAGTAGAAATTGATGATACAAACGTATGATCTTTGTTGGTAAGTTTTCTAGAAAGTGCTTGAAGAGATTCTTCAATGTCATTTTTAGCTTGTGAGAAAAGGCCTATCCCAGAGCGCTTCTGAGTCATTGGAATGGAAAAACCACCCTCAATGCGTCTAAAGGTAGGAAAGAATACAGAAGAGCCAACAGATATAACAAATCTGTCGAACTGAGCTTCAGCAGAGTCGCTGAAAGCACCGTCCTCATCGAATTCGTCTTCAAAAAGATAGTCGTGGCTTTCCGTCTCTACTTCAATTCTAACATCAGTCTCATTTATTCTATATATTTCTGCTGAAAATAAATCAGTTTCAATCGCTATTCGTTTGAATGGTATTTCTTGAGTTATAAGTGCGGTATTTCCACTAATAGAATACCACATGGCTTTAAGAACGGTTGTTTTTCCTGAGCCGTTTCGACCAGTAATTATATTGATGTCATCGTTAAGTTCGAATCTCACATCAAGAGACTCGTGGGTCGTGAGGCCATCAATTGCAAATCTGTTAATTTTCATATGTTCCCCCATACTGAAAGATATATATCTAACTTTGTTTTTCTAGAAACTCTACCGCCCTTTCCTCCACGCCTCCGCCTTCTCCGCAGCCGCCTCCTTCCGCCAACGCTTCGGCGCTGACTTGTCCACCTCTTCACCAACCCCCGTCAGCGCCTCGTTGGCGAACTCCAGATCAAGCAGCTTCATGCGCTTGATCTCGTCCCTAAGCCGCGCGGCTTCCTCGAACTCGAGGTTGGCGGCGGCGTCGCGCATGCGGGTTTCCAGATCCTTGAGGGCTGACTGGAAGTTGGAGCCGGTGAAGGGTTTGGTTTCTTCCTTCATGCCCGGCTTGGTGAAGCGGTCGATCTCGCGGGACTCGTAAGGAGACTCCATGATCTCCTTGATGTCGCGCTTGACCGTGGCGGGGGTGATGCCGTGGGCCTCGTTATAGGCCTGTTGCTTTTCGCGGCGGCGGTTGGTCTCGGTGATGGCGCGTTCCATCGAGCCGGTCATGCGGTCGGCATAGAGGATGACGCGGCCATCGACGTTACGCGCGGCGCGGCCGATGGTCTGGATGAGGGAGGTTTCCGAGCGCAGGAAGCCTTCCTTATCGGCATCGAGGATGGCGACGAGGCCGCACTCGGGGATGTCCAGACCTTCGCGTAGCAGGTTGATGCCGATGAGGCAGTCGAAGCTGCCCAAGCGCAGGTCGCGCAGGATCTCAATCCGCTCCAAGGTATCAATGTCGGAGTGCATGTAGCGGACGCGGACGCCCTGTTCGTGCATGTACTCGGTCAGGTCCTCGGCCATCTTCTTCGTCAGGGTGGTGACGAGGGAGCGGTAGCCGTTGGCGGCGGTGGCCTTTACCTCGTCGATGACGTCATCGATCTGGTTGCGGGTGGTGCCGGAGACGGGGCGGATCTCGACGGGAGGGTCGATCAGGCCCGTGGGGCGGATAACCTGCTCGGTGAAGACGCCGCCGGACTTCTCAAGCTCCCACGCGCCGGGGGTGGCGGAGACGAAGACCGTCTGGGGGCGCATGGCGTCCCATTCCTCGAACTTGAGCGGGCGGTTGTCGATGGCGGAGGGGAGGCGGAAGCCGTACTCGGCCAGAGTGGACTTGCGGCGGTAGTCTCCGCGGAACATGGCGCCGATCTGGCCGACGGTGACGTGGCTTTCGTCGACGAACAGCAGGGCGTTGTCGGGGATGTATTCGAAGAAGGTGGGCGGGGGCTCGCCCGGCGCGCGGCCTGTGAGCCAGCGGCTGTAGTTCTCGATGCCCGCGCAGGAGCCTGTGGCCTCCATCATTTCCAGATCGAAGCGGGTGCGTTGCTCTAGGCGCTGGGCTTCCAGCAGCTTGCCGTTCTCGACCATCCAGTCGAGGGTTTCCTTCAGCTCGGCCTTGATGCCGGTGATGGCTTGGTTGAGCGTCGGGCGGGGCGTGACGTAGTGGCTGGCGGCGTAGACGGTGACCTGCTCGAGGCTGGCGGTCTTTTTGCCGGTGAGGGGGTCGAACTCGTCGATGGCCTCGATCTCGTCGCCGAAGAGGGAGATGCGCCAGGCGCGGTCTTCCAAGTGGACGGGGAAGATCTCGATCGTGTCGCCGCGCTTGCGGAACATGCCGCGCTCGAAATGCAGGTCGTTGCGCTTGTACTGGAGCGCGATGAGGTCGGCGCGGAGCTTGGCCTCGTCGATGGTGTCGCCGACCTGTAGGCCGAAGGTCATGGCGGTGTAGGTCTCGACCGAGCCGATACCGTAGATGCAGCTGACCGAGGCCACGACGATGACGTCGTCGCGCTCCAGGATCGCGCGGGTGGCGGCGTGGCGCATCCGGTCGATCTGCTCGTTAATGGAGCTGTCCTTCTCGATGTAGGTGTCGGTGCGCGGGACGTAGGCCTCGGGCTGGTAGTAGTCGTAGTAGGAGACGAAATACTCGACCGCATTGTCCGGGAAGAAGGCCTTGAACTCGGAATAGAGCTGGGCGGCGAGGGTCTTGTTGTGGGCGAGGATCAGGGCGGGGCGCTGGGTTTCCTCGATGACCTTGGCCATGGTGAAGGTCTTGCCCGAGCCGGTGACGCCGAGGAGGACTTGGTTGCGTTCGCCCTGTTGGGCTTGTTCGACCAGTTCGGCGATGGCCTGCGGCTGGTCGCCGGCGGGGGTGTATTTGGTTTCCAGACGGAAGGGCTTGGACAGCTTGTTCTTGGGGCGGTCCGGACGGTGGGGCTTCCAGTCGCTGGGGGCGGAGGGGGCTTCCTCGGGCGTCAGGCGCGGGCCGATGCCGGACAGGGACAGGTTGCGCGGGGGCGTGGCGCTGTCGTGGATGAAGGCGGCGGGGGCCTCGGCGACGCCCTTCTTTATAAGCTTGGCCTGTTCGAGCGCCTGCTGGTTCTCGGCCGCGCGGGCGGGGTCCGAGACGTGGACCGGCTTTTGCGACTTCGGCGACGGCTTAGCGGGCGGGGAAGAGGGGGAACGGGCCATGAACATACAGGTAATGCACGCGGCCGGAATTCGCCAGTAGGTGGCCCAAAGTGTGTGATTTTGGCCTCATAACGACGCTATGCGGGAATCCTGTGCATGGATGCAATCGTGGGGTTTTATGCTGCAGCTTGGCATTCGCGTGACAAAAACGTGCTAAATTGTGGCTGGAACTGACATAATGTCGATACTTGATGACATATTACGGACATGTATTTCTTGGGTATCGTTGATATACTGAAATAATGTTGTTGCGATTGTGTCGCCCAATGAATAGCGCTTGCTCCCATGAGGTGCTGCCTGCGCGTGGCACTGATCAATGCACAGCGTTCTTCGAACAATGTGCGCCGTTTTGAAGTAAAACAGGTACAGTTTGTCTATGCGTAATCGTAAAGACTATCTGCTGGGCTCGACGATGGCAGTTGGTGCTGCCGCTCTGTCGATGGCTATGCTGGTTCCGACCGTTTCGGTCGCACAAGAAGCCGGTGAAGAAGCCACCCAAGTGGAAGAAATCGTTGTTGTTGGCTCGCGCATCCGTCGCGACAACTACAATGCTCCGTCGCCGACCCTGAGCATCACCCGTGAAGAAGCCACCCTGCAGGGTTTTGCTTCGACCACTGAAGCTCTGCAGTCGAACGCCGTCACCGGCGGCACCTCGCAGATCAACAACGCTTACGGTGGCTTCGTCACCAACGGTGGTCCGGGTGCAAACACCATCGGCCTGCGTGGCATGGGCCCGAGCCGCACCCTGGTGCTGCTGAACGGCCGTCGCGTTTCGCCGGCTGGCTCGCGCGGTTCGGTTGGCGCTGCCGACCTGAACGTGCTGCCGACCTCGATGATCGAGCGCGTTGAAGTTCTGCGCGACGGTGCATCGTCGGTTTACGGTTCGGACGCAGTGGCTGGTGTTGTCAACATCCAGACCTCGAAGAACCTGCAAGGCCTGACCTTCGAAGCTCAACGCAACGAAACCCTGGACGCTAACGGCAACGGCGGTTCCAACCGCTACTCGCTGTCGGGCGGCATCTCGGGCGACCGTTGGCGCGCTTCGGGCTCGATCGAACGCTATGAGCGCGACGAGCTGACCCTGCGTGACCGTAAGTTCACCCAGTGCAACACCGATGGCTACCTCGACGGTTCGGACTTCATCGATCCGCTGACCGGCAAGGCCAAGTGCTACCCGATCACCACCACCGGCTCGAACGGTGTGACGATCAACACCATCGGCACCAACACCATGGCTGGCGTTGCTGCTGCTGGCACCTCGGCTACCAGCTTCAACCGCTGGCGTCCGAACTCGGCCGTGACCGAAGGTCTGGTCGGCTTTGAAGGCGTGGGCGGCACCGGCTCGAACAACAACGTGCGCGACACCTTCGAAGACCGCATGCTGAACGAGTCGCTGATCTCGCCGGTGGACATCACCACCGTTTACGGCGAATTCGGCTACGAGCTGCGCGCTCTGGGCAACGCTGAACTGTACGGCGAATTCCTGTACAACAACCGCCAGTCGTCGCAGACCGGCTACCGTCAGCTGGCTCTGGACTACGCCAAGGGCTCGCCGCTGATCCCGTCGAACCTGTCGTCCTCGACCATGTCGGCAACCGACCTGGGCCTGAACAAGGGCCAGGCTGTTGGCGTCCGCGCCTTCATCGGCTTCGGCAACGACACCTCGTCGCAAGAAGTCGACTTCAACCGCTACGTCGCTGGCATCAAGGGTGACTTCACCCTGATCCCGGAATGGCGTTACGACGCCTACGTCAGCTACTCGCGTTCGAAGTCGGAATACACTTCGGAACAGTTCCTCACCGACCGCCTGATCGAGTCGCTGGACGTTGTCCAAGTTGCTCCGGGCAAGTTCGAGTGCGCCCAACTGGCTTCGAACCCGGGCTGCGTGGCTGCTCCGGCTCTGTCGTCGGACGTCATCGGCGGCAAGCTGCCGAAGGACTGGGTTGACTACGTCTTCCGTCCGGTCACCGGCACCACCGAATACATCGAAAAGATCGTTGCCGTTGGCATCGACGGCCCGATGTTCGACCTGCCGGCCGGTAAGGTCTACGGCTTCTTCGGCGCTGAATTCCGCGACGCAGAAATCGACGACACCCCGGGCCTGGATTCGCAACTGGGCAACACCTACAACTACTCGACCTCGGCCATCACCCGTGGCTCGGACTCGGTCTGGGAAGTGTTCGGTGAAATCGAAGCGCCGCTGCTGGTCGACGCTCCGTTCGCCAAGTCGCTGACCCTGAACGGTTCGTTCCGTTACACCGACTATGACTCGTACGGCGACGACACCACCTACAAGGTGGGTCTGGTTTACGAGCCGATCGACGGCGTGACCCTGCGTGGTACCTACGGTACCTCGTACCGCGCTCCGGCTTTGTTCGAACAGTTCGTCGGTGCGACCTCGGGCTTCCTGTCGAACTCGAACGACCGTTGTAACGAATGGGGTGCCGAAGGCGTCAACCCGAACCGCGCCGCTAACTGCGCCGCCGAGGGTCTTGATCCGGAGCACATGGCCAAGACCAACGTCCGCGTGATCACCTCGGGTGGTGCGGAAGCTGGCCTGGCTGCTGAAACCTCGACCAACCTGACCGTTGGCGTGGTTCTGCAACCGACCCTGCCGGCTGGCTGGGGCGATCTGGCCTTCGCCGTCGACTACTACGAAATCGAAGTGTCGAACGGTGTGTCGCGTACCGGTGCAGGCAACATCCTGACCCGCTGCTACGACTCGAACCCGGAAGACTTCGCTGCTGACAACGGCTTCTGCCGTCTGGTCGAGCGTGACCCGTCGGACAACGCTCTGACCGTCTACGACAGCTACATCAACCTGGCGACCGACAACGTTAAGGGCCTGGACTACACCCTGCGTTACCGTAACGACTTCGGTCCGGGCACCCTGCTGGTCAACCTGGGTATCACCCAGTACACCGAAGTGTCCTCGAAGCTGTTCGAAGAAGATCCGCTCGAAGACTACGTCGGCATGATCCAGAACCCGGAATTCACCGGTACCTTCGACGTTTCGTACGCTTGGGACAACTGGCGCGTTCGCTACGGCGTTGAGTGGGTCGACGGTATGTCGGACTACGAATACTACGGTGAAGATCCGGCGACCTCGAAGTACGACCTGGCTGTGGATGACTACTACAACCACAACGCCTCGGTTCAGTACGTCCACGGCGACTGGAAGGTGACCGCAGGTATCCGTAACCTGTGGAACGAAAACCCGCCGGTCGTTTCGTCGGGCGTCCACAACCGTATCGGTAACGCTCCGCTGTACTCGGCTTACGACTACGTCGGCCGTACCGCCTTCATCAACCTGGTGAAGTCGTTCTAATCGGTACAGTTGCCCGCAAGGGTAGCGACTGAAAAAGGAAAGGGCGGTGGATCGAAAGGTCCGCCGCCCTTTCTCTTTGTCGCCAAGGGTGCCAAGGTCAGGGTGTTCTTTGGGCCGGGAGCTGACTATGGGCTTGAAAATCAACTGGATGTGGGTCGCTCGCGTCCTCAAGGTCGGGGCCTTGCTGGGCTTTCTGTTGCCGTGGGTCGTGGTGAGCTGTGGTGATCAGTTGATGATGTCGGCCAGCGGACTGGATCTGGTGCGCGGTACGCCGCAGGTGGCCGATACCAAGGTGCCGCCCGATATGCTGGGCTCTGCATGGTGGGCGACGGCCGCGGCGGTCGTTATCGTCATCGCTCTGGTGGCGGGGATTGTGATCCGTGCGCAGCGGCTGAGGGCCTGGGGTACGGTGTGCGCCAGCGTGGCGGCCATCCTGCTGTTGGGCTGTGGCATGATGCAGTCGATCGACAAGCTGCAATCCAAGGTCGAGGAGAACCTGTCGGGCCGTGGAGCCGGGCGAGGCGATGCCGAGGTGGCGCAGGTTCTGGCGGGCTTTTTCGGCGGGCGCGAAATCATCACCATTGATGTTAAGGGCGGCTTCTGGCTGGTGCTGGGGCTGCTGGGCGGTGCGGCTGTAGCCGGCGTTGGGGCGGCGGTGTCGCGCAAGCCTGTAGCTTTGGATGATCGGGGCGGCGCGGTCTGAGATCGCTCAGGCTGACTGGATTTTGGAATGAACGAGATGAGCAAGACGCGCCGTTTTATGACGTCCCTGAGTGTTCAGGTGATGCTGGCCCTTGTGCTTGGGCTGGCTGCGGGTATGGCGGCGCAGCGTTGGGGGATGCCCGGCGGTGCGGGGGCGGCGGACCTGATCCAGTCGGTCGGGCAGCTGTGGCTCAACGCCTTGCGCATGACCATTATTCCGCTGGTGTTCAGCCTGTTGGTGACGGGTGTGGCCTCTATCGCCGATGCGGCGCGGGCGGGCCGGATGGCGCTGAAGGCCGTGGGCTGGTTCGCCGTGATGATCCTTGTCGCCGTGGTCTATTCGGTGGCGGTGTCTTACGGCCTGTTGTCGGTATGGCCGATTGATCCCGAAGGGGCGCGCAAGCTGCTGGCGGCGGCCCCTGCGGCCAGCGACGTCGGCGGGGCCGCACCGTTTGGCGAGTTCATCAAGACCATCGCGCCGTCCAATCCGATCCGTGCGGCGGCGGAGGATGCCATCCTTGGCATCGTGGTGTTTGCGGTCTTCTTCGGCTTTGCGGCGACGCGTTTGCCGGAGCGTCTGCGATTGCCGCTGACGACCTTTTTCGAGGCGGTGGGCGAGACGATGATCATCATCGTGCGCTGGGTTCTGGTCGCCGCTCCGGTGGGCGTGTTTGCGCTGTCGCTGGGCGTGGGCCTGTCGGCGGGGGCGAGCGCGGCGGGCGTGTTGCTGCACTATGTGGTGGTGATCTCGCTGGCCTGTATCGGGATCGGGCTGCTGTTCTATCCGCTGGCGGTGATCTTTGGCCGTGTGGGGCTGGGCCGGTTTGCGCGGGCGGTGGCTCCGGCGCAGGTGGTGGCCTTCTCGACCCAGTCGTCGCTGGCCAGCCTGCCGGTGATGGTGGAGCGGTCGGTGGATGCGCTGGGCGTGCGTCGCTCGACCGCGGGGCTGGTGCTGCCGCTGGCGGTGGCGGTGTTCCGCATTACCTCGCCGGTGGCGAACCTCGGGGTGGCGCTGTACTGCGCGCACCTGTTCGGGATTCAACCGAGCATGGGGCAGTTGATCGCGGCCATGCTGACGGCGGGTCTGATTTCGGTGGGGACCGTGGGGCTGCCCGGGCAGGTCAGCTTCTTTGCGTCGATTGCGCCCATCTGTATTGCCATGGGCGTGCCGCTGGAGCTGTTGCCGCTGCTGCTGGCGGTGGAGGTCATTCCGGACATCTTCCGCACGGTCGGCAATGTCACGGCGGATGTGGCCGTCACCCGCATGGTGCAGGGTGGCGATGTGGAGCCGGATGGCGATCTGGCCGCCGGGATCTGAGGCCGCGGTCTAGCTGTCGAGCATCTCGAACATGGACTCGGCTTCGTCGAAGGAGTCGAAGTCGAGCCGTGACGGGTCGTGGGTGATCACAAAACGGGTCACGCCTTTGCGACCGGCCAGCAGGGTGCGGTCCCACTGCCAAAGGGCACGGTCTGTCCGCTGTTGCAGCAGCGTCCATTGGCCTTCTCCAGCCGGCGGCTGGGGCTTTGCTATATACGAGCGTGTTAACATCTCGATCCCTCCCGCTGGTTAAGAAATACCTAACCTTGGAAAAAGTCAAAAAACGCTGTCATGCGATTTTATGACATTTTCGTTTGCGGGTGTGAGCGGGCGCGCGGCTGTGAGGGGCAACTGAAGCAGGGGTGGGCCGTTTAATTGGCGGGGGCAGCAATGTGAGGAATGCCTGATGAACCTGCCCAGCAATGCTTTGGTCGCCGTTGTCGATGGTGAGAAACTGGCGCTGTTCCGCAATAGCGGCTCGGCGACGGACATTCAGTTGACGGCGGTGGATGCACCGCCCCTGGAGGACCGCGTGGTCGGCTCTGCGGGGCGAAACTCCAGCGATGCCAATCCGGACAATGACACCCAGGCCGAAGACGGCTTTGCGATGAGCGTGGCTCAGGCGCTGAACGGTTGGGCGCTGAAGAACAAGTTCGACAAGCTGGTGGTGATCGCTGCGCCCAAGACCATGGGTGAGCTGCGCAAGCACTGGCACAAGGAGGTCGAGGGCGCGATTGTCGGCGAGCTTACCAAGACGCTGACGGGGCATTCGACCGACGAGATCATCAAGTCGATCCAAGCGGCCTGATTGAAAGTGGCGTTCGCAGGCTGATGGGAGCCAAGAGGCGATGACGGCGTTCGGACTCCATTAACCTAGTTTGGAGTGTCGAGATGATTGTCGCGTCTTTGGTGTCGCTGGCTTTGGCCGCCTCGGGTCAGGTCGGTGTGGTCGAGCAGAATGCACAGCGGATCGAGGTGACCGGTGTGGGGCATGAGCGCACGATTGATTGTGAAGGGCGCGATGTGGTCATTGCGGGCACCGGTCACACCCTGACCTTTACCGGCACCTGCGCCAGTCTGGACCTGACGGGATCTGGCAATCAGGTGACGATCAATCTGGCTCCCGAGGCGCGGGTCAGTGTTGCGGGCTCCAACCAGACGGTGCGCTGGTCCTCGACGGGGCGGGTGCGGCCCAATGTGGTGGGCTTCAACAACCGCGTGACGCGCCGGAGCTGATGCTTCTCGGATAGTGAAAGGCCCGCCGGAAATGGCGGGCCTTTTGATGTTCGATCCGTCATGCGAGGAACAGTCGGGCGGCGGGGTTCATGGTCTCTTCGATGTAGGGGTAGCCGAGGGTGTCGAGGGCGGCGGTGATGGCGTCTTGGTCGCTTTCGGGGGCGTGGATGCCGGCGAGTACGCGGCCCACGTCGTCGCCGTGGTTGCGGTAGTGGAAGAGGGTGAGGTTCCACGCGGGCTGGAGGCTGTTCATGAACTTCAGGAAGGCCCCCGGCCGTTCGGGGAATTCGAAGCGGAACAGGCGCTCGCCCGACAGTTCGGGGGCGCGGCCGCCGACCATGTAGCGGACGTGGAGTTTGGCGATTTCGTTGTCGCTCATGTCTTCGACGGCGTATCCGGCCTCGCGCAAGCTGGCGCAGAGGGCATGGCGTTCGTCTTGGCCGTCTTTGAGGGCGATGCCGACGAAGATCTGGGCCGTGTCGCCGCTCCAGCGATAGTTGAACTCGGTGATCGAGCGGCCTTGCAGGCTGTTGAGGAAGCGGTGGTAGGCCTCGCGGTCGTCGGGCATGGAGACGGCCAGAAGCGCCTCGGTGCCGAGGCCGATCTGGGCGCGTTCGGCCACGTGGCGCAGGCGGTCGAAATTGACGTTGGCACCCGAGTTGATGGCGGCCAATGCGCCTGAGCCCGGATTGCGGGCAGCCCAGACTTTCAGGCCTGCGAGGGCGACGGCGCCCGAGGGTTCGGCGATCGCGCGGACGTCGTCGAAGATGTCTTTGACGGCGGCGCAGATGGCATCGGTGTCGACCAGCACAATGTCGTCTAGCAGGTCTTTGCAGAGGCGGAAGGTCTCGTCGCCGACCCGGCGCACGGCCACGCCGTCAGCGAACAGGCCAACCTGGTCCAGTGCGGTGACTTCGCCCAGTTCGATGGCCGCCTTCATGGACGGGGCCTCGGCGGGTTCGACGCCGATGATCTTGGTTGTGGGGCTGAGGAATCGGATGATGGCGGCAACGCCCGCCGCCAGACCGCCGCCGCCGATGGGGACGAATACGGCATCGAGCGGCTGTGAATACTGGCGCAGGATTTCAAGGCCGATGGTGCCTTGGCCCGCGATGACGAAGGGGTCGTCGAAGGGGTGGACGAAGGTGGCGCCCGTTTCGGCTTCAAGCTGGCGGGCGTGTGCGCTGGCGTCGTCGAAGCTGTCGCCGTGCAGGACGACATGGCCGCCGAGGGCGCGCACGGCGCTGATCTTGATGGCGGGGGTGGTCGTCGGCATGACGATGGTGGATTTCGCCCCGCGACGGGCGGCGGACAGGGCGACGCCTTGGGCATGGTTGCCCGCCGAGGCGCAGATGACGCCCCGTTTAAGTTCCTCGTCCGTCAGTTGGGCGATGCGGTTATAGGCGCCGCGAAGCTTGAAGCTGAACACCGGCTGGAGGTCCTCGCGCTTGAGCAGGACCGGACGCTCCACGCGGGCGGACAGGCGCGGCATGGGGTCAAGCGGGGTTTCCTCGGCCACGTCATAGACGCGGGCCGTGAGGATGCGGCGGACGGTTTCTTGCACGATTCGGTCTTCAGACGTTGTCTTTGGGGAGGAAGATTGTCGATAGGGCAAGATGAGCGCTTAGTCGAGACAAGAGTGTTTCTTTTTGGCCGACTAGCGGTGGTGTCTTGACGTGTAACCCGAAGGTGACTTTAGTAACCTGTAGGTGACATTGGAGTCCGCGCTATGACGAAGGTTGCTAGGCTTTGGCTCTCGCGAGCGAGCTTGGGTTTGGTGTTGGTCGGACTGGCCGCGATGGTAGTCGGCTATTTTGCGGGATTTGACGGATTTGGCGTCTGTCTGGCGGCGGCAGGGTTATTTGCGGCTGTGATGGGCTTTTGGCTGTCGGAGGTCTTTTCTAGGCCGGGTGAGGACGAGGCAGACGCGCAGATAAGAGAATCACGACGCGACGCCGAGCAGCGCAAATGGGCCTATACGGTGTTGGTGATGCCCATATGCAGTCTCGGGGTGAATATGTTGTCGAGTAACGCCCTAAGGGAGTGGGGCAACGACGCTCAAGCCACAGTGACATCGGCCATGTTGCTCGGGCCGCTGATGACTGGTTTGGGTTTTGTGTTTTTGACCAGCGGCCTGAGAAACAAGCACGCGCAGAAGTGGCTGAATGACGAACTGATGCTGGCCTATTGGGCGAGCGCAATGGCTTGGGGGTTTGTTGCGGCGTTCGTGGCTCTGTGCGTCGTATTTGGTGTGATGCTGTGGAGGATGCAGCTGGCTCTGCCGATGATGCCGTTCGTGTTGTGGGGCACGCTGCTTGTCGCCGCGTTGCGGCTGTGGTGGCAGGTGAGGAGGGCGGATGGCTGAGCCGCGCTTGATCGTGGAGCTGAGGGCTGTGCGGCAGGCAGCGGGGCTGACGCAGGCCGAGTTGGCCGAGCGTGCGCGCGTCTCGCGCAAGACGGTCAACACTATCGAGAACGGGGTGTTCACGCCGTCTGTCGTGGTGGCGTTGACTCTTGCTCGGGCGCTGGATGCGCCGTTGGACGCGCTGTTCCGGCTGTCGGACTAGTTCTGGGGGTATTTGAGGGCGACGAAGATGTTGGCGGCTTGGGCCGGGGGAAGGGCCAAGAGGGTGGCGTCGGTCTGGATGCCGGCTTCGCACTGTTCGGCGGTGTCGAGCGGGGTGGTGCGGGCTTGGTCGGCGAGGCGGGGGCTGACGCCTTTTTCGAGCATGGCGGTCTGGAGCCGTGAGAAGGCCTGCTGGGGATCGATGGTGCGCGGTGTCGGGGTGTCCATGCCCTTGCGCGCGGCGATGACGGTCTTGGCAGCGATACGGTCCAGCAGGACCATGGCCTCAGGGCTGTAGCGGCGGGCTTCGGTGGGGCCGTAGGCAGCGAACGACGCGCACAGGGCGACGTCCTCGGCCTTGAGTGTGTTGGCGAGGGCGGCATCGACCTTGAGAATGTCGATGATGGCTTCGTCGGGGGCTTGGGCCACGTCGCGCAGCTTGGAGGTCAGGAAGGCGGCGCCGAGGGTGGCGTCGTCGGTGGCGGCGTCCTTGCGCTGGCGCTCGATGGCCTTCCAGTCCTCGGGGAAGTGGGTGCGGATGGCGGCGACCAGCTCCGAGGGCTGTGCGGTGGGGTCGGAGGCGCTGCCGCGGGTCAGAAGCGTGCGGCCTACCAGTGCGAGGGCCAGCAGCGCGAGGGCGATCAGGCCGATGACAACAAGCTTGCGATTGGACATGGCGCGGCCCCCGTTTGACGTCTGACACGAGGGCAACGGGGCGGGCGCGGGGTTGGTTCCTGTTTGATTGACCTTGCGTCAGCGAACGGAGAGCTTATTGTATGCCTAGCTTATGCTAAAAGTGAGCATAAGGGTGTAGGGAGGCGGTCATGGGCGCTGCGTTCGGACTGAGCAAGGAACTGGCGGAGGAAACCGCTGCCGTGTGGGAGAAGGTCAAGGACCACACCACGCCGATGGAATGGCCGCGTCAGGCGGAGCTGATCGCCGAGATCAACCGCCTGAAGAAGGAGCGCGACGCCGTCATCCTCGCGCACAACTATATGACGCCGGATATCTTCCACGGCGTTGGCGACTTCGTGGGCGACAGTCTGGCGCTGGCCAAGGAAGCGGCCAAGGTGGATGCCAAGGTGATCGTTCAGGCGGGCGTTCACTTCATGGCCGAGACGTCGAAGATTCTGAGCCCTGAAAAGACGGTGCTGATCCCTGATCTGCGGGCGGGGTGTTCGCTGGCGTCGTCGATCACGGGTGAGGATGTGCGGCTGATCAAGCAGCGGCATCCGGGGCTGCCGGTGGTGACCTATGTGAACACGACCGCCGATGTGAAGGCCGAGACGGACATCTGCTGCACCAGTGCCAATGCCGTTCAGGTTGTGGAGTGGGCGGCCAAGGAATGGGGTGTCGACAAGGTCATCCTGATCCCTGACGAATATCTGGCGAGGAATGTCGCGGCGCAGACGAGCGTCGGCATCATCGCGTGGGCCGGACATTGCGAGGTGCACAAGCGGTTTACCGCGCAGGACATCGCCGACATGCGCGAGGCGTGGCCGGGGGCGGAGGTACTGGCCCACCCCGAATGCCCCGAGGAGATTTTGCACGCGGCGGACTTTGCCGGATCGACGGCGGCGATGATTTCCTATGTCGAGAACAAGCGTCCGGCCAAGGTGGTGCTGATCACCGAATGCTCGATGGCGTCGAACATCAAGGGCGATGTGCCGGAAGTGGACTTTGTCGGGCCGTGCAACATGTGCCCGCATATGAAGCGTATCACGCTGGAGAATATCCGCGACTGTCTGTTGCACATGCAGTTCGAGGTGACGGTGCCGCACGAGGTGCAGGAACGCGCCCGCGCGGCGGTGCAGAAGATGGTGGACCTGCCGCCGCCGACCAAGCCTGCGCGCTATGATCTGGTACGGGCGCGTCATGCGGTCGATGTGGAGTTGATCTGAGTGACCGATCAGGGACCCTGGGGGCGTCGTGACGGCACTGAGCCGGACACTGTCGTAAGGTTGGAGCCGCGACCGGAGGGCAGGGGCGCACCGCCGCCGCGTCAGCCGAAGACGGCGGGCAATGGGCGGGTGACGCTGGTTGTCTCGACCGTGTTGATGGTCGGTTTCCTGTGGTTTCTGACCGGAAGCTGGGTCATTGCGGGTTCACTGATGTTTGCGCTGTTCGTGCATGAGTACGGGCATGTGCTGGCGATGAATCGTCTGGGCATGGGACCGGCGAGCATCCACGTCATTCCGTTTCTGGGTGGTCTGGCCAAGGGTAAGCGCGAGCCGGCCAGTGAATGGATCGGTGTGCTGGTGTCGCTGGCGGGTCCTGCATTCGGGTTGTTGGCCATGCTGCCGCTGGTGGGCGTGTGGCTGGTCACGGGGAATGCGGAGTGGATTGCGGCGGCGTTTTTCGTCGCCATGCTGAACCTGATCAATCTGGTGCCTGCGCCGCCGTTGGATGGATCCAAGGCGCTGGGTCCGGTGTTGGCCAAGGTGCACCCGATGCTGGAGCGCGGCGTGTTGCTGGCGATCGGTGTGGTGGTTGTGGCGTGGGGCGTGATGACGGGCCGCTGGATACTGGCGGTCTTTCTGGGCATCGCGGTGCTGGGGCATCTGCGGGGCGGGCCGATGCGCGGCTTTGGTGTGCCGTTGAGTGGGGGTGAGGCGGTCAGATCGCTGGGGCTGTGTCTGTTGGTGGCGGCTCTGTGTGCGGGTGCTGCGGCGGCGTCGCTGATGGCGATGACAGGAGGCGATGTGGGCGCGGCGGTCGATATGGTGTTCCGCTATCTGGGGATTGGCCGGTGATGCGCCGCGTCGTCGTCCATGAGGGGCCGTTGATCGTCGGGGGCGGTCTGGCGGGATTGTCGGCGGCGTTGGAGGCGGTTCCGGTTGAGGGCGTGTCCAAGGGGGCGCTGATGGTGACGCCTGCGCCCTTGCTGGATGCCTGTTCGTCGGCTTGGGCGCAGGGCGGCATGGCCGCGGCGCTGGGCAAGGGCGACAGTGCGGAGCTGCATGCACGCGATACCGAGGCGGCGGGTGCGGGGCTGGTGGTGGCCGACGTCGCCACGGAACTGACCGGACACGGGCGCGGGACGGTGGACTGGTTGGCGTCGCTGGGTGCGCCGTTTGACCGCGAGGCTGACGGCGGGTTCGCTGTGTCGCTGGAGGCGGCGCATTCGGTGCCGCGCGTGGCGCGTGTGGGCGGCGACGGCGCAGGGCGGGCCATATTGTCGGCGGTGGTCGAGGCGGCCCGCGCGGCGAGCCATATCGAAATCTGGGAGGACGGGCGGCTGCGCGGCCTGTTGCAGGATGCGGCGGGGCGGGTCTGTGGTGCCGTCATCGAACGGGCGGACGGTGGGCTGGTGGATGTGCATGCCCATGCGGTGGTGCTGGCGACGGGCGGGATTGGCGGTCTGTTCGAGGTGACGACCAATCCGGCGGCCTTGCGCGGAGAGGGGATGGCGCTGGCCTATTTGGCGGGGGCGGAAATTCTTGATCCGGAGTTTGTGCAGTTCCACCCGACGGCGATCGATGCGGCACTGGACCCTGCGCCGCTGGCGACGGAGGCCTTGCGGGGCGAGGGGGCGCGGCTGGTGGATCGGGATGGCGCGTTCCTGATCGGGCCGGAGCCGGATGCGGACCTTGCGGCGCGCGATATCGTGGCGCGGGCAGTGCATGCGGCGCGGGCGTCGGGACGCGGGGCGTTTCTGGATGCGCGGGCGGCGGTCGGGGAGGATTTCCCGCACGATTTTCCGGCGGTGTTTGCGGCCTGTATGGGGGCGGGGATCGATCCTCGCGTCCAGCCGATACCGGTGGCGGCGGCGGTCCACTACCACATGGGCGGGATCGCGGCGGATGCCGACGGGCGCACCGCTGTGGCGGGGCTTTATGCTGTAGGCGAGTGTGCGGCCACGGGCGTTCATGGGGCCAACCGACTGGCCTCCAACAGCCTGTTGGAAGCGGCGGCCTTTGGGCGGCGGGCCGGACGGGCGGCGGCGCGTGAGGGGATGGCGGCGGTCGGGCCTCTGTCGCCCGTGATCGTGGGGGGCGACCTGCCGGAAGATGAGATGCCTGCGCTGAGGGCGGCGATGACACGCCACTGTGGTGTGGTGCGTGACGGTGAGGGGCTGGCGGCGCTGTGCCGCTGGCTGGATGAGTTGGCAGGGCGCTATCCGGCGGCTTTGCCGGTGGTGGCGGCTATGAGGGTGGCGCAGGGAGCCTTGCAGCGGCGCGAGAGCCGTGGCGGGCATTTCCGCAGCGACTATCCGGCGACGGACGCGGTGGCCCTGCATACGCGCATGACGGCGCGGGTGGCGGTGGCCGCATGAAGGATGTGAAGGACGTGAATATGGTGCGCGAACTGCCTGATCTGGTGATCGAGCCTGTGGTGCGGATGGCGCTGGCCGAGGATCTGGGGCGCTGTGGCGATGTGACGGCGCAGGCCTGTATTCCGGCAGATGCGACAATGAAGGCCCAGTTCCGCGCCCGTCAGGACGGGGTGATGGCGGGCGGCGCGGCGGTGCGGATCGCCTGTCTGATGATGGACCCTGCTGCGCGAGTGGATGTGCGCGTGGCCGATGGCGCGGAGATCGGCAAGGGTGATGTGCTGGTCGAGGTGGAAGGCTCGGCGCGGGGGCTGCTGGCCGCGGAGAGGACGGCGCTGAACATCCTTGGGCGGATGTGCGGGATCGCCACCCAGACGCGGACCTATGTGAAGGCGGTGGCGGGGACCAAGGCCCGCATTGCCGACACCCGCAAGACGACGCCGGGTCTTAGGGCTTTAGAGAAGCATGCGGTGGCGTGCGGGGGCGGGATCAATCACCGCTTCGGACTGGATGACGCCATCCTGATCAAGGACAACCACGTGGCCGTCTGTGGCGGCGTGGGCAAGGCTGTGCGCGCGGCCAAGGCCTTTGCGCCGCACCTGATGAAGGTGGAGGTCGAGGTGGACGGGCTGGGCCAGCTGGACGAGGCGCTGGCTGAAGGGCCGGACGTCATCATGCTGGATAATTTCTCGCTGGCCGACATGGAGGAGGCCGTGCGGCGGGTGAAGGCCAGCGGCGTTCGGGTGGTGCTTGAAGCGTCGGGCGGTGTGAATCTGGACACCGTGGCGGGGATTGCCGCGACGGGTGTCGACGTCATTTCCGTGGGGGCGCTGACCCACTCGGTCATCCAACTGGATATCGGTCTAGACGCGATCTAAAATATTACGGTTATTCGAGGAACAGGCCGTCGGTGCAGGGGTTTAGTTAACCAAGCACCGGCGGCCTGTTTTTACCTGTTTCAGGTCGATGCTGCGACGGGCGCGGTCTGGACAGAGGCCGCGTTCGCACCCCCTGCATGGGCCGGAGCGCTGGGAGCGATTTGAACCGTCGGGGTAGCGACGGGCTTGGCTTCAGCCTCATCGGCAACATATGGACGCGGGCCCTGCGGGGCGGCCGGAGCCGAGGTCATAGACGCCTGCATCACCTGCGGAACGGCGGCCGAAGCCTGAATCTCGCGCGAGAGGGCGGCAGCAGAGCCGTTTTGGCCGCCGAAGCGGTAGAACAGGTGCGAGCCGACCTGACTGACGCGGACCAGACGGTTGCGCCATGCCGGAGAAACGCCGGTGGTGTGGAAGTGGGTGGCCGAGCCGACGGCGGAATAGGCCTGACCGGACAGGGCCGCCGAGGCCACGTCACGGGCGCGGTTCCATGCGGCGCGGTTGACCGCACCACGCATCACACCATTGCAGGTGAAGGAAAACTGGCAGCCGGTCGAGCGGTTGGAGCCTTGGTAGACGACGCCGCAGACGGTTTTCGGGAAGGCGGGGTGGCGGGCGCGGTTCAGCACAACCTGTGCGACGGCCTTCATGCCATTGGTGCCTTCACCGCGCGCTTCGTAATAGACGGCTTGCGTCAGGCATTCGAGGTCGCGCGACTGGTCGCGGGCACCGGTGACGCGGAAGCTGCTGACGGGATCGGGATTTTGGGCCTGTTCCAGACGGGAGGCCAGAAGTTCTGCCTGACGGTCGCGAAGGGCGGCACCATCGACAGCATAGGGATCGTGACGGTTGGCAATAGCCAGGGCGCTGGCATCAAGGCCGCCTGCAGCGACCGCCATAGCTTCCTGGCTGTACCCATCCATGCCGGCGGTCGTGATCCGCTCAACCTGGGTGCGTACGGTAGAGGCCTGGGCTGATACGCCGCCCATATAGGCTCCTCCGACCGCGAGCGTGACGAGACCGCCAAAGGCTACCGTGGCCGCGACAGGGCGCGTGTCCAGCTTGCTTATGGCGCGTTTGATCTCACGCAGGGGCGAAGAGAGTGACAAAAGATATTTCCTGTTTGGCAGGGCGAGGAACGCCGCCCCTTAGATCCGGTACCCACAGTCGGAACTCATCCGTACGCAGAGACCGGGTGCCGCGGTTGCCGGACAGGGCGAACAGCGGAAGCCGAGCCTTAAGCCATCTAGTTGTGGCGGAAATGTGATTGATTCGAAGGTTTTTGTGAAGTTGTGGACAAAAGTGGTAGGGCTTTGAGAGCAGTTTATAACTTTGCCATACCGCCCTGTGTGATCGGTATAGATATTCTTACGAATACTGTATTTGAAAGTTTAGATAACTCTTGAAGTAAGAGATCGTAATTGCCGAAAGCCGTTTTCGAGGCCTTATGAATACTTGGGCCGTAACGATGGTTTTTCAAGGAACCTTGGGTGCAGTTGGGGGTTCAATTGGCAAGGGATTCAAGGAGTTCGCACGATGCCCACGGTTATCCGGAAAAAATTGGTTTTAGGCGGCTCTGTGCTCGCGGTGTTGGCGCTGGGGGCTTGCGGGCACACGGTCGAGCAACGGGCGGCAACCGGTGCCATCGCCGGCGCGGTTGTCGCCGGTCCGGTGGGGGCTGCGGTTGGCGGTGCGGCCGGAACGGTCGTGGGCCAGGCCGACAAGCCGCGCTGAGACCGTCGATCAAGCTTCAAGATTCATGGGGCGTTTCCGCCATCGCAGAAAACGGTGTGCGGGACGGCCCTGATGATAGTCCCGCCTCTCTCGGGATGACGGCCTTCTGACCTGAAAGGTTTGGAAGACGGCAACTGCCAGACCCTGTCGATCAGGGTCTGGCTTTTTTTATGCCGGGGTCAGCTCTCGCTGCCTTGTTCGCGTTGGGAAGGTTGGACGTCGTCGCGAGGGAGATCGGCACCGATCAGGGCGCGAAGCTGGGCGGGCGTATAGGGTTTGGGCAGGAAGGCCCATGTCGTGTCGCGCAGGGCCTCGGCCTCGCCGGGGAAGCCGGAGGACAGGATGACCCGCATGGTCGGCCATTCCTCGGAGGCGCGCTGGGCCAGTTCGATCCCGCTGAGACCGCCCGGCATGAGGATGTCGCTGAGCAGGACGTCATAGGCGTTCATGGACAGCTTCTTCAGGGCAGCGGTGGCCGAGGCGACGCGCTCGACGGCCAGACCCTCGCCCTGGAGGACCGACAGGGCGACCGTCGCGACGGCGTCGTCATCCTCGACCAGCAGGATTTTGAGCGGGTTGCGGTGGTCGCGAACGACCGCCTCGACGTCATTGGCGACGCCGTTGGCATGGGAGGCGATGGCGGCGGTGTTCTCGGCACTGGCCCACGGCAGGAAGAGGTTGATGCGGGTGCCTTTTCCTTCCTGTGACTGGATGGAGGTGGAGCCGCCGCTTTGGCGGGTGAAGCCATAGACCTGCGACAGGCCAAGGCCGGTGCCGTGGCCGACGCCCTTGGTGGTGAAGAAGGGCTCGAACACGCGCTTTTGCACCTCTTCGCTCATGCCCGTGCCGTTGTCGGCGACCGTGACCCGCACATAGCGGCCCGGCATGAGGTCGGCGGGATGGATGGCTGCAGGGGTGGCTTCCGGACCGGGTTGGTCGCCCAACGGCAACTGCGGGTCGCGCGGGGCGGGCACGATGTACTCGGCGGTCTCGACCGTGATGCGGCCTGTCGGCGGGCAGGCATCGCGGGCGTTGACCAGAAGGTTGATGAGGGCCGCTTCGAACTTGCCTGAATCGACGAGGGCGGGGGTCTCGCCCTTGCGCAGTTTGAAGCGCAGGGTCATGCCGTCGCCGACAGCCTGATGCAGAAGAGGCTCGCCTTCGCGCATCAGGGCGTTGATGTCGGTCGAGGACGGGCGAAGGGTCTGGCGGCGCGAGAAGGCCAGCAGCTGGCCGGTCAGGCGCTCGCCACGGCGGGCGGCGGCCAGCGCAGCCTCGGCCATCTTCTGGCGGCGGGCCGGATCTTCGGTGCGCAGGATGATGTCCAGACCGCCCATGATGACAGTCAGCAGGTTGTTGAAGTCATGGGCCACGCCGCCGGTCAGACGACCGATGGCTTCGAGGCGGTGGGAGCGGACCAGTTCGGCCTCGGCCTTGGCCTTTTCGGCGAGGGCGGCGGTGACGCGCTCTTCCAGCAGTTCGTTGATGCGTTTCAGGTCGCGCTCGGCACGCTGGCTTTCGGACACGTCGATGCTGACGCCGGTAAACCCGACGAGGGTGCCGTGGACGTCGTAGCGCGGTGCGCCTTCGGTTCTCAGCCAGCGGGTGCCGAAGGTCGGGTGATTGACGCGGCCGAGATAGGAGAAGCGGCGCTCCTCGCGTGTGGCGGTGGTCAGGACCTTGTCCAGGGTGTCGCGCTCTTCGACAGGGGTCCATTCGCGGATAGCGCTGATGAGGCGCTTGGGCGGCTGGCCCGCAAAGGTGGAGCGGAAGCGGCGGTTGCCGAACTCGGTGTTGCCGTTCTTGTCCACCATCCAGATCAGGGCGGGGGCGCTGTCGGCGATGGTGCGGAAGCGGGCCTCGGATTCCTGGACGAGGGTGGTGGCTTCCTGCGTGTCGGTCACGTCATAGGCCGTGCCGATCAGGCCGACGCGGTTGCCGTCGATATCGACATGGGGCTGGTGGAACGACCGCAGCCAGCGCCATGCGCCGTCGTGGCGGCGATAGCGGGCCAGAATGGTGAAAGGTGCGTTGCTTTCGATGCCGTTCCAGAAGTCGCGTGCGGTTCGGTCGTAGTCGTCCGGATGGATGTGCCGACGCCAGTCGTGGACGCGAAGCTGGATATCCTCGTCGCCGACAAAATCCTTATAGGCGCGGTTGAAGAAGGTGCCGGTCAGCTCGTTGTCGGTCAGCCACAGCATGACCGGAATGGAGTTGGCGACGGTGTGGAAGCTGTGCTGGGAGGCGCTGAGGGCGGCCTGGGCCTCGCGGACGGCGGAGATGTCGACGCCGATAGCGATCAAGCCATAGCGGGTGCCGTCGGCATGGCTGAGGGGGCGGGCCTCGGTCATCAGGCGGGTGAAACTGCCGTCGGGGCGCATGCAGCGCACCTCGGCCAGCCACGGGGCCTTGTCCGACGTCTGGGTATCGACCAGCGTGGCCTTCAGGCCCTCGATGTCATCGGGATGGGTGATGTCGGCGAGGTTGCGGCCGATCAGCCAATCGCGGGGGCGGCCTGCGATACGCGCGAAACATTCATTGGCGTCCAATATGGTGCCGTCGAAGGCGTTGCGGACGATGGCGACAGAGGACTGGTCGAGGACGGCCTGCTGTTCGGTGGCCAGACGGTCCTGTTCACGCATCAGGTGGACCATCTGGTCGTGGGCGACGGACAGGCGGCGGACGCTGTGGCGCAGCGAGGCACCGATGACGCCGCTGAGCGAGCCGATAATGGCAAAACTGATGACGGGTCCGATGAACGGCCCTTGCGGGTGCGGATGGCCGGACAGCGCGCCGATCAGCCACAGGCCGAAGATGCAGAAGATGACGGTGAGAAAGCTGGTGGCATATCCGCAGGCCAAGCCCGCCAGCATGACTGCCGGGATCAGCAGGGAGAAGCCGACAACATGGTCGAACACGCCCAGCAGGACGCCGCGTATCAGGATGAAGACCGTCGTGAACGCCAAGGTGATCAGGATACGCGCCGGCCATGAGGGCAGCGGCCTTTGGGCCAACCTTTCAAGGAAGGTGTTCGCCAGAAGCGAACTATGGTCCTGTTGGGTTGGGGACATTCAGCGGGGTCAACTGCACAGTGGGAGCGGTGTTATTAGCGCAGACCGATGTGCCGGAGAACGGCGTACCGATGAAACCTGCGCTGTCAATGCAACGCTGGATGCGTAAGGGCGTTCCCATGGGCAATGTCAGCAACGGGTTGAGGCAGGTCAATTGATGCCAAAAATCATCGTTGCGGCCTTAAAGACGGGGGCATTGCCCCCCATATTATAAGCGTAACCCCAGATCTCCCATTTCAGGACGTGGACATGACCCAGACGATCGATACCGACTTTACCGATGCACAGCGCGAGGCCGTCGCGCGCGAACTCTCGAAGGTGCTGGCGGACAGCTATGCGATCTATCTGAAGACCCATGGCTATCACTGGAATGTACGCGGGCCGGAGTTCTTCAGCCTGCACGGCCTGTTCCAGCAGCAGTACACCGAAATCTGGGGTGCGCTGGACGATATCGCCGAGCGTATCCGTGCCTTGGGTGAGCTGGCCCCGCAGTCGGCCTCGGCCTTCGGCAATCTGACCTCGATTCACGATGGCGATGCCGAGAAGTCGGCCAATGACATGCTGGCCGAGCTGATCCGCGACCATGGCGTGGTGGTGCGTACCGCACGCCAAGCGCTGAAGGTGGCCGAAGAGGCGGGCGATGAATCGACCGTCGATCTGATGACCCAGCGTCTGGCTGCCCACGAAAAGGCCGCATGGATGCTGCGTTCCAGCCTTGGCAACCGCTAAGGTCGGGACAATCGGGTGAGGGGAACTCCAACCCTCACCAAACCTTAATGCTGGCGTCCGAAAACAGCCGGATTGCCTGCCTAAGGGGCAGGTGTCCGGTGGTTTCCGGACGCTTTTCTGATTGAAAAGGCTGCCTTAAGCTTGAACGCCATCCGACTGAAACCTCAGGGCTCGACCGCTGGACCGCGCAAACGCGCGGCGGTTCCGGTTGCCGTGGGGGCGGGGGCGGCCTTGGTGGTGGCGCTGCTGTCGGGTGTGGTGGCCCGCTCTGAGGCCCGCCATGATGCGGCGCGGACGGCGGAGGCTGTCGCCGAGGCTGCGGGCGGTCGGTATGACGAGATCGGTCTGAGCCGCGTGATGGCGCGCCTGGACGGGGCACAGTTGTCGGTGGCGCTGCGTCATGATCCGGCGATGCGGGGCGGGGTGATGCTGCCCGGACTGACGCCGGGGTGGAGCAATCTGAGACTGGGCGGCAAGCCCGATCCGTTCGCCATGGCATCGGGTCTGGAGGCCTTGCGGCTGAATGCGGCGGAGGCGGGGGATGCGGTGGTCGTGGCCGCGCCCGTGTTCCGCTTTACGCCCCAGAGCGCCGATGATCGCAGGCGGGCACTGCGCTGCCTGACGCAGGCTGTCTATTACGAGGCGGCGCTGGAGCCCGATGAGGGGCAGGCGGCGGTGGCGCAGGTGGTGCTGAACCGCGTGCGTGATCCCAACTATCCGAACTCGATCTGTGGCGTCGTCTATCAGGGGGCCGAGCGCAATACGGGGTGCCAGTTCACCTTTACCTGTGACGGCTCGCTGGGGCGTACGCCTATCGGTTGGGCATGGACCCGCGCGCAGAAGGTGGCCGAGCGGGCGCTGGCCGGTGGTGTGGCCGCCAAGGTGGGATCGGCGACCCACTATCATGCCGACTACGTGCGCCCGTGGTGGGCCCCAAGTCTGGCCAAGGTTTCGCAGGTCGGGGCGCATATCTTCTATCGCTGGCAGGGGGCGGCCGGATCGGTGGCGTCCCTGACATCAGCCTATTCGGGACGCGAGCCTGTGATTGACGAGGCCCGTTTCGCGCGGCCGCGCGATGTCCTGCCGACGGGACCGGATGTCGAGGTCGCCGGACTGGATACCGGTCTGAGCAACGAGATGATTGCGGCGGGCAACCGCGCCGTCGAGTTCGAGGGCACGACCAAGATTGTGGGTGCCCCTAGCCTTGGTGGACGTCGTCAGCCGACGGCCAAGGAGATCGCTGACATCAACGAACGCCTGAAGGCGTTTGAAGAGGGGCGGGCGGCTCCGGCTACCGCAGCGACGCCCGAGGGCTGAGGCCTATTTCAGCCGGGCCGCGTGCGCGTCGGGGAGGACGCGGCGGGTGAGGTATTCGGACTGGAAGGCGCGTTCTTCTTCACTGAAGGGGATGTCGGTCACGCCTTCAACGGGTTTGTAGGTGCCCCAGTCGTAGTGGTCGTAATAGACCTGTCCGGCCTCGTTCGGGGTTGAGGCGTAGAAGGCTTTGACGAAGCGGGCGTCGGGTTCGCGCATGGCATCGGCCTGAGCGCTGACGGGCACGCACTCCATGCTGTCGTCGGTTTCCCAGATTTCAAACAGGATCGTGGCCATCGGACACCTTTGCCGTAAAGAAAAAGGCCGCTCCGAAGAGCGGCCCGTTTGTTATGCGGCCTGAGCTTTCTTGTGGTCTTCCTCGGCGAGGAAGCGGCCTGCCTCCAGGGCGGCCATACAGCCCATGCCGGCGGCAGTGACGGCCTGACGGTAGACGTCGTCGGTCACGTCGCCTGCGGCATAGACGCCTTCGATGGCGGTCTTGGGCGTGCCGGGCTGGACGACGATATAGCCGCCTTCCTTGGTTTCCAGCTGGCCCGCGAACAGTTCGGACGAGGGGGCGTGGCCGATGGCGATGAAGACGCCGTCAGCCTCGATTTCAGACAGCTCGCCCGTGACGGTGTTCTTGAGGCGCACGCCGGTGACGTTCTTCGCGAAGCCGTCCACGACGCCGAGGATTTCCTCGACGGCGCTGTTCCACACGATGTTGACCTTGGGATGGGCGAACAGGCGTTCCTGCAGGATCTTTTCCGAGCGCAGGGTGTCGCGGCGGTGGACCAGCGTGACGCTCTCGGCGAAATTGGTAAGGAAGAGGGCCTCTTCCACGGCGGTGTTGCCGCCGCCGACCACGACAACCTTCTTGCCGCGATAGAAGAAGCCGTCGCAGGTGGCGCAGGCGGAGACGCCGAAGCCCTGATAGGCGGCTTCGGATTCCAGACCCAGCCATTTGGCCTGAGCGCCCGTCGAGATGATGACGGTTTCGGCGAGGATTTCGGTGCCGCTATCCAGCGTCAGGCGGAAGGGGCGCTGTGACAGGTCGGCCTTGGTCACGATGTCGTGGATGACCTCGGTGCCGACGTGCTCGGCCTGTTCCTGCATCTGTTGCATCAGCCACGGACCCTGAATGGTCTCAGCGAAGCCCGGATAGTTTTCCACGTCGGTGGTGATGGTCAGCTGGCCACCCGGCTGGATGCCGGCGATCACAACGGGATTGAGCGAGGCGCGGGCGGCATAGATGGCGGCGGTCCAGCCAGCGGGGCCGGAGCCGATGATGGCGACGCGAACGGTACGGGCTTCTTGGGTCATGGGCCGTATTTAGAGGGTGATTCTGGCTTTCGCTACGGCAGAAACGGCGCAGGCAAAAGGTTACGGTGACTTTGTCATCCGGAATGGCCCGCCCGCACCGTTGCTCCGATCGAGGCCCGCACGGAACGGAGCAGGCTCCGTGCGGGCGATCGGTCAGGGTAGGAGGCGAATGCGCGCGAGATCCGTGTCGCCGTTCTCACATTGGCTGCGTGGGGAGGGGCGGACCACGATGCCGGCAGCGGAAAGTTCTTCAAGGAAGACCTTGCCCCGATCGGTGGTCGCCGCTTCTTCGTTTTCGCGGGCCTCAAGTGTGATTTCCTGCGGCTGGCACAGGGAGATCGTGGGCGATGCCTGCCACCGGTGCATGGCCCACAGGGCGCGCTGTCGTGCGGACCTGTCCGCCAACGGCACGGCGTCCAACGGCGAGAGTGGAGGGATCACGCGGACGTCCACGCCCTCGAACCTCTGGCGAAGGGCAGCTTCCAGCGCATAGGCGGCCTTCAGGTCCAGGCCCGTGCTGGCGGAGAGCGGAATGACGGCCTTGCCGCCTTCGGCGTCCAGCAGGACCCCTTGGGTGTCAAAGGGCACGGCATCGGCGAGGCGGCGCGCCAGAGCGTTGCGTGGATCGATTGTCGGGCTGGGGGCGATGGATCGGCTGGCGGATGGATCGGCGACAACCAACTGGTCGACCTTGACGTTGACCGGAACGTGAAGGGCGGCGGTCAGGCGGTCCTGAAGGCGGGTTTGGGCATCGGCAACCATCTGGCGGGTCGAGACGAGGGTCCAGACATTGACCTGCTTGCCATCTGCTCGGGCCTCGAGCTGGGTAATGCGCGAGTCGTAGTCGGCGAATATCTGTTCGACGGCCAGGCGGGTCTCGGCCGTGGCGCGGCTTTCAAGCGCGATGGCGCGCAGAGAGAATCCGAGCGGGATGGCCAGAAGCAGGAAGGCCACGATCACGGCTATGCCGCGCCAAGGGGCCGGACGCTCCAGCAGACGGGGGTGGAAGCCGTAGAAGCCGGCGGTCACGGTCGCCGCCAGTGCGATGGCGACGAGGTTGGTCATGAACAGGAAGAAGGCACCACCCGCGATATGCCAGTCGGCGGTGCCGATGCCGAAGCCGACCGTCACCACGGGCGGCATCAGGGCGGTGGCGATGGCGACGCCGATGATGGTGTCGCCGCGCTGGCGGATAACTGCATAGGCCCCCGCCACACCCGAGAAGACGGCGATCAGCAGGTCAAAGAAATTGGGCCGTGTGCGGGCTATGATTTCGGCTGTCGGTTCCTTGAGGGGGGACAGCAGTACCAGAAGGACGGCCACGAACAGCGCGACCCCGACACCGACGACAATGGCACCGAGGGATTGTTTCAGTTCGGCAAAGTCGAGCAGCGCCAGAGAAAAACCGAGCGCGACGATAGGGCCCATCATCGGCGACACCAGCATCGCCCCGATGACCACGGCCGGCGAGTTGAGCATCAGGCCCAGCGCCGCGATAGACGCCGAGATGACGGTCATCATCAGATAGCGGCCTGTGATGCCGCCGTTTTCATAGACGGCGTCGGCGGTGGCGTCGTGTTCGACGCCGAGGCGGGCCCGCGCGATCGTTCGCAGGATAAGACCGCGCGTCTCGCGGATGGTGCTGGATGGCTTGGATTCTGGCTCGCCCGTGGGCGTGGTAGGCGTGGACATGCCCGATATTTCCCCGACTGAAACAGGGTGGAGTAACCCCTTCGGTACAGCGATGTTCCCTTCGAACCGCCGTGATTTCGAATCGTATGCCGTATCAGGGCTTAACGTCGGGTTCTATCGGCGAAGACGGCGCAGGATTTCCAGCGCGGCGCGACGGGTCTCGGCCAGCGGTTCATAGGTCCAGTCGGGCAGGGTGCCGTCGAAGGGGCGGCTGGCACCGCGGGCCTGTAGGGCGGCGTGCAGGCGTTTGAACTTGGTCTGGGGTTTGAGCGGGACCATGGGCAGGATGTGGACCGGCTTGCCCGTCGAGGCGGCCTCGGTGGCCATGTTGGCGCTGTCCTCGGTGACGAGGATGTGGTCGGCGTAGTGCAGGAAGGCGAAGAGCGGGTTCTCGCCTGCGCCGTCCCAGATGATGCCGGGCAGGGTGGAGAGGCGCTGGGTCATGATGGTCTGGGCCATCAGGGGGGTGCGGCGCGAGAAGGTGACCAGAAGCGCGCCGCCCAACTCCTCGACCGTCTCGGCGATCAGGTCCGCGAGGATGGCGGCGTGGTCAAGCGTCAGGTCGAAGGCCTTGGAGGTGCCGCCGATCATCACGGCAACGCGCGGATGGGGCAGGGCCTCGATCTGTTTGGCAAAGGCGGGGGCGGCGTCGGCCAGCTTTTGCGGGGTGATGCGGTGGGGGCTGCCCAGAATGGACAGGACATTGGGGCCGGTGACGCCGTCGTGCTCGGGGGCGACGATCAGGTCATAGGCACTGTTCTTCCAGCGCGGGTCCTGGGTCTGGACGACGAAGGTCTTGCCCTTGGAGGCGGCCTTGATGCGGACGGACAGGGGCAGGGTGGCGCGGCCCGTGGCGATCCAGACGTCGGGATGCGGTGTCTTTTTCAGCAGGCCGTCGCCGTGCTCCAGCATCCACGGCTGTTTCATGGCAGAGGGCAGGCGGTCGAACATCGGCTTCCAGCGGATGTGGAAGCGCGTGATTTCGGCAGGGGTTTCGGCGGCGATGGCTTCGGCAAGGCCGAGCGACTGGTTCTCGATGCCCGCGCGACCGTCGGAGACGACCCAGATGGAAAGAGGGCGCGTAGCCGTGCCACGCGCCCCTGAATCCATTGAAGGTGTGGAGCTTACTTCCACTCGACCTTGAGGATTTCGTAGCCCTTCACACCACCCGGGGTGTTCACCTCGACCACATCGCCGACCTCTTTCGAGATCAGGGCGCGGGCGATCGGGGAAGAGATCGAAATCTTGCGGGCCTTCACGTCGGCCTCGTCGTCGCCGACGATCTTGTAGAAGGACTCTTCTTCGGTGTCCTCGTCCACGAGGTGGACGGTGGCGCCGAATTTCACCACGTCACCCGACAGTTTCGACACGTCGATCACCTGGGCGCGGGACAGCTTGTCCTCGATCTCGGCGATGGAGCCTTCGATCCAGCCCTGGCGTTCCTTGGCGGCGTGATACTCGGCGTTTTCCGAGAGGTCGCCGTGCTCGCGGGCTTCGGCGATGGCAGCAATAACAGCCGGCCGCTCGACCGACTTCAGTTGCTTCAGTTGATCGTCGAGGGCGCGATAGCCCTCAGCCGTCATCGGCACTTTTTCCATTGTGTCGTGAGTTTCTTGCTACGCCCGAAGACAGATGAAAGAGATATTCCGGTACGCCTGCGGCCACGGGGCGTTGCATGACCGGGGGCTGAGAAGCTAGGCCAAAACCTTTGAAAGTCAAGATGGCTGTTCAGTTGGCGCAGGGCGTCAGCCTCGCGCACCGGCATTATATCACCGGGTTCGGCGATGTTGCCAATGGCCTGGGTGCGGGGTTTTTCGTTCTTCCATCCAGCGCTGGGCCATGGGTTTGATCCACGCACAGGTCGAGACCAGCACGCTGGCGGTGAAGGCCAGTCCGATCAGCAGGCATGCGGTCGACAGGTGGGACAGGCCGTGGGCCATGAACGCAAACAAAAAGGCGAGCGCCGCGGCGAGGACCGCGATGGAAGGTGGAGGACATTTGGGCATAAGCCAAAAACGGTGGCCTCAGCCTAATGGTTTCATTTGCTTAAGCTTGAAGCCGGAGGGTGTGGCTATCGTGCAGCGTAGGCATAATCGCCGCCGCGCTGCAGCGCGCGCTGATAGGCCGGACGGGCGTGGATGGCCTTGAGGTAGGCGGCGCTGGCGGGATAGCGGGTGGTGTCCAGCCCCCGTGCGGCGGCGGCTTCCAAGGCGAAGCTCATCATGATGTCGGCGGCAGAGAAGGTGTTGCCGACGAACCAGCCGCCCTTGGCCAGAGAGGTCTCGATGAAGTCGAAATGGGTGGCCAGCTGCGGGTTGATGAAGCCGCTCATGGCCTTGTTCGAGATGGCACGCACAATGGGGCGCATCAGGGCAGGGGCGCGCACGGGAAGCTGGCTGAATACCAATTTGAGCAGAAGCGGCGGCATGGCCGAGCCTTCGGCGTAGTGGAGCCAGAAGGTGAAGTCGCGCCGCGCCGGGAACCCTTGCGGCGGGCGCAGATGGCCGCCGCGATCATAGGTGACGAGAAGGTATTCGAAGATGGCGCCTGTCTCGACGAGGGTGATGTCGTCGTCTTGAAGGATGGGGGCCTTGCCCAACGGATGGAGCGCCTTGAGCGAGGCGGGAGCCAGCATGGTGGCCGGATCCCGTTCATAGCGTTTGATGTCGTATTCGACCCCGAGTTCCTCGAGGAGCCACAGCAGACGTTGGGAGCGGGAGTCTGCGAGGTGGTGGACGAGGATCATCGGGGTCTCCGGTGGTTAGATCAGCTTCTTGGGTCGACGACGCGGATAGGCCCCATAGGTGCCGTTCGGCGGGGAACCGGCGGGCGCATTGACCTTGGGGCCTTTGGATTTCTGATAGTTACGCCACAGTTCCCAAGCCCCGAGGGCCAAGGCGAGTTTGCCGGCATGACGGCCAGCGATGCGGCGGGTGCCGCGAGACAGAACCAGACCGCCGATAAGCGGCAGAAGACGCATCAACATGGCATTCCCTTTTGTGGACCCGAGGTCTGAAGGGATAACGGCGCGGGGTGAGCGATGGTTCACCCCGCGCCGTCGGCTGAACGCTTACTCGGCACCCTTGAACAGCGCCTCGGCCGAGACGACCGTGGCTTCGACACCGGCGATGATCGAGGCTTCGGGGTCGATACGGAACAGGGGCGAGTGGTGCGGTGGCGGCGTGTCCTTGAGGTCTTCGGGCAGACCTCCGACGGCGAAGATCACCGCCTTGATGCCGTGTTCGGGCGCGCCATAGAAGGCGAAGTCCTCGGCCCCCATGCCTTGGCGCGGGATGTTGACCACGCGGTCGTTGCCGAGTTGCGCGGCGATGGCGGTGCGCATGCGGCTGGCGGTTTCGGTGTGGTTGATGGTGGGCGGGGTCGACTCGGTCGGCGAGCGGACGACCACGGGCAGCAGGTGTTCCGGCACGTTCAGGGCCATGGCCGTGTGCTGGGCCACGCGCTCGATGCCGTCGAGCAGGGTGTCGCGCACCGCATAGGAATCCGAGCGGACGGTGAGCTGCAGGTCGACTTCCTCGGGGATGATGTTGTGCTTGGTGCCGCCGTGGATCGAGCCGACGGTGACGACCGCACCTTGCAGAGGGTCGGTTTCGCGGCTGCGCAGGGTTTGCAGATTGCTGATGATCTGGGCGGCGACGACGACCGGATCGACCGTCATGTGCGGGGCGGCACCGTGGCCGCCGACGCCGCGCACCTTGATGTCCACGCTGTCGGCGCTGGAATAGGCGATGTCCTGCGGAACCCAGACGGTGCCGCGCGGCAGGCCCGAGGCAACGTGGAAGCCGATGGCATATTCAGGCTTGGGGAAGCGGGTGAACAGGCCGTCCTGAATCATGGCGCGGGCCCCCTCGACGCGCTCTTCGGCGGGCTGGGCGATCAGGACGAGGGTGCCGGACCAGTTGGCCTTGCGCGCGGCCATCTGGCGGGCGGTGCCGATCAGGGCGGTGATGTGGGTGTCATGGCCGCAGGCGTGCATGACGAATTTCTCGACACCGTCGCGGTCCACCTGACGGGCGCGGGACGGGTTGGGGGCGCCGGAGCGTTCCTCGATCGGCAGACCGTCCATGTCGGCGCGGATCAGGACCGTGGTGCCCGGGCCGTTTTCCAGAACAGCGACGACGCCGGTGCCGCCGACGTTCTCGGTCACGGTATAGCCGAGGGCGCGAAGCTCGGCCGCCATGCGGGCTGCAGTCTGGACTTCGGAGCCGGAGAGTTCGGGATTGCGGTGGAAGTGGTCGAACAGCTGGCCAAGGTTGGCTTGGTAGTCAGCGCGGACGGCAGCCCCCAGTGCGCTGTCACCGGCGAGGGACGGCGATGCCGTGAACGCCAGACCCGCGCAGGCGCTGGCCAATAGAAGCTTGTGAAAACGCATGGAAGCCCTCCCGTGAATAATACTTCGCAGGGCAGACTATAGAGGCAACGGCGTTCGGCAAGATGGAAAGTCTGCCGTAAGGTTTCAGTCCGGCCCGCTCAGGCCAGCAAGGTGACGAAGAAGCAGACGGCCACGATGTGGATCAGGGCCATGATCTCTGCATAGCGGCGGAAGGGCTGTTTGCGGGTCTTGTGTTTGAACAGGGTGCTGGCCCCCATGGCCCCCATACCGCCGAACAGGGTCAGGGCCAGAAGATGGCTTTCGCTGGTGCGGCGCTCATTGCGGACGGCGGCGACCTTGTCGAAGCCGAAGGCCAGAAAGGCCCAGAGGTTGGCAAGGGCGATGAAGCCGAGAAACAGCAGAAGGGGCATGGGCCAGGACGCCGAGAATGGGCTCGAATTAAGCGTTGCGGTAACAGTCCCGTAACGTTGGGTGACAATTGACGCAACTGTACGGAGCGACGCGACGTTTATGGGGCGAAGGAGGCCCCATGTCATTCACTCAACTGAACCCTACAGTCCCCGTCTATGTGATCGGTAAAGGCCCGGGTTATGCGGTGGGTGTGATCGATTATGGACAGGAGCATAATCTGATCTGGGTCACGGCGATCAATGAGACGGGCGAGATATGGTGTGCGCCCAATCCCAAGGTGCGGATGGACTCCAATTGGACCATGGGCAGGCCCAAGTCCAAGGCGGCAACCGAGGACGATGCGCTGCGCAAGGTCGAAAAGGCCGGTGATGCGGCGTGTTGAGGTGATTGCGTTTAACCGCTATCCAATTGGCCGATAAACGGGTCGCGGGCGGTCTGGCGGATGTTCGTCAGGGTGCTGCGGGGCGTTGGGCGCGGAGAAGCTGTTATGGCCAAACCAGTGAAAATGGGTCTTGTGGTCGGTCTTGCGGCGCTGGCGGCGGCGGGTTGTTCGCGCGGTGGCGGCGAGAAGGTCCACGAGCGCGTGGCCTCGCCCGATGGCAAGATGGAAGCCGTGTTGATGACCTGCTCCATGCCCGGTGACGCCAAGGTCATGCTGGTGACGGGCGCTGTGTTTGCGGACAAGGGCAAGGGCTGTGGCGACGTCGAGAAACAGGCGTTGACCAGTGTCTGGGTGTCCTCGCCGCTGGAAGGCGATGGGCCGCTGGCCAGTGTGGCGTGGGCCGATGGCAAGGCGGTGTTCAGCTTTGACGGCGACCGCAATGTGGTGACCCGACATGCCCAGGCCGGTGCGCCGCTGGACCTGATTGCGGTGCGCGGCGAGTTTCCTGAAGCCGATATCGCCGAGGGCGGCTGATCCCGTTCTATCGCGCGGGGCGATATCGCCGCAGGATGATCTGGCAGTGACTGTCCGAGATCAGGGGCGAGGCCGCGACCGCGTCATTGAGCGCGGACAGATGGGCGTGCGTGGGCAGGGTGATGTGAGCCAGCGCGTCCCAGTCTCCCGAGAGGGAATAGACGGCTGTCGTCCCCTGTAGATGGTCCAGCCATTCGAGCGCCTTGTCGCAGGGGCGCTCGGTGATCCTCACCCAAAGCACGGCATGGACGCCCGCCGCGTCCGGATCGCCGATGTCGGCGTGGTAGCCACGGATGGTGCCGTTGTCCTCCATAGCCTTGATGCGTGACTGGACCGCCTGACGCGACAAGCCAATGCGCTCGCCGATCGCGCTGGCGGTGATGCGGGCATCGGCCTGTAGCAGGGCGAGGATGCGTTGGTTGGTCAGATCAGGTGTCGTCGACGTACAGCGATATGCAACGCGAATCGGGCGTTCTGCAAAGTGAAGCTTTGGTCACGACGTGGGATATCGCGGCATCGAAAGGATGTTGCGATGAGACTGGTCAAAGCCAAGGCTTTCAAGGCGGACAGGGCGTGGGGATCGGACCTGTTGGAGGTGTTTGAGGGGCGGACCTCGGTCAAGCTGCATTGGACGGATGCGCCGTTCGTCTGGCATGCCAATGACGGGCCGGAGGTTCTGGCGGTCATGGACGGGGTGATCGACATGCACGTCCGCAGGGAGGGGCGCGAAGAGGTGATCCGTATGGAGGCGGGTGACCTGATGCATTTCGAGGATGGCGACGAGCATGTGGCCCATCCGGTTGGCGAGGCGCGCTTGCTGGTCGTGGAACACGTCGATAGCCTCTGACATCGAGGCAGGTACGGGAAGAGATATGAGGCTGTGGGGTGTTGTGGCGGGCGTCGGGCTGTTGGTGGCGGCATGTTCGCCTGCCAAGGAGCAGGTCGTGACCCGTCTGTCGTCGATGGATGGCCGCTATGAGGCGGTGCTGATGGTCTGCCAGCAGCCGTCGGACCGGACGCAGCAGGAGCTTTTGGTCGCGGTGTTCAAGGACAAGGGGCGCGGTTGCGACAAGCCCTTTGTCGATGCGGTGAGGGCGGTCACGCTGAGCCATCCAAAGGACTATGCGGAGGCGACGGCCTCTATCCGGTGGGAGGGAGAGGCGCTGGTCGTGGATTCAGATAGGCCACGGCAGTTTCTGGCGGGCTTTGCGACGCCGCAAGGCGGGCCCGATATCCAACTGGGACGCAATATCAGCGTGGACGTGGTGCGCTAACCCAGCCCTCAAGCCGTGAGCCTCCGCGAGGCGAACGTAGGGCGACTTAACAAAGCCCCTCAAGCCGTGAGGCTCCGCGAGGCGAACGTAGGGCAGAGATCATGCCCTCAAGCAGTGAGCGCCCGCGGCGCGAACGTAGGGCACAAAAAAACCCCCGATGGCGAAGCCGTCGGGGGTTCTTTTGTCTTAGTTATAAGACTGAATGGGGCGGACATCCATTTCGCCGTTGCGGATGGCCTTGATGGCCTTGGCGGCGGCGATGGCTCCGTAGGCCGTCGTGTAATAGGGCAGCTTCATCATCAGGGCCGTGCGGCGGATGGCGAAGCTGTCGGCCAGAGCCTGCTTGCCTTCGGTGGTGTTGAAGACCAGCTGGATCTCGCCGTTCTTCATCGCGTCGACGATGTTCGGGCGGCCTTCCAGCACCTTCTTGACCAGACCGACTTCCAGACCTTGTTCGGTCAGGTAGGCGTGGGTGCCAGCGGTGGCGACGACCTTGAAGCCTTGTTCCAGCAGGGTCTTCACCGCGTCGAGGATGAAGGCCTTGTCGGCGTCCTTGACCGAGACGAAGGCGGTGCCTTCGGTCGGCAGGATGGTGCCGCCGCCGGTCTGGGCCTTGGCGAAGGCGCGGGCGAAGGCCGGAGCGAGGTCGGCTTCGCCGTCACGCTTCCAGTCCAGACCCATGACTTCGCCGGTCGAGCGCATTTCCGGGCCAAGCACCGTGTCGACGCCGGCGAAGCGGGCGAACGGGAAGACGGCTTCCTTGACGGCGATGTGGTCCAGTTCCTTGTCGACCAGACCGAAGGAGGCGAGCTTCTCACCGGCCATGACCTTGGCGGCGATGGCGGCGATCGGCTGGCCGATGGTCTTGGCGACGAACGGGGCGGTACGCGAGGCGCGCGGGTTCACTTCCAGCACGAAGATGCGCGGGTTGTCGCTGTGCGGCTCTTCGATGGCGAACTGGACGTTCATCAGGCCGCGCACCTTGAGGGCCTTGGCCATCTCGGTGGTCTGGCGCTTCAGCTCGGCCACGATGGCGGGCGAGAGCGAGTGCGGCGGCATCGAGCAGGCCGAGTCGCCCGAGTGGACGCCCGCTTCCTCGATGTGTTCCAGAACGCCAGCCACGAAGACGGTCTCGTCGTCGCACAGGGCGTCGACGTCCACCTCGGTGGCGCGGTTCAGATAGTGGTCGATCAGGACGGGGTCATCGCCCGAGACGCGCATGGCTTCGCCGACGTAGCGGTCGAGGCCCTCGCGGTCGTGGACGATCATCATGCCGCGGCCGCCCAGAACGTAGGATGGGCGCAGGACGACGGGATAGCCGACTTCCTCGGCCTTTTGAGCGGCTTCTTCAGCCGAGCGGGCCAGAGCGTTCGGCGGCTGTTGCAGGCCGATGGCTTGCAGCATCTGCTGGAAGCGCTCGCGGTCTTCGGCGAGGTCGATGGAGTCGACCGAGGTGCCGAGGACGGGGATGTTGTCTTCCTGCAGGGCCTTGGCCAGCTTCAGCGGGGTTTGGCCGCCAAACTGGACGACGCAGCCGATCAGCTCGCCCTTGGAGCGTTCGACCTCGATCAGCTCCAGCACGTCTTCAGCCGTCAGCGGCTCGAAATACAGACGGTCGGAGGTGTCGTAGTCGGTCGAAACCGTTTCCGGGTTGCAGTTGACCATGATGCTTTCGACGTTGATGTCGTGGAAAGCAAAGGCGGCGTGGACGCAGCAGTAGTCGAACTCGATACCTTGACCGATACGGTTGGGGCCACCGCCGAGGATGATCGCCTTCTTGCGGTCCGAGACGTCGGCCTCACAGGCCGGAACCTGACCGAGGATGCCGGTCTCGTAGGTCGAGTACATGTAGGCGGTCGCCGAGGAGAATTCGGCGGCGCAGGTGTCGATGCGCTTGAAGACCGGACGCACTTCGAGGGCGCGGCGGGCGTGACGGACGTCCTTCTCGGTCTTGCCGGTGAGGGCGGCGAGACGGGCGTCCGAGAAGCCCTTGGACTTCAGGCGGCGGAACTCGGTGGCATCGGTCGGCAGGCCCTGAACGCGGACGTGGCCTTCGGTGCGGATGATGTCGGCGATCTGGCGCAGGAACCACGGCTCATACGAACAAGCGGCGTGGACTTCCTCGACGGTCAGGCCGTGGCGGAAGGCTTGTGCGATGACGCGGATGCGGTCCGGCGTCGGCTGGCCCAGGGCGCGGATGACGGCGGCCTTGATGGCGGCGTCGTCCTCGGTGCCGACGGTGCCTTCGATCTCGACCTCGTCAAAGCCCGAGAGGCCGGTTTCGAGGCCGCGCAGGGCCTTTTGCATCGATTCCTGGAAGGTACGGCCGATGGCCATGACCTCGCCCACCGACTTCATGGCGGTGGTCAGCGACGGTTCCGAGCCCGGATATTTCTCGAAGGCGAAGCGCGGGATCTTGGTGACGACATAGTCGATCGACGGCTCGAACGAGGCCGGGGTGACCTTGGTGATGTCGTTTTGCAGCTCGTCGAGGGTGTAGCCCACGGCCAGCTTGGCGGCGACCTTGGCGATGGGGAAGCCGGTGGCCTTGGAGGCCAGAGCCGAGGAGCGCGACACACGCGGGTTCATCTCGATGACGACCATGCGGCCGTCCTTGGGGTTGATGGCCCACTGGACGTTCGAGCCGCCGGTTTCGACGCCGATCTCGCGCAGGACGTTGATCGAGCCGGTCCGCATGCGCTGATATTCTTTGTCGGTCAGCGTCAGAGCCGGAGCGACGGTGATCGAGTCGCCCGTGTGGACGCCCATCGGGTCGATGTTTTCGATCGAGCAGATGATGATGCAGTTGTCCGCCTTGTCGCGGACGACTTCCATTTCATACTCT
>NZ_CAMZFB010000026.1 GCF_947305955.1 uncultured Brevundimonas sp.
TATCTACCGATCCACATCCTCCATGTCAACCCGACCTTTCGATCTTTTTCCAGAAGCGCCGTTACCGACATTTAAGGAAAAATCCAAACACACAGAAGCATTTGGGAGGATGACCGCCTGACGTTGAACCGCTTTAGAAGCGGGTCGCCGTCGGGCGAGGCGGCTGTATAGGCGGCACCGCTTGGTGGAGCAACCCCTATTTCAGAAAACCTATAAATTTCTGACATATCGGCGCTCGAATGCTCAATTTGACCCCAGTGCAGAGGTCGATTTTTCCCGAGCATCGCACCGCAATGAGGCAAAACGTTCTGCAACATTCCCGCTTTGCACGACAAGAGCGTGCAATCATTTCGATAAAAGATGCAAATTAGACGTTTTCTTGCACAAGCAACCCCATCCCTAGTTGCAATGCAGCACGTCGTTCGGCATAAAGCAGCCAACTTCAACGAGGGTGTCGCTGTGAACAGCACGTCTCACATCGCTATGGTCATCAAGACCGCCGCCAAATTTGGCGGTGGCGCGCTGACCCGCGCGGTACTCCTCGTATCGGTACTTATTACCCCGCTCCGACGAGCGGCGTGGATGCCTGTGACCTGACAAGACAACTCAAAGTCAGCCCTGCACCACCCCGCTCTCCGACTGGAAGCGGGGTTTTTCATGCTCGTTTCCGGCCTCCTGCCCCTCTCCCCAAAGCGTACCGCACAAGATGACCGACCAGACCAAGCCTTCCCCCAACTCCCGCAGCGCCTCGGTGACGCAAGGCCCGAGCCGCGCCGCCGCGCGTTCCTACCTGCGCGCAGCCGGTATGCAGGACGGTGACTTCAAGAAGCCGATGATCGGTATCGTGAACACCTGGTCGACGGTCACTCCCTGCAACATGCATCTGGATCGTCTGGCCAAGGATGTCCGTCAGGGCGTCATCGATGCGGGCGGCTGGCCGGTGGACTTCAACACCATCGTCGTCACGGACGGCATTTCGATGGGCACGCCCGGCATGAAGGCCTCGCTGATCAGCCGCGAGGTCGTGGCTGACTCTATCGAGCTGGCCATTGAGGGGCACCAGCTGGACGGCGTCGTCTGCATCGTCGGCTGTGACAAGACCATTCCGGCTGCCGCCATGGCGCTGGCCCGTTTGAACATTCCGGGTCTGGTCTATTACGGCGGCACCATCATGCCGGGCCGTATCAATGGCGAGGAAGTCTCGGTTCAGGAAGTCTTTGAAGCGATCGGTGCCCACGGGGCCGGCAAGCTGGACGACGAAGGTCTGAAGAAGGTCGAAAGCGCCGTCTGCCCTGGGGCCGGTGCCTGCGGTGGCCAGTTCACGGCCAACACCATGGCCATGGCACTGTCGATGATGGGCATCTCGCCCATGGGGGCCAATGACGTTCCCGCCGTCGATCCGGACAAGGCTGCCGAGGGGTATCGCTGCGGCAAGCTGGCCGTCGAGCGCGTCTTTGCCGGGGACAACGCCCGCAAATACATCACCCGCGCCAGCCTGAAGAATGCGGCCATCGCTTGCTCGGCTTCGGGCGGTTCGACCAATGCGGTCATGCACCTGACAGCCATCGCCGCCGAGGCCGGTGTCGAGTTCGGCATCGAGGACTGCCATCAGGCCTGTATCGAGGCTCCGGTCATCTGCGACCTGAAGCCGGGTGGCCGCTTCCTGGCCTCGCACCTGTATGTCGCAGGCGGCACCCGTCTGGTCGCCAAGCGTCTGGCCGAAGCGGGCAAGATCATCAACACCCCGACCGTCTCAGGCGAGAGCCTGTTCGCCGAGGCTGCCAAGGCCGAGGAAGCGCCGGGCCAACAGGTTGTCACCAGCATCGACAACCCTGTCATGGCGCGCGGCTCCTATGCGGTCATCTATGGCGATGTTGCCCCCGAAGGCGCGATCATCAAGCTGACCGGCCACAAGGTCGACCGCTTCACCGGTCCGGCCAAGGTCTATGACTGCGAAGAAGATGCGTTCGCCGCCGTCCAGTCGGGCGAGGCGGGCGAAGGCGATGTCATCATCATCCGCTACGAAGGCCCCAAGGGTGGCCCCGGCATGCGCGAGATGCTGCAGATCACCGCTGCCCTGAAGGGTCGCAAGGTCGAGAATGTCGCCCTGCTGACGGACGGTCGTTTCTCGGGTGCATCCTATGGCTTCGTCGCGGGTCACATCTCGCCGGAAGCGGCGGTCGGTGGCCCGATCGCCCTGATCGAGAGCGGCGACACCATCACCATCGACGTCACCAACCGCCGCATCGACACCGATGCCGACCTGACCGCCCGCCGCGCCGCCTTTACCCAGCGTGAACTGCGCGAGGCCCGCGGCGTCTTTGCCAAATACCGCGCCAGCGTCGCTTCGGCGTCGCAGGGTGCCGTGACCATCCCGAACCCGCCTCCGGCCCAAACGCCGGATCGCTACCAAGCTATCGCCAATATCGAGACCGTTTCCGAGGACGCCTGAACCATGGCTATCACCATCTACACCAACGAAGACATCAAGCCGGGCGCCATCGCTGGCGAGAAGATTGCCATCATCGGCTATGGCTCGCAGGGCCGCGCCCACGCCCAGAACCTGAAGGACTCGGGCCATGACGTCATCGTCGGCGTCCGTCACGGCGGCACCGGCTGGAAGCACGCCACCGAAGACGGCCTGCCGACCGCCGAGCCGGCAGAAGCCGTCAAGGATGCCGACATCATCGCCATCCTGACGCCGGACATGGTTCAGGCCGAGGTCTATAAAGACGTCATCGAGCCGAACGCCAAGAAGGGCTCGGCCCTGCTGTTCGCCCACGGCTTCTCGATCATCTATGGCCGCATCACCCCGCGTGAGGACATGGACGTGATCCTGGTCGCACCGAAGGGTCCGGGCGATCTGGTCCGCCGCGAGTTCCAGCGCGGTCGCGGCGTGCCGTCGCTGTTCGCCATTGAAAAGGACGTGACCGGAAAGGCCCGCGACCGTGCCATGGGCTATGCCAAGGGCAATGGCGGTGCGACCGGCGGCCTGCTGGAGACCACCTTCCGCGAAGAGACCGAAACCGATCTGTTCGGTGAACAGGCCGTCCTGTGCGGCGGTGCCAAGGAACTGGTTATCCGCGGCTTCAACACCCTGGTCGAGGCCGGCTACCAGCCGGAGATCGCCTACTTCGAATGCCTGCACGAGCTGAAGCTGATCGTGGACCTGTTCTACGAAGGCGGCATCTCCAAGATGCACCACTTCATCTCGGAAACCGCCAAGTGGGGTGCCCTGATCTCGGGTCCGCGCGTCGTCAATGACGAAACCGCCGCCCGCATGAAGGACGTCCTGAGCGACATCCAGTCGGGTGAGTTCGCTCGCCGCTGGATCGAAGAGAACGAGCAAGGCAAGCCGGAATACGAGCGCCTGATGCAGGTCGACCGCGACACCCAGATCGAAGAGGTCGGTGCCCGTCTGCGTGACCGCATGGCCTGGCTGCAAGCTTCCAAACCCCAAGCTGCCTAACACGGCCGCTTAATCGGTATCCCCCACGGACCCCGCCCTGATGACTGTCGCTACTATTCAAACGTCCGCCAACGAGACCACCGTCCAAACCGGTGCCAGCCTCGTCGTCTCCACTCTGGAGCGGATGGGCGTCGATGTAGTGTTCGGCTATCCGGGCGGGGCCATCATGCCGATCTATGACGCCATCGCCGGTTCCGGCGTACGTCACTATCTGTGCCGCCACGAACAGGGCGCAGCCTTTGCCGCCGATGCCTATGCCCGTGCCTCGGGCAAGGTCGGCGTCTGCATGGCCACGTCTGGCCCCGGTGCCACCAATCTGGTCACCGGCATTGCCAATGCCATGCTGGATTCCGTTCCCATGGTCTGCATCACGGGCAATGTCCCGCAGGCCGTCATGGGCACCGACGCCTTTCAGGAAGTCGACATCATGGGCGTGACCATGCCTTTGGTGAAGCACTCCTATCTGGTCCGCGATGCGGCCGACGTTCCGGCCATCATCGAGGAAGCCTTCCACATCGCCCGCACGGGTCGCCCGGGTCCGGTCCTGATCGACCTGCCCAAGGACATCCAGTTCCAGTCGACCGAGAACGTTCGGCCCTTCCATCTGCCGAACGACAATGGCATCGCCGACAGCGCCGCGATCAAGGCCGCTGCCGAGGCTATCCGTTCGGCCAAACGCCCCATCATCTATATCGGTGGCGGCGCAAAGATTTCCGGTGCCGTCGAGGCCGTGCGCGAGTTCGCCAGCCTGACCGGCATCCCCCAGGTCTCGACCCTGAACGCGCTGGGCACCATCCCGACCGGACAGGACAACTATCTGGGCATGCTGGGCATGCACGGCACCCGCGCGGCCAACGATGCCGTTCAGGCATCGGACCTGCTGATCGTCGTCGGCGCACGCTTTGACGACCGCGCCACCGGCAAACTGTCCGAGTTCGCCCCCGATGCGGGCGTCATCCATTTCGACGTCGATGCGTCCGAGATCGGCAAGCTGCGCCCTGTCGCTGTTCCTGTCGTCGGTGACCTGCGTCCCAATCTGGAAGCCCTGAACCGCGAACTGCAATCAGGGGCTGCCATCTCGGTCGGTGAGTGGGCCGACAAATGCCGTGGCGAAATGGCCGCCTGCGCCGTCAACTATAATGCGCCGGGCGACAGCATCTATGCCCCGGCCCTGCTGAACGAACTGTCGAAAAAGGCAGGCCCATCCTTCATCGCCGCCTGCGACGTCGGCCAGCACCAGATGTGGGTCGCCCAGCACTGCGCGTTCTCGCGCCCGCAAGCCCACATCACCTCGGGTGGTCTGGGGGCCATGGGCTTTGGCCTGCCTGCCGGTATCGGTGCCAAGCTGGCAGATCCGGACGCCTGCGTCGTCACCATCACCGGCGACGGCGGCGTGATGATGAACATTCAGGAGCTGGCGACCGTCAACCGCTTCAAGATCCCGCTGAAGATCGTGCTGCTGGACAACTCGCGTCTGGGCATGGTGCGCCAGTGGCAGGAGTTCTTCTTCGAGCGGAACTTCTCCGAGGTCGACCTGTCCGACAACCCCGACTTCGTGAAGGTGGCCGAGGCCTTTGGCATCCCCGCCTTCCGCATCGAGACCAAGGATCAGGTCTCCGACGGCATCGACCGTCTGCTGGCTGCCGATGGTCCGATCCTGATGCACGTCATCATCAATCCCGAAGACAACGTCTGGCCGCTGGTTCCGCCGGGCAAGAACAACGCTGAAATGATGGAGGGCTCGCGATGAGCAACACTATCCATATCCAGATCGACCGCGCTGACGGCTCGCTGCAGCGTCTGATCGGCCTCGTAGAGCGCCGTGGGTTCGAGATCCACGGCATGAACATGGCCGATATGGGTGACTGGCGCACGCTGGCCCTGACTGTCGCCAGCCGCGACGGCACCCGCTGCATCGACAATCTGGGCCGTCAGATCGACCGCCTGTTTGGCGTGCGCCGCATCGAGGCTCCGGCCTCGGCCAACGCCGCCTGATCCCCCTTCCTTACTCGCGTAATTCGCGGCCTCGGCCGCAGACTGGACTGACAAGACAATGAAGCCGCTGGCCCAAAAGATCTGGTTCAATGGAAAGCTGACTGCGTGGGAGAACTGTACCGTCCACGTGATGAGCCATGCGCTTCACTACGGCACCTCGGTGTTCGAAGGCATCCGCGTCTATGACACCCCGAACGGCCCGTGCGGCTTCCGTCTGACGGACCACGTGCGCCGCCTGCACGACAGCGCCCGCATCTACCACTTCCCCATGCCCTATTCGGTCGAGGAACTGGTTCAGGCCTGCCGTGACACCGTCGCGTCCGAGGGGCTGAAGTCGGCCTACATCCGCCCACTGGCGTTCCTGGGCGGCTGCGGCATGGGCGTGACCCCGTCGCCCGATGCCATCACCACCGACGTCATGATCGCCGCCTTCCCGTGGGGGGCCTATCTGGGCGAAGAAGCTCTGGAGCGCGGCGTCGATGCCTGCATCTCCAGCTGGAACCGCGTGGCCCCGAACACCATCCCGACCGGTGCCAAGGCTGGTGGCAACTATCTGTCCGGCTATCTGATCGGTCGCGAAGCCCGTCAGGGCGGCTATGGCGAGGGTATCGCTCTGGGCGCTGACGGCCTGCTGTCCGAGGGCGCGGGCGAGAACCTGTTCGTCGTGCGTGACGGCGTGCTGATGACCCCGCCGTCATCCTCGTCGATCTTGCAAGGCATCACCCGTGACAGCGTGATCAAGCTGGCTCGCGGTCTGGGCTATGAAACCCGCGAACAGACCATGACCCGCGAGAGCCTGTACGTCGCTGACGAAGTCTTCATGACCGGCACCGCCGCCGAGATCACCCCCGTCCGCTCGGTCGACGGCATCACCACCCGCGCCGCAGGTCCGGGTCCGGTGACCAAGGCCGTCAACAAGGCTTTCCGTGGCCTGTTCGATGGCACCACGCCGGACCGCTACGGCTGGCTGGAGCCGATCCACACCACCGCCACCACCAAGGAGCGCCAGCATGAGCCAGCCTAAGACGCTCTATGAAAAGGTGTGGGAGCGTCACGTCGTCGTCCCCGAGACCGACGCCACACCGGGCGTGATGTATGTGGACCTGCATCTGGTCCACGAGGTCACCTCGCCCCAGGCCTTTGCCGAACTGGATGCGCGCGGCCTGAAGGTGCGCCGTCCGGACCGCACCTTTGCCACGCTGGACCATTCCACCCCCACCCTGCCCGCAGGACCGGATGGCCACCGCCCCTATGTCACCGAACAGGCCAGGAAACAGGTCGAGACGCTGGAAGCCAATACCAAGCGCTTCGGCATCGAACTGGCCGGATGGGACAGCGACCAGCGCGGCGTGGTTCACGTCATGGGTCCGGAACAGGGCCTGACCCAGCCGGGTATGACGGTCGTCTGCGGTGACAGCCATACCGCCACCCACGGCGCGTTCGGCGCTCTGGCCTTTGGCATCGGCACCTCGGAAGTGGGTCACGTTCTGGCGACCCAATGCCTGCTGCAACGCCGCGCCAAGACCCTGCGCGTGACCGTGGACGGTGAACTGCAGGCGGGCGTCTCGGGCAAGGATGTGGCTCTGGCCATCATCGCCGAGATCGGCTTTGGCGGCGGCACAGGCTATGTCATTGAATACGCGGGCTCGGCCATCCGCTCGCTGGACATGGAAGGGCGCATGACCCTGTGCAACATGTCGATCGAGGCCGGTGCCCGTGCGGGCATGATCGCGCCGGACCAGACCACCATCGACTGGTTGCGCGGCCGCAAATATGTGCCCGCCGACTATGAGGCCGCCGCCAGGGACTGGCTGTCGCTGGCCACCGACGAAGGCGCGGCCTTCGACAAGGAAGTGCGTCTGGACGGTTCCGCCATCCGCCCGATGGCCACATGGGGCACCACCCCCGACGCCGCCGTCCCCATCGGCACCCCCGCCCCGCAACCGCAGTCGGAATCCGACGCCAAGGCTCTGGCCTATATGGGCTTCACCGCTGGCGAGGTAACGACCAAGGAAAAGGTCGATGTGGTCTTCGTCGGCTCGTGCACCAATGGCCGCCTGCCCGACATGCGCGTGGTGGCGGACATACTGAAGGGGCGCAAGGTCGCCGACGGCGTCCGCATGCTGGTCGTCCCCGGCTCGGAAGCCGTGCGCCAACAGGCCGAGGCCGAGGGCCTGCACAAGATCATCACCGCCGCCGGCGCCGAATGGCGCATCCCCGGCTGTTCGATGTGCATTGCCATGAACGGCGATGTGGTGGGCGAGGGCCAGCTGTGCGTCTCGACCTCCAACCGCAATTTCGAGGGCCGTCAGGGCAAGGGCGCCCGCACCGTTCTGGCCAGCCCCGCCACCGCCGCCGCCAGCGCCGTGGCCGGTCATCTGGCCGACCCGCGCGACTATCCCGTGCTGGTCGAGGAGGCCGCGTAAATGGAACCCTTCAAGACGCTGACCTCCAAGGTCGTGGTCCTGTCGCAGGCCAATATCGACACCGACCAGATCATTCCGGCCCGCTTCCTGACCACGACGACCCGCGACGGTCTGGGTGATCAGGCCTTCTATGACTGGCGCTATGAAGCCGATGGCTCGCGCAAGCCCGAGGCCATCCTGAACCGGATCGATCCCGCCGAGCACCGTATCCTGCTGGGCGGGCCGAACTTCGCCTGCGGCTCCTCGCGCGAGCATGCCCCGTGGGCCCTGCTGGACTACGGCTTCCGCGTCGTCATCTCGACCGAGATCGCCGACATCTTCACCTCCAACGCGCTGAAGAACGGCCTGCTGCCGATCGTGGTGAGCCAACAAGTCTGGGACGATCTGGCCCAGCATCAGGACCAGCCCGTCACCATCGATCTGGAAAACAACCGCATCCAGCGCGGCAATGCCGAGCCGGTGGCCTTCAAGGTTGATGCCTTCGCCCGCCAGTGCCTGATCGACGGCGTCGACACCCTCGGCTGGCTGCTGGCCCGCGACGAAAACATTTCGGCTTTCGAAGCCGCCCGCAATGACCCCAAACCGGAGATCGCACGATGAGCGAGAAACGCACCTTCAACATCGTCGTCCTGCCGGGTGACGGCGTCGGCCCCGAAGTGACCAAGGCCGCCCAGCGTGTCCTGACCGCTCTGGGGGACATCTATGGCCACCAATTCAACTTTGAGGACCACCTGATCGGCGGCGCGGCCATCGACGCCACCGGAACCCCGCTGCCGGACGCCACGCGCGATGCCTGTCTGAAGGCCGATGCCGTACTGCTGGGCGCGGTGGGTGATCCCAAATTCGACGGCAAGCCGGTGCGTCCCGAACAGGGTCTGCTGACCATCCGCAAGGAAATGGGCCTGTTCGCCAACCTGCGCCCGCTGCAGGTCTCGCCCGCTCTGGCCCACCGCTCGCCGCTGAAGCGCGAGATCGTCGAGGGCGTCGATCTGCTGGTCTTCCGCGAACTAACCGGCGGCGTCTATTTCGGCGAGCGCACTCGCTCGGAAACCGACGCGACCGACCTGTGCAGCTATACAGTCGCCGAGATCGAGCGCGTCACCCGCGCCGCCTTCAAGGCCGCCGAACAACGCCGTGGCAAGGTCACCTCGGTCGACAAGGCCAATGTGCTGGAGACCTCGCGTCTGTGGCGCGAAACCGTCACCCGCATCCACGCCGAAGAATTCCCCAACATCACGCTGGAACACGCGCTGGTCGACTCCATGGCCATGCACCTGATCCTGAAGCCGCGCGAGTATGACGTCATCCTGACCGAGAATATGTTCGGCGACATCCTGTCGGACGAGATCTCGGTGCTGGGCGGCTCCATCGGCCTGCTGCCGTCCGCATCGCTGGGCGCCGAGGGTCCGGGCCTGTTCGAGCCGATCCACGGCTCGGCACCGGACATCGCAGGGCAAGACAAGGCCAATCCGATCGGCACCATCCTGTCGGCGGCCATGATGCTGCGCCACAGCTTCAAGCTGGAAGACGAGGCCGATTCCATCGAGGCCGCCGTCGCCGCCGTTCAGGCATCCAATCAGGTCACCCGCGATCTGGGCGGCGAACTGGGCACCGAAGCAGCCACCCGCGCCGTGGTCGATGCCATCCGCGCCATCCACTGGGCCGCTGCCCGCCACGTACCGATGCACTGGGCCTAACTCTCTCTCCCCGAGACGAAAAAGGCGGGCCGCCATGGCCCGCCTTTTTTATTGTCCGTCCACCAGTGACTGAAGCGTCTTGCCCATGCTCTGGGCCAGTTCCTCCAAGTCCTCCGGACTGAGGCTGGAAAAGCCGTCCGCCAGTTCGCGGCTGACCGCCATCCCCATGATCAGGCCCGCCACCAGACGTGCACGGACATGGGCATTGGGTCCGCCCAGCCATTCCGTCAACGGCCCGAAGAAGCGTTCATTACTGTTGCGCTGAACCATCTCCATGGCCTTGGCCGAGCCGATGGAGCGCAGCAGCATCAGCAATCCGGCCAGACGGTTGGTCGGCGTGCTGTGGCGCGGACAGTCGAACTCGCCGTTCACGATCTCGCGTGCAACCCGCAGGCCAAAACCGCTCCGCTCGCCGCTCCACAGCTCGTTACCGCTCTTGCAGCTGTCCAGCGCCGCAGTGAACAGGTCTTCCTTGGAGCCAAAGTATCGCGAGACCAGTGCGGCATCGACACCCACCTCGCGGGCGATGTCGCGCATACCGACATCGTCATAGCTGTGGGCGGTAAAACGCTCCCTCGCCACATCGAGGATCGCCTGGCGCGTCGCCACAGCATTACGTGGCCTATGACTCTCGCGTACGGACAAAAAACAGAAGTCTCCAAAAACCTTGCCGCGAGTATGGCTATGTCATCAACCGTTGACAAGAGGCATATCACTGCGCTTTAAGTCCACGCATGTTGACTGGGCGCCCCCTCCCCTTTTTGCGCGTTCAGTCACCAAGTCATTTTCAGACTCCAGGAGAATGCGCCTATGCGCACGGTGAAGCTCGCGGCCGCGTCCGTTCTAATGGCGGCCGCCCTCTACGGCTGCTCCAAAGGCCAGCAGGCCCCCGAACAGGGTGCCCCGCCCGTAACTGTGGCGGTCCCCCTGTCGCGTACCGTCGTTGACTGGGACCAGTTTACCGGCCGTTTCGAGGCGACCCGTAGCGTTGACGTCCGCGCCCGCGTAGGCGGCTATATCCAGTCGGTCCACTTCAAGGACGGCGACTATGTCCGTCAGGGCCAGCTGCTGTTCACGCTGGACCAGCGTCCGGCGCAGGCCGCACTGGCCGCCGCCCGCGCCCAGTTGGCTCAGGCCCAGGCTCAACTGGGTCTGGCCCGCGCCGACCTCGCCCGCGCCGAGGGCCTGCTGGCTTCGCAAGCGGTATCGCAAGCCGAATACGACGCCAAAAAGGCCGCCGTGCAAACCGCCGAAGCCGCTGTTTCGGCTGCCAACGCCGCCATCCGCAGCCGCCAGTTGGATCTGGAGTTCACCCGCGTAACCGCCCCGATCTCGGGCCGCGTGTCGGACCGCCGTGTCGATCCGGGCAACCTGATCGGCGGTGGCTCTTCGGCCGGTGACATCCTGACGACCATCGTTTCGTCCTCGCCGATCTACTTCGTGTTCGACGGCTCCGAAGCTACTGCGCTCAAGTATCAGCGCGAAGCCGCCAAGGGCGCGGTTCCGATCAAGGTCCGCCTGCAGGACGAGGCCGAGTTCACCCACGCCGGTACGCTCGACTTCACCGACAACGCCATCGATCCGGCCTCGGGCACCATCCGCCTGCGCGCCGTCATCGCCAATGCCAACGGCTTCCTGAAGCCGGGCATGTTCGGCCACGCCCAACTGGCCGGTGCCGCTGAATACCAAGCCATGCTGGTTCCGGATGCCGCCATCATCGCCGACGGTGCCCGCCGTCTGGTCTATGTCGTCGCCAAGGACGGTACGGTCGGTGCCAAGCCGGTCCAGACCGGACCTCTCGTCAACGGCCTGCGTGTGATCCGTACGGGTCTGGCCGCCGACGACCGCGTTATCATCAACGGTCAGCAACGCGCCCGTCCGGGCCAGAAGGTCACCGCCCAGAACGGGACCATCAAGCCCTCGGATGCTCCGGCCAACCCGGCCCCGACGACGCCTGCGTCGACGGCCTCCTCCGCCACCTTCGTCAACGCAGGTTGAGGAAAGAGGCCTAGGCCGGAAAACCCGTTATGAATTTCTCCCGTTTCTTTATCGATAGGCCGATCTTCGCGATCGTTATCGCCACCTTCATCACCTTGGTGGGGGCATTCGCCTATCCGAGCCTGCCGCTGGCGCAGTATCCCGAGATCGCGCCACCGACCATCACCATCAACGCCGCCTATCCAGGTGCATCCGCCGAGACGCTGGCCGAGACCGTCGCCGCGCCGATCGAGCAGGAAGTGAACGGCGTCGAAGGCATGCTTTATCTATCGTCGTCCTCGACGGCAGATGGCGCGGTCGCCGTCACCGTCACCTTCGAGCCGGGTACCGACCTCGATACCGCACAGGTTCTGGTCCAGAACCGCGTGAAGCTGGCCGAAATGCGCCTGCCCGAAGAGGTCCGCCGCACGGGCGTCAGCGTCAACAAGGCGTCCAGCGGCTTCCTGATGCTGGTCGCCCTGACGTCCGACGATCCCAGCATCGACCGGACCTATCTGGGTAACCTCGGCAACTCGACCGTGCGTGACCGCCTGCTGCGCCTCGACGGCGTGGGCTCGGTCACGGTGTTCGGCGGTGGCAACTATGCCATGCGTATCTGGATCGACCCGACCAAGGCTGCGGCCCGCAATCTGTCGGCCCAGGACATCGTCGGTGCCCTTCAGGCCCAGAACATCCAGGCCGCCGGTGGCGCGCTGGGTCAGGCTCCGTATCCGACCGGATCGGCGGCCTTCCAGACCCCCATCGACATTCAGGGCCGTCTGAAAACGCCCGAAGAGTTCGGTCAGGTTGTCATCCGCTCGGACGCCCAAGGTCGCGTGACCCGTCTGTCCGACGTGGCCCGTATCGAGGTCGGCCCGCAGGACTACGGCATCAACGCCTCGTTCGACGGCAAGCCGGGCGTCGGTCTGGGTATCGTCCAGCAACCCGGTGCCAACTCGCTGAAGTCGGCCGAGCTTGTGCTCAAGGAAATGGAGGCGATGTCCAAGGACTTCCCCGCCGGCGTTTCCTACACCATCCCCTATAACCCGACCGAGTTCGTTCAGGCCTCGGTGGACTCGGTGATCCACACCGTGTTCGAAGCCGTGATCCTCGTGGCCATCGTCGTGCTGGTCTTCCTGCAGACGTGGCGCGCGGCCATCATTCCGGTGATTGCCATTCCGGTGGCGCTGGTGGGTACCTTCGCGGTGCTGCTGGGCCTCGGCTACTCGATCAACTCCCTGTCGCTGTTCGCTCTGGTTCTGGCCGTGGGTATCGTCGTCGACGACGCCATCATCGTGGTCGAGAACGTCGAGCGTTACATCCGCGAGGGCCTGACCCCGCGGGAAGCGGCCTATCGCTCCATGGCCGAGGTGTCGGGCGCTCTGGTCGCCATCTCGCTGACCCTGACCGCCGTGTTCGTGCCGACCGCCTTCGTGCCGGGCATTCCGGGTATCTTCTATCGCCAGTTTGCCGTGACGATCGCGTCCTCGACCCTGATCTCGCTGCTGCTGTCGCTGACCCTGTCGCCGGCTCTGGCCGCCCTGCTTCTCAAGCCGCACGTCGCCCATGACGACCACGCGGCCCGCAAGACGGGCGTTCTGGGCACCATCGGCTACGGCATCGGCTGGGCCGGTAACAAGTTCAACACGGGCTTTGACTGGCTGTCCGAAAAGTTCGGCTCCCTGACGGCGCGACTGGTCCGCATGGCCATGGTCATGCTGGTCATCTATGCGGGTCTTCTCGCCCTGACGGGCTGGCGTCTGGTCGACACCCCGACCGGCTTTATCCCGGAGCAGGACCAAGGCGTCCTGATCGGCGTCATCCAGCTGCCGTCGGGTGCCTCGCTGGAGCGCACCACCGAAGTGCTGGACCGCACCCTGGCCATCATCAACCAGAACCCGAACGTGGCCGAGGTTGCCGCGCTGGCCGGTCTGGACGGCTCGTCCTTCTCGATGGCCTCCAACTCGGCCACCATGTTCATCAAGCTGAAGCACTGGGACGAGCGCCCCAACAAGGATCAGGCCGCGGCCGCCCTTGGCGGTGCCCTGACCGGCGCTGCGGCCCAGATCCAGGACGCCCAGATCTTCATGCTGTCGCCGCCTGCCGTCCAAGGCATGGGTAACGGCGGCTTCAAGATGATGATCCAGGACCGCTCGGGTGCCGGTTACAAGGCCCTTGAAGGCGCGACCTTCGCCATGATGGGCGCGGCTGCCGAGAACGGCGACAAGGTCCAGCAGGTGTTCTCGATGTATAACACCGGCTCGCCGCGTATTCAGGCCGACGTCGACCGTGAAAAGGCCCTGATGATGGGCGTCCAGCCCTCGTCGGTGTTCGGTACGCTGGGCATCTATCTGGGCTCGGCCTACGTCAACGACTTCAACTATCTGGGCCGCACCTTCCGCGTGACGGCACAGGCAGAGCCTATGTACCGCGACGACATCTCGGACATCGCCAATCTGAAGGTCCGCTCGAACTCGGGCGCGATGGTTCCGGTGGGTGCCGTGGCCAACCTGTACGAGTCCTCGGGCCCGGCACGCGTTGTCCGCTTCAACCTGTTCCCCGCGACCGAACTGCAGGGTTCGCCCGCGCAGGGCGTGTCCTCGGGTGAAGCCCTGGCCTTCATGGAAGGTCTGGCAGGTCAGGCACTGCCGGACGGCTTCAGCTATGAGTGGACGGAAATGGCCTATCAGGAGAAGGCATCGGGCGGTTCGGCCGGTACCATCTTCATTCTGGCCGTGGTCTTCGTCTTCCTCGTGCTGGCCGCCCAGTATGAAGCCTTCACGCTTCCGCTGGCCGTCATCCTGATCGTGCCGATGTGTATTCTGGCGGCCATGATCGGGGTGAACCTGATGGGGCTGGACAACAACATCCTCGTTCAGGTCGGTCTGGTCGTGCTCGTGGGTCTGGCGGCCAAGAACGCCATCCTGATCGTCGAGTTCGCCAAACAGGCCGAGGAAGAGGACGGTCTCGACCGCTTCGAGGCGGCTGTCCAAGCGGCCCGCCAGCGTCTGCGCCCGATCCTGATGACGTCCTTCGCCTTCATCTTCGGCGTTCTGCCTCTGGCCATCGCCACGGGTCCGGGTGCCGAGATGCGTCAGTCGCTGGGTATCTCGGTCGTGTCGGGCATGATCGGGGTGACCATCTTCGGCCTGATCTTCACGCCGGTCTTCTATGTGGTCTGCCGCTGGATTGCCGGAAAACTGCCGAAAGGCCCGAGCAAGGAACGCGAACTGCCGACCTCCTTTGGCTCGACGCCGCACGATCCGTTCGACGCCGACGACACTACCCTGAAGGGAGACGCTTGATGAAAGCCTCCATCCGTAACCTGCTGACGGCTGCTGGTTCGGCCGCTCTGCTGGCCGCCTGTGCCGTTGGCCCCAAGCCGGTCGTCCCGACGACGCCGGTCGCGTCGCAAGGCGATTTCATCGGCTCCCAGACTGGCGCGGTCTCAACCGCGCCGGTCGAGGGCAACTGGTGGCGTCTTTATAACGACGCCAACCTGGACGCCCTGATCCAGCAGGCTCTGGCCGAGAACAACGACCTTGAGGCCGCCGCCGCCAACCTGCGCGCCGTGCGGGCCTCGCTGTCGGAAGCCCGCTCCAACCGCCTGCCGTCCACGACGGTGACGGGTGCGGCCAACCGCAGCCAGTCCTCGACCATCACCAACCCGGCGGCAGGTGGTGCCGAACTGCCGGAAGTCGAGACCTATGATGTGGGTCTGGACGTGGCCTATGAGATCGATCTGTTCGGTCGCGTTGAGTCCTCGATCCGCGCCGCGCGCGCCGACGCCCGTGCTGCCGAGGCCGCGCTGGAAACGGTGCGTGTCACGGTCGTGGCCGAGACCGCCCGCGCCTATGCCGACACCTGCGCCCTCAACGCGCAGGTGGCCGTGGCCGAGCGCAACATCGACCTGCAGACCCAGACGGTCGATCTGGTCCAGCGCCTGCTGGAAGGCGGGGTCGGCAATGGTCTGGACGTGGCCCACGCCCGTGCAGCCCTCGAGCAGACCCGCGCCAGCCTGCCGCCGCTGCGGGCCGGTCGTGATGCGGCCCTGTTCCGTCTCGCCACCCTGACGGGCCGCACGCCCGCCGAGGCCAGCGAAGCGGCCAAGGGTTGCAGCGCCACCCCGCAGCTGTCGCAGCCGATCCCAGTCGGCGACGGTGCCGCCCTTCTGGCCCGCCGCACCGACATCCGCCGTTCCGAGGCCGAACTGGCCGCTGCCGGTGCGCGGGTGAATGTGGCGACTGCGGGCCTGTTCCCGTCGGTCCGTCTGGGCGGCTCCTTCGGCTCGACGGCACTGGATGCCGGTGATCTGGGCAATGACGAGAATTTCCGCTTCTCGTTCGGCCCGCTGATCTCGTGGTCCTTCCCGAACGTCATCGCGGCCCGCGCCCGTATCAAACAGGCCGATGCCCGTGCCGATGCCGCTCTGGCCAACTATGACCAGACGGTCTTGGTCGCACTTCAGGAAACCGAGACGGCTCTGTCGGCCTATGCCAATGAGCTGGATCGCCAGCGCGCCCTGCGCATCGCCCGCGAACAGGCAGCGACCGCCGCGCGTCTGTCGCGCCTGCGTTTCGACGCCGGCGCCGACAGCTTCCTGAGCGTGCTTGACGCCGAACGCACCCTCGCCGGTGCCGACGCCGCGCTCGCCGGGTCCGAACAGGCCGTGGCCAATGCCCAGATCAGCCTGTTCAAGGCTCTGGCCGGTAGCTGGACCCAAGACCAGTAAGCCGCCCCATACGGCTGAAATCGCAACGCCCGGCGGAATCTTCTCCGTCGGGCGTTTTTTATGGCCACCTACTGAAGCTTTTTCACCGAACAGATGATGACGCGAAGATGCTTCGGCATTAGTCAGTGAACCGTGACACTGACAGACGAACACCGCCCCACCGACACTGACGCCGTTGCCCTCACCGCAACCTCGCCTCAGGCTGCCCTCGATCAGGCTCGCCGGATCGTGCTCAAAATCGGCTCGTCGCTGGTGTTCGACCCACGCCGCAAGGAAGCCAACCGCGCATGGATGGCCGCCCTTGCCGAAGACATTGCCGACCTGCGTCAGGACGGCAAGGAGGTCATCATTGTCTCGTCCGGTGCCGTGGCCCTTGGCCGCGCCCGCATCCAGACCGATCCCAAGAAGCTTGCTGACAAACAGGCCGCCGCCGCTGTCGGCCAGAGCCTTTTGATGAAGGCGTGGGAAGAGGCACTGGCTCCCTATGACCTGCTGGCCGGACAGATCCTTCTGACGCGCGACGATACCGAGCGCCGCCGCCGCTGGCTGAACGCCCGCGCCACGGCACAGGCCCTGCTGCACCACGGCATCATTCCGGTCGTGAACGAGAACGACACCGTCACCACCGAGGAAATCCGATACGGCGACAACGACCGTCTTGCCGCCCGCACGGCCCAGTTGGCGCAGGCCGACCTGCTGGTCCTGCTGTCGGATGTGGACGGGCTTTATACCGCCGATCCCCGCCGCGATCCGGAGGCCAAGCATCTGGAATTTATCGAGCGCCTTACGCCTGACATCCTGTCCATGGGCGCCGGAGCCAATGCCGAGGCCGGCGTCGGTACCGGGGGCATGGCCACCAAGCTGGCCGCCGTCCAGATCGCGGGCTCTGCAGGATGTGCCACCATTATCGCCTCCGGCCTCAACCGCCACGCGCTGAAAGCCGTCCGCGAGGGGGCCAAGTCGACACTGTTCCGCCCTGCCTCCTCCCCGCTGGCCGCTTGGAAACAGTGGATCGCGGGCAGCGTCGCCCCCGCAGGCAGCCTGACCCTCGACGAAGGGGCCGTGCGCGCCCTGCAGGCGGGCAAGAGCCTGCTGCCCTCGGGCGTCGTCACCGTGAAGGGCCGCTTTGAAAAAGGTGACAGTGTGCGGCTGGTCGATGCCGCGGGCACCCGCCTCGGCGTCGGCCTCGTCAACTATCCGCACGACGATGTGGCCCGCATCAAGGGCCACCACTCCGACGACATCGAACAACTGATCGGCTATCGCGGCCCGTCGGTTGTGGTCCACCGCAACGATCTGGTTCTGGAACCGTAAGATGAGCGACCTGACACACGCCATGCTCCAGCGCGGCCAGCGCGCCCGCGTCGCCGCCCGCGCCCTGCGTGAGGCCGCGCCCGAGGTCCGCACCCGCGCCCTGACGCTTCTGGCGCAAAAACTGCGCGGCGCGGTCGAGCCGATCCTTGCCGCCAACCAGCGCGACCTCGACGCGGGCCGCGCCAATGGCATGAGCGAGGCCCTGCTGGACCGCCTGGCTCTCAACCCCGCGCGCGTCGAAGGCATCGCCGCCGCCGTGGACATCATTGCCGGTGTTCAGGACCCGCTGGGCGTGGAGACCGAACGCTGGACCGCGCCGGTCAACAATCTGGATATCGCTCGCGTGCGTACCCCCATCGGTGTGCTGGGCATTATCTATGAGAGCCGCCCCAATGTAACGGCGGACGCCGCAGCCCTGTGCATCCGCTCGGGCAATGCGGCCATCCTGCGTTGCGGCTCGGACTGTCTGCAGTCGTCGCTGGCGATCGCCGCCGTGATCGGCGAGGCGCTGGCTGAGGCAGGCCTGCCCGCCGATGCGATCCAGCTGGTGGATACGCCCGACCGCGCCGCCGTCGGCCTGATGCTGGCGGGGCTGGAAGGCAATATCGACCTGATCGTCCCGCGCGGCGGCAAGAGCCTTGTCGGACGCGTTCAGTCCGAGGCGCGGGTGGCCGTCCTGTCCCACCTTGAAGGCATGAACCACACCTACGTCCATGCCGGTGCTAATCCGGACATGGCCCGCGCACTGGTGCTGAATGCCAAGATGCGCCGCGTGTCGGTATGCGGGGCGACCGAGACCCTGCTGATCGACAGGGCCGTCGCGCCGTCGCTTCTGCCGCTGATCGCCGCCGACCTTCAGGCCAAGGGCTGCGAGATACGCGGTGACGAAGCCGCCCGCGCCATCGTGCCGGACATGGTCGCCGCGATGGACGAGGACTGGTCCACCGAATACCTCGCGCCCATCATCGCCGTGGCCGTGGTGGACGGTATCGACGCCGCCATCGCCCACATCGAACGCTATGGCTCGGGCCACACCGAGGCCATTGTGACCGACGACGCGGACGCCGCCGCCACCTTCCTGAACCGCGTGGACAGCGCCATCGTGGTCCATAACGCCTCGACGCAATATGCCGATGGCGGTGAGTTCGGCTTCGGCGGCGAGATCGGCATCGCCACAGGCCGCATGCACGCCCGCGGCCCCGTCGGTGCCGAACAACTCACCACCTTCAAATATGTCGTGCGCGGACAGGGCCAAACCAGACCCTAAAAGCCAATCACCACAGAAAAAGGCCGGAGCAAAACTCCGGCCTTTCATTTGTTAGCTCTTATCGCCCTCAAGCAGCCGATAGGCGATAGGGCAACAAAGACTCCCCTCAAGTAGCCGCTAGGCGATAGGTGCAAGTATCAAGCCTATGCTCAGCCCCTCTGGGGCAGAGCATAAGCGATCACATAGTCACCCTTCGGGGTCTCCATGAAGTGGTGACCACCGGCCATGATGACCAGATACTGGCGGCCATTCTGCTCATAGATCATCGGGTTCGCCTGACCACCGGCGGGGAGAACGTCCTGCCAAACGGTCTTGCCGGTTTCGATGTCGATGGCGCGGATCAGATCATCGGTCGCCGCAGCGATGAAGATCAGACCGCCCGCCGTGACCACCGAGCCGCCGTTGTTCGGCGTGCCGATCTCCAGCGGCAGCATGGACGGGATGCCGAACGGGCCATTCTTGCGGGCCGTACCGAAGGCGCGGTCCCACAGGGTCTTGCCCGTGCGCAGGTCAATGGTGCGGATACCGCCATAGGGCGGCTGTTTGCACAGCAGGCCCGTAAACTTCACGCGCCAGCCCGCATTCACATCGATGGCATAGGGGACACCGATCTGCGGATCGCCCGCCCCCTCGGCCTTGGACTTTGACAGGCTGCCGCCACGGTTGGCCGCTTCCTTCTCGCGCTCGATGTAGCGGGGATCATCACGCGGGAACCAGCCCAGCTGGTCGGCCTTGGCGCGCGGGACTAGACGGTTGTGGTTGGGCATGTCGTTATAGTTGGCCACGATCACACCGCGTACCGGATCTATCGCGATACCGCCCCAGTCCGAGCCACCGTTATAGCCCGGATACTGGATCCAGTATTTGTCGGCCGTCGGCGGGGTAAAGAAGCCCTCATAGGCCGACTGGCGGAACTGAATACGGCAGTACATCTGGTCGATGGGCGACATACCCCACATGTCCCGCTCGGTCAGATCGGGCTTGCGAAGGGTGTGGAACAGCGACGTCGGTTGGGTTGGCGTACGTTGGGCAGGCTCAACGCCTCCCTGCGGCACCTTGATATTCTCGACCTCATGCAGCGGCTGGCCCGTGCGGCGGTCCAGCACATAGATGTCGCCCTGTTTGGACGGCAGGATCACCGCAGGCACCGTCTGGCCACCAACCGGCATGTCCACCAGAGTGGCCTGTGAGCCGAGGTCATAGTCCCAGACATCCTTATGGACGGTCTGGAAATGCCAGCGCGGCTTGCCCGTGGTGACATCCAGCGCCACCAGCGAGGTTGAATACTCGTTCTCCGCCGGACGGCGCTCGCCCGAATAATAGTCGGCAGCAGAGTTACCCATCGGCAGGAAGACCAGACCCAGCGCCTCGTCCGCCGTGGCCGTGGTCCACATATTGGGCGTGCCGGGGGTATAGGTCTCGCCATCAGGCGGGAGGGTGGTGATGTCGGGGCGCATCATGTCCCATGCGAACTTCAGCTCGCCCGTCACAGCATCAAAGCCCTGAATGACGCCAGACGCGTTCCAGCGCTTTTGTCCGTCCAGCACCTGATGGCCCGTCACCACAATGCCCCGCACGATGACGGGGGCCGAGGTGATCGATACCATGCCCGGATAGGGATCGCCCATGCCGGTCTTGATGCTGACCGCGCCATTGGTGCCAAAGTCCTGACAGGGGGCACCCGTGCGGGCATCGACCGCGACCAGACGGCCATCCAGCGTGCCTTCGATAATGCGGGTGGCGCAGGGCTGGGCCGCATCTACATTGGGCTTGGCGAAATAGGTCACGCCACGGCAGGCCGCCGTATAGGGAATGTCGTCGTCGGACACCTTGGGATCATAGGTCCACTTCTGGCGACCGGTAGCGGCATCAACCGCAAAAAGCTTGTTCCGCGCGGAGCACAGATAAAGGGTGTCGCCGATCTTCAGCGGCGTCGTTTCTGCGCCCCAGCGTTCTTCGGGCAGGTCGCCCGTACGGAAGGTCCATGCCCGCGTGAGATTTTTCACATTGTCGCGGGTGATCTGGGTCAGCGGCGAATAGCGTTGGGCGCTGTCACTGCCGCCCCATGCGGGCCAGTCGGCACCGACCTTGGCCAAGGCCGGATCACCGATCAGCGACTGCCCCGCCGCCGGAACCGGATTCATCACACCGGCGCGGTTGGTCGCTGCGACCACACCCCCGCCGACCACAAGCACCAAGGCCCAGCCGACCAGTCCCATAAACACCAGTCGCCCGCCGCCATCGCGCTTCAAGGCCCCCATGCTCAGAACGACGAAGAACAGCAGCACCATCGGCGCGATCACGCGCGGTACCAGAGCCCAGCCGTTCAGCCCGACCTCCCAGACCGCCCACGCCAGAGTGCCGATAACGATCAACACATAAAGAAGCGCGCCCGACAGCCGGCGCATCACCATCAACAGGCCGCTGATCATCATCAGCACGCCCGTGACAAGATAATAGGCCGAGCCGCCGATCATCATCAGCTGGACCCCGCCAATCGCCAGCACCAAGCCGATGATGCCGATGATCACACCGAGCAAACGGGCCAAACTGACCCCCAACCCACGCCCTTTTTCGATACTGGCCATGTCGTATCCACCTTGCGTCTGACCTGAACATCCTCAGGGACAACACAACCGCAGGGGAGACGTTCCGTAAGGCCGTTTGCAGCCATAGGTTTGAAACTGGGCGACCTGCGTTTGGCAAGCTTCAGCGCAGAACCCCGATCGACCTGCTTTATTTATGCCGCAATGCAATATCGGTTAGAATATCATTCCTGCAATCTATTCTCAAAAAGCATGCATCATGCACTTTGGTCGAAAAAAAGCGGATAAACGGGAAAAATATTTGCGATAACACGGGTTAGCCGCCAAAGTGTGCACATGCAAAAAGGTGGTCGTTCCAATCCCGGTGGTTTCCTAGTTCAAGCTCGCTCCCTGCCAAAGCAGGCCGCGGCTGATCGCGTGCGTGATTTCAACGAGATCACACTCAAACCGAACGCGGAAACCGGTCAGAAACAGGCGTCGCGCTGCACCGACTGCGGCGTGCCCTTCTGCCAGAACGCCTGCCCGCTCCAGAACAATATTCCGGACTGGCTGGCCCTTTCGGCAGATGGCGATCTGCGCGAGGCGTGGAAGACCGCTTCGCTCACTTCGACCATGCCCGAAATTTGTGGTCGCATCTGCCCACAGGACCGCCTGTGCGAAGGCGCGTGCACGCTTCAACAATCGGGCTGGGATGGCGTGACCATCGGCTCGGTCGAAGCTTGGATCGCCGATCAGGCGTTCGAGAACGGCTGGGTCGAACCTATCCGCCCCGTCGCCGAACGCGGCCAATCGGTCGCCATTGTGGGCGCAGGTCCGGCAGGCTTGGCCGCCGCCGATCGTCTGCGCAGCGCGGGCTATCAGGTCACCGTTTATGACCGCCACGATCGCGCGGGCGGCCTTTTGATGTACGGCATCCCCGGCTTCAAGCTGGAGAAATATGTCGTCCAGCGCCGGATCGACCGCTTGGTCGAGGGCGGGGTGAAGTTCGTTCTGAACACCTCGGTCGGCACCGATATCTCGATGGACGAGCTTCGTGGCCAGCACGACGCTGTGCTGTTGGCCATGGGTGTCTATCAGGCCCGCCGCCTGTCCATTCCGGGTTGCGGCCCCGATGACGCCCTGCCCGCGCTCGACTTCCTGATCGCCCAGAACAAACGCGATCTGGGTGACAGCGTCGAAGCCGAAACCGCCAAGGGCAAGAAGGTCGTTGTCGTCGGTGGCGGCGATACCGCCATGGACTGCGTGCGCACGGCCATCCGTCAGGGTGCGTCCAGCGTCACCTGCCTTTACCGCCGCGACCGCGCCAACATGCCGGGCAGTGCGCGTGAGGTTCAGAACGCTGAGGAAGAAGGCGTGACATTCGAATGGCTGGCTGCGCCCAAGGCCCTCATGTCCAAGGGGGAGACGGTCAGCGCCGTCCGCGCCCAGCGCATGGCCCTATCGGAGGCCGGAGCCAATGGCCGCCGCGAGATCGTGCCTGTCGCCGACAGCGATTTCGACGTCGCCGCCGATCTGGTGATCGAGGCTCTGGGCTTCGAGCCGGAAAACTTCACCGAACAGCTGGACGCCTCTCTCGAGACGTCCCGCTGGAACACCATTCAAGTCGCCCGTGGCGGGTTCGCCACCAGCCTTGAAGGTGTGTTCGCCGCAGGGGACGCCGTGCGCGGCGCTTCCCTCGTCGTCTGGGCCGTGCGCGACGGTCAGGACGCCGCTGCCGAAATCGACCGTTACCTGCGCGCGCGTACCGAGGAAGCCGCAGCATGAGTGAGCAAAACAACGCCAACTGGCTGAGCCAGTATGAAGCCGCGCGCGCCAATCTGGTCGCCGCTGGTTCCTATGACCCGAACTCCGAACGCGATGCCTGCGGCGTCGGCCTTGTCTGCGCCATCGACGGCAAGCCACGCCGCGAGGTGGTGGACATGGCCATCCAGTCGCTGAAGGCCGTGGCCCACCGTGGCGCGGTCGATGCCGACGGCCTGTCCGGCGACGGCGCGGGCATCATGATCGAAATCCCGCAGGAGTTCTTTGCCGAACAGGTCCGCGCTGTCGGCCAGAGCGTCCGCCCCGGCCCGATTGCCGTGGGTCAGGTCTTCCTGCCGCGCACCGACCTCGGTGCCCAAGACCGCGCCCGCGCCATCGTCGAAGCCGAGGCCATCCGCTCGGGCTTCTACATCTATGGCTGGCGCCAGACGCCGCTGGACCTGTCGGTCGTCGGCACCCGCGCCGAACAGACCCGCCCCGAGATCGAACAGATCATGCTGGCGGTGCCCGAAGCCCTCTATAAGGCCGACACCAACGGCGAGGCCGTCGAGCGCGAGCTTTACCTGTGCCGCCGCCGCATCGAGGCTGCCGTCCAGCAAGCCGGCCTGTCGGGCTGCTACATCTGTTCGCTGTCGGCCCGCTCCATCGTCTATAAGGGCATGGTCCGCGCCGAACTGTTGGGCCAGCTCTATATCGACCTGAACGACCCGCTGGTCGCCTCGGGTTATGCCCTGTTCCACCAGCGCTATTCGACCAACACCTTCCCCGAATGGAAGCTGGCCCAGCCGTTCCGGATGCTCGCCCACAACGGCGAGATCAACACCCTGCACGGCAACCTCAACTGGATGAAGTCGCACGAGATCCGCATGACGGCCTCGGCGTTTGGCGACCGCGACCATGAGGTGAAGCCGGTCATCCAGCCGGGTGGCTCGGACTCGGCGGCGCTGGACAATGTGTTCGAGGTTCTGGTCCGCGCCGGTCGCCCCGCGCCCATGGCCAAGGCCCTGCTGGTGCCCGAAGCCTGGTCGTCGGACGACATGGTGATGAAGGCCGAGCACCGCGCCCTCTATGCCTATTGCAACGCCGTGATGGAGCCGTGGGACGGCCCCGCCGCCCTGTGTGCCGTCGATGGCCGCTGGGTCGTGGCGGGCAAGGACCGCAATGGCCTGCGTCCGCTACGCGCGGTCGAAACCGTCGATGGCCTGCTGCTGGCCGGTTCCGAAACGGGCCTCGTGCCCCTGCCGGAAGGCCGCGTGAAGCGCCGCCTGCACATCGGCCCCGGCAAACTGATCGCCGTCGATCTGAAAACCGCCCGCGTCTATGACGAGCATGAGGCCGTCGATGCTCTGGCCGCCGCCCATCCTTACAAGGACTGGATCGGCAACATGGTCGATCTGGAGCCTCTGATCGGCCCCGGTCCCGAGCCGCGCGCCGCCACGGGCGAGGCGCTGACCCGTCGCCAGATCGCCGCCGGTTTCAGCCGCGAGGACTGCGACCTGCTGCTCGATGCGCTGGTGCGTGACGGCAAGGAAGCGGTCGGCTCCATGGGTGACGATGCGCCGCCGGCGGTGCTGTCGTCCTTGCCGCGCCCGCTGGCCCATTATTTCCGCCAGAACTTCTCTCAGGTCACCAACCCGCCGATCGACCCGCTGCGCGAAAGCGGCGCGATGAGCCTGAAGACCCGCTTCAAGAACCTCGGCAACATCCTCGCCCATGACGAGGCCCAGACCGATGTGTTCGTTCTGGACAGCCCCGTCCTGACCACCGGCATGTACGAGCGCCTGCTGGGCGTTGTGGCCGATGGCTCGACCGCCTTCATCGACTGCACCTATCCGGTGCCCGCAGCCGATGCCGAGGCGGGCAAGGGACTGCGCGAAGCCCTGAATCGCATCCGTGACGAGGCCGAGGCCGCCGCGCGCGGTGGCGCGACCCTGATCGTCCTGACCGACGAGCATTTCGCCGAGGATCGCCTTTCGGTGCCGATGATCCTCGCCACCTCGGGCGTCCACCTGCGCCTGACGGATGCGGGCCTGCGTACCTATTGCTCGATCGTCGTCCGTTCGGCTGAAACGCTGGACCCGCACGCCTTTGCCGTTCTGGTTGGCGTGGGTGCGACCGCCGTCAATCCGTGGCTGGCGCAGGAACTGTTCCAGGAGCGTCTGGAGCGCGGCTTCTATGGCGACCTGTCGCTGAAGGACGCCTGCCTAAACTATAAGAAGGGCATCGAGGCGGGCCTGCTCAAGGTTCTGGCCCGCAAGGGTATTTCGATCATCTCCGCCTATCGTGGTGGGTGCGAGTTCGAGATTCTGGGCCTGTCGCGCGCCTTGGCGGCAGAGTTCTTCCCCAATGCCTCCTCGCGTATTTCGGGCATCGGTCTGGCCGGTCTGGAACGTGCGGCCCTGCAGCGTCACCAGACGGCTTTTGCGCCTGAAAAGACACCGTCGCCGTCGATGGGCGGCTTCTTCCGCATCCGTGCGGGTGGCGAGGCCCACGGCCACGACGCCAAGACCATCCACCTGCTGCAGGACGCGGTAAACCGTGGCGACTACAAGCGCTACAAGCAGTATTCCGCCGCTGTCGCCGAACAGCCGGACCTGTCCTTGCGCGACCTGCTGGACTTCAAGGACGGCCTCAAGCCCGTCCAGCTGCACGAGGTCGAAAGCGTCTCGGATATCCGCAAGCGCTTCCTGTCGCAGGCCATGTCGCTGGGCGCACTCAGCCCTGAGGCGCACGAGACGCTGAACATTGCCATGAACCGGATGGGCGCGCGCGCCGTCTCCGGCGAGGGCGGTGAGGATCCGGCCCGCTATGTCCCGCGTCCCAACGGCGACAACGCCAACTCGGCGGTCAAACAGGTGGCATCGGGTCGTTTCGGCGTCACCGCTGAATATCTTAACCAGTGCCGCGAGATCGAGATCAAGGTCGCTCAGGGTGCCAAGCCCGGCGAGGGCGGCCAGCTGCCCGGCTTCAAGGTGACCGAGTTCATCGGCAAGATGCGCCATGCCGTCCCCGGTACGACGCTGATCTCGCCGCCGCCGCACCACGACATCTATTCGATCGAGGACCTCGCCCAGCTGATCTATGACCTCAAGGCCATCAACCCCGATGCCAAGGTCACGGTGAAACTGGTGTCCTCGACCGGCATCGGCGCGATTGCGTCGGGCGTGGCCAAGGCCAAGGCCGACGCCATCCTGATCGCGGGCCACAACGGCGGCACGGGTGCATCACCGCAGACCTCGATCAAGCATGCGGGCATGCCGTGGGAAATCGGTCTGGCCGAGGCGCATCAGGTCCTCAGCCTCAACCACCTGCGCTCCTCGGTGTCGCTCCGCACCGACGGCGGCATCCGCACGGGCCGCGATGTGGTCATCGCCGCCCTGCTGGGTGCCGAGGAATACGGTATCGGCACGGCAGGCCTGATCGCCATGGGCTGTCTGATCGTGCGGCAGTGCCACTCCAACACCTGCCCTGTCGGCGTCTGCTCGCAGGACGAGCGTCTGCGCGCGAAATTCACCGGCACACCGGAGAAGGTGGTCAACCTGTTCACCTTCATCGCCGAGGAAGTGCGCGAAATCCTCGCCTCCATCGGCGCGCGCACCATCGACGAGATTGTGGGCCGTACCGACCTGCTGCGTCAGGTCCGCCGTGGTGGCTCGCACCTCGACGATCTCGACCTGAATCCGCTGCTGATGAAGGTCGATGTCGATAAGCCGGGTCGTCTCGCCGACAAGCACCGCAAGGAGATCGACGAAAGCCTCGACGCCCGCGTGCTGAAGGACGCCCAGTCCTTCCTCGCCACGGGCCAGACGCTGGAGCTGTCCTATCCGCTGAAGAACACCCAGCGGACGGTCGGTGCCGGACTGTCCTCGGCCATCGTCCGCAAATACGGCCCTCAGGGTCCGCAAGGCAGCCTGACCCTGAAACTGGAAGGCATCGCCGGACAAAGCTTCGGGGCCTTTGCCACCAAGGGGCTGGTTCTGGATGTCACCGGCGAGGTCAACGACTATGTCGGCAAGGGGCTGTCGGGCGGCGAAATCCGAGTGCGTCCGTATCAATGGCGCGAGGGCCAGCAGGTCTGCGGCAACACCACTCTGTATGGCGCGACCTCGGGCCGCCTGTTCGTGGCCGGTAGCGCGGGCGAGCGTTTCGCCGTCCGCAACTCCGGTGCCGAAGCCGTGGTTGAGGGCCTTGGTGCTCACGGCTGCGAATATATGACGGGCGGTCGTGTCGTGGTTCTGGGCTCCACGGGCTGGAACCTTGCCGCCGGTATGAGCGGTGGCGAGCTGTTCGTCCTTGATCCCGACGGTCATGCCGCACAGGCCCTGAACGGTGATCTGGCCACGGTCGGCGTACTGCATGACGAGGCCGCCGCACGACTGAAGGCACTGATCGAGGCCCACCTTGCCGCGACCCGTTCGCCTCTGGCCGAGCGTCTGCTGGGTGACTGGAAGAACAGCCTCAAGGCCTTCATCCGCATCATTCCGCAAACGATCAAAGCCGCCGAGGACAAGGCCGTCACCCACGCGGCCATCAGCGCCTAAAACGGCCTCAAAGCCTAACCTTGTAAGGGCCGGTTACCCATGGTGACCGGCCCTGTGCTTGACTTTTGCACCTGCGAAGCCCAATTGCGCCCTACCGCACAGTGCGGTTTCCGGCGTGTTCCAGCGCGTGTGGGCCTTTCCAGAGTTGAAAGCGCCTGTCTGTCGAGCCGTCGGTTCCTCCAGTTCATACGTCGTCCGTACACGCGGGGCGGCGCCCGTTACCTGCCCGTTGCATGCGGGCGGACGACGCGCGCTGCTAGGCCGATGGCTGCTGGCGTCCGTCGTCATTCGTGAAAGACAGACGTGACCGATACGCAAACCAACGCTTTCGAGGCCCTCGGCCTCAACAACGGCCTTCTCTCCGCCCTGAAGTCGGCGGGCTATGAGAAGCCGACCCCCATTCAGGCCAAGGCCATCCCCCACGTGATGAAGGGTGCCGACCTGCTGGGTATCGCCCAGACCGGTACCGGTAAGACCGCCGCCTTCGCCCTGCCCATCCTGCACCGTCTGGCCGAGAACCGCGTCAAGCCGATGCCGCGCACCACGCGCGCCCTGATCCTGTCGCCGACGCGCGAACTGGCCACCCAGATCGCCGACAGCTTCAAGGTCTATGGTCAGCACCTCGGCTTCCGTGTCGCGGTCGTGTTCGGCGGCGTGAAATACGGTGCCCAGGAGCGTGCCCTGCAACAGGGTCTGGATGTTCTGGTCGCGGCTCCGGGCCGTCTGCTGGACCATATCCAGCAAAAGAACATCGACCTCTCCTCGACCGAAATCTTCGTGCTGGACGAGGCCGACCAGATGCTGGACCTCGGCTTCATCAAGCCGATCCGTCAGGTCGTCAGCCGCCTGCCCGCCCGTCGCCAGAACCTGTTCTTCTCGGCCACCATGCCGGGCGAGATCGGCAAGCTGGCCGGTGATCTGCTGAAGGATCCGGTCAAGGTTCAGGTGACCCCGCAATCGACCACGGTCGAGCGCATCAAGCAGCAAGTGATCTGGGTCGAGGCGGGCCGCAAGCGCGCCCTGCTGACCGAACTGTTCTCTGATCCGGCCTATACCCGCTGCCTCGTCTTTACCAAGACCAAGCACGGGGCCGACAAGGTTGCCGCCTATCTAGAAGCGGGCGGCGTCGAGGCCGGTGCCATCCACGGCAACAAGAGCCAGCCGCAACGCGAGCGCGCCCTTGAAGCCTTCAAGAACGGCAAGCTGCGCGTTCTGGTGGCCACCGACATCGCCGCACGCGGCATCGACGTGGACAAGGTCACCCATGTGGTGAACTTCGAGCTGCCCTATGTTCCGGAATCCTACGTCCACCGTATCGGCCGTACGGCCCGCGCCGGTGAAAAGGGTACCGCCATCAGCTTCGTCTCGGGCGACGAGATGAAGCTGCTGAAGGACATCGAGAAGGTCACCCGCCAGAAGATCCCGATGGTCGACCGCCGCAACGACAAGCAACTGGCCCAGCTGGATGCCTCGATCCTCGCCGCGGGCGTGGCCAAGAAGGCCACCCTGCCCGAGCGTGAACCGCGCAAGGGCGAGGGCGAGGATGGCCGTCGTGGCCGTGGCCGTAACCGCACCCGTGGCGAGCGCCCCGAGGGCGGTGGCCAACCGCACCGCGCCCGCAAGGGCGAGCGTCGCGGCAGTGATCGCGGCCCGCGCGAAGGCGCTCCGGTCTCGACCTACAACCCCATGGCTGGCGAGGTCACCTCGGCCCCCGAGCCCAAGCCGGTCAGCGCCATGAAGCGCCGCCCGCGCAAGCGCCCGTCGAACGGCGGCAAGGGTTACGCCCACAAGGGCTAAGATCCTGAAATGATCAAAGGCCGCTGCCCCTCGGGGCGGCGGCCTTTTTCATGTCTGCTCGGCGCAAACAAAAACGGCGGCCCCGTCAGGAGCCGCCGTTTCCGTATTCAAACCCGTAGAGGATTAGAACTTGACGGTGGTGCCGATCGAGAAGGCCACAGCCGAGCCTTCCAGTTCACCACGCAGGTTCGAGATGACAGCGCCCTGCAGCAGGGTGCGGTCGTCATGCATGACGCCCTTGTCCATGTCGATGTAGGTGATGCCGGCATCGAAGCCCACGCCTTCGGTGATCTCGGTCGACAGGCCGATCGAGTACAGCATGCGGTCCGAATCCGGGATACGGGCGGTACGCAGGGCGTCGGTGGTCGGGGTCGGATCGTAGCCGATGCCGCCGCGCAGGGTGGTCTTGTCGCTCAGAGCATAGTCGAAGCCGATAGCACCGGTGGTGACGTCTTCGTAGTTTTGGTGGATCACGTCGCCGCCGCCGGTGAAGCTGACGCGGATGGCGTCGAATTCCGACCAGCCGATGCGGTTGATCTGGGCGTTCAGGGTCAGCTTGTCGGTCGCGGCATAGCGGACCGAGGCCGAGGCGAACCACGGGGTGGTGATCGAGGCTTCACCGCTGGTGGCGAAGCTGCGCGGAGCCAGCGCACCGTTCATCTGCTGGACGATGTCGCCTTCCAGGGTGTGTTCGACAGCCGAACGGTACGACAGGCCCAGGTCCCACTTGCCCTGGTGGATCTGTGCGCCGACGTTCCAGCCGAAGTCGATGCCATCACCTTCCAGCGACGAGTTGCCGTCCGAAGCCAGCAGCGGCGGGTTCGTCATGGTCAGCGACGGAATGTTCGAGGTCAGCTTGGCCTTGACGTACTGGGCGCTGACACCTGCACCGATGTCCAGCCAGTCGTTGACCTGATAGGCCAGGACCACGCCGATGTCTGCCGAGCGCAGGTCCGAGGTGTTGGCGTCATAGCGGGCGAAGGTGCCCATGTTGCTCTTGGACAGGTCGTTGGCTTCGTACTTGGTGGTGAAGTTGTACGGTGCCGAGACAGCCAGACCGAGCGACAGACGCTCGGTGATCGGGGTGGCGATGGCGAAGTTCGGGACGATGCCGCTTTCGACCGGGTCCTTCACGACCGAGCTGCCGCCGACCGGCAGACGTGCCGCAACCTGGCCGGTCTGCGGGTTGATCAGCGTCAGGGTGGAGCCGGTGTCGCGGGCTTCGGAATCCAGCTTGATGGCGTGCAGCGAGAAGGTCGCTTCGCGGCCCGAGCGCGCGATAGCGGCCGGGTTCCACCACAGCGAGTTCACGCCGGTGTCGGCGGTTTCGCCCGAATAGGCGCGACCAGCGCCGCGCGCCGATTGTTCTTGAAGGTAGAAGGAGCCTGCGAAGGCCGGAGCGGCCACAGAAGCCATGAGGACGGCGAGACCGCCGATGCGGGCCACGTTCCTGGAAGTCATCGATTTCACCTATAGTTACTGGATCCATCATTACCGATGCGATGGACCCTTGTTCGGGGAGAGAACGCAGGCTTATCAGCCCGCTCCAGCTTGTCATCGACGAAAGCCTAAGAACCGCGTCCAAAGATCACCTTCATCCGAAAACAGTGGCGCAGAAGTCGCACTTTTGCAGCTGGACTTAACGTTAGGTAAGCATTTGTTTTTAAACAATAACACCGTTAGTTGAATATTTTGCCCTGTTCGAATCTGGGATGAGGCCTGCCCGAAACCGCCTCGCGCCCACCTATCGGGCACTGCGCCTGACGCGATTGCGCGAATGTGCTATAGTTCCCATCTGAACGCTGCGCCGAGTGGCGAAGTGACTTTGATTGATTACCCGCCAGTCCCGACCGCTGTCATGGCAATCGGGTCGGGCTCCTACTGAAAGCCTGTCATGTACGAAACGCCCGAACTGGAAACCGACGTCCTTGTCCGCAGCCACGAAATCCGCATCCACACGGCGGAAGATTTCGAAGGCATGCGCAAGGCGGGCCGTCTGGTCGCCGAGGCACTGGACATGATCACCGAGCACGTCAAACCCGGCGTTACCACCGGACAACTCGATGACCTGGTCCGCGAGTTCACGCTGGACAACGGCGGCATCCCCGCCTGCCTCGGTTACAAAGGCTATGAAAAGACGATCTGCACCTCGATCAACCACGTCGTCTGCCACGGCATTCCGGGCGACAAGGTTCTGAAGGAAGGCGATATCGTCAACATCGACCACACCGTCATCGTTGACGGCTGGCACGGCGATTCCAGCCGCATGTATCCGGTCGGCGAAATCAACGCCCGCGCCAAGCGCCTGATCGATGTGACCTATGAATCGCTGGATCTGGGTCTGGCACAGGTCAAGCCGGGCAACACCTTCGGCGACATCGGCTATGCCATCCAGAAATTCGTCGAGGCCCAGCGCATGAGCGTGGTGCGTGACTTCTGCGGTCACGGCATCGGCCGCGTCTTCCACGACGCCCCGAACGTCCTGCACTATGGCCGCCGTGGCGAAGGTGCCGTGCTGAAGCCGGGCATGTTCTTCACCATCGAGCCGATGGTGAACCTGGGCAAGCCGGGTGTGAAGGTGCTGTCGGACGGCTGGACCGCCGTGACCCGCGACAAGTCGCTGTCGTCGCAGTGCGAGCACTCAATCGGTGTCACCGAAGACGGTCTGGAAATCTTCACCCTGTCGCCCAAGGGCATCTTCCGCCCGACCCTGTAAGTCGGCGGAAACTGGAATACGGACAAGGCCGGCCCTGCGAACGGGGTCGGCCTTTTTCATGCCCTGGGCCCTATACAGACCCACGTTATTGGATAGTGTCCCAACAACGGGGGACATTGATGCTGGATACGACCGAGCCTTCTACGCCCAAACCCAAGGCCCACCATCTGGGCCACCGTGACCGGCTGAGGGCCCGCGCCCGCGAGGGCGGCCTGCCCACATTGCCCGACTATGAACTGCTGGAACTTTTCCTGTTTCGCAGCCAGCCGCAGGGCGATGTGAAACCCTTGGCCAAGGCACTGCTGGACCGTTTCGGGTCCCTGTCCGGCGTGCTGGCCGCCTCGGTCGAGGATATGCGCACCGTAAAAGCGGCCGACATCAAGGGCCGCACCAAGGCCATCGGTCAGGAGACGGCGCTGGACCTGTGCGCCCTTCAGGAAATCGCCCGCCGCGTTTCGCTGGAAGAGGTCGCCAAGCGTCCGGTCATTTCCTCATGGACGGCCCTTTTGAACTATGTCCGGCTGGCCCTGCAGCACGAACCGCGCGAGCAGTTCCGCGTTCTTTATCTGGATCACAAAAACCAGCTGATCCGTGATGAAATCCAGAACCGTGGCACCGTTGACCATGCACCCGTCTATCCGCGCGAGATCGTTCGCCGCGCGCTGGAACTCAGCGCCAAGGCCATGATCATCATCCACAACCACCCCTCTGGCGACCCCACCCCCAGCCGCGCCGATGTCGATATGACCCGTCAGGTCATCGAGGCGGCCAAGGCGCTGGATATTCAGGTTCACGACCACCTGATCGCCGGACGCCACGGCGTCACCAGTTTCAAACAGTTAGGCCTGATGTGAAGTCCCTTCGAACCGATCGCCTCGTGCTTCAACCCGTAAGCGCTGATGACTTTCCCGATCTGTGCGCCCTATGGGCCGATCCCGAAGTCACGCGTTTCATCTCGGGTCAGCCGATGAGTTCCGAAGACGTCTGGCTGCGCCTGCTGCGCGACATCGGACACTGGCACAGCCTGGGTTATGGCAACTGGTCCATCCGTACCCATGACGGGACACTGGCCGGTGTGGTTGGCCTGTTCGACTACAAGCGCCTTTTGGAGCCGCCCTTTGATGCCCCTGAAATCGGCTGGGCCGTCGCGCCCGCCTTTCACGGCAAGGGCATTGCCAGCGAGGCCGTGGGCGCTGCCCTACAGAGCGCCGATAGGGATTATGGGTTTGCCCGAACCGTCTGCATGATCAGCGACGGCAATCTGCCCTCGATCAAACTGGCGAGCCGCATGGGTTTCAACCGTTATGGCGAAGGGCTTTACAAAGGCCAGAACGTCACCCTTTATGAGCGCCTCCTTCCCCCGCAATAACCATCAAGGCTGACAAGCCCGCCTTGGCGCACTATTTGCACAGGCTCAGTTAAGCTTACGGGATCGAGTATCATCATGCCCATGTCCGCCGACGACCTCCGCGCCCATCTGATCGAGGCCTTTCCCGATGCCGTGATCGAGCTTCAGGACACGGCGGGCGATGAAGACCACTGGCAAGCCCGTGTCGTGTCCTCGGCATTCGAGGGCATGAGCCGCGTCAACCGCTACCGCGCCTGCAACAGCGCCCTCAAGGGCAAGCTGGGGACTGTGGTCCACTCCGTCAGCTTCGATGCCAAGACGCCTGCAGAGGTGGGTTAAATGCGTTACCGACCGCTTGGCGATGCCACGGGCTCCGTTTCGGCGGTAACCCTGCAACTGGATGCGGCGGTCGCCGCCTCCGGCCAGCAGAATATCCGCCAGCTTCTGGATGCCGCCCTCGACGAGGGGATCAACAGCTTCCACATCGACAGCCTCGACCCGACCCTGATCCGCACCACCGGCGCGGCACTGAGCCAGCTGGATCGCGAACTGCTGCATGTGGCGCTGACGGTCGGCCCGCTTCCCAATGGTCGCCGCGACTTTTCGGTCGAGGGCCTGAAGGCTGTCCTCGACGCCGTGCTCAAGGCCACCGGCCTGCAGTACATCAACACCGTCGTGCTGGATGATCCGTCCGAGAGCGAGCTTCCCAGCCTGTCCTTGAAATATCTGGAAGAGGAACCGCGTATCCGCCGCCTCGGCATTCGCGGGACCACGCCGGTCATGGACATCTATATCCGCAGCGGCCGGTTCGAGGCGGTGTTCACGCCCTGCCACGTCCAGCTGAACAGCCACCAGCGGTCATGGCTGCGGACGGCGCGCGAAATGCACCTGATCGTCTTCGGGACCGAATATTACCCGCAGCAGCTGCTGTCGCCCGAGCCGGGCGTTACCGCGCCGCCTCCTGCCAAGGGGCTGTTTGGCCTGCCGCGCAAGCGCCAGACCGCCGAGGTGCCGAGCAATCCTTTCCTCTTCCTGCACACGACGCCGGGTTGGGAAGCGGAAGACCTGTGTCTGGCCAATGCCCTGCTGGACCCGTCCCTGTCAGGGGTGGTGATCCGCGCCACCAATGTCGAGCGACTTCAACGTCTGGCCCGCACCTGCGAGCGGGACATGCCCGTCAGCCTTCCAGCCCAGCTGGAAATGGCCCGCGTGGCAGCCATCCGCGCCGCCTAAGGTTCAACCACCCAGAGCTCAGCCTCCGAGGGCGACAAAGACGCCGTTGGCAAACTGTGGCTTGCCATAGCGCAGGACCTGTCCATCCGCGCCAATCACCCGACCGCCCGCGGCCTGAAGGACCGCGTGACCGGCAGCGATGTCCCATTCGGAGGTCGGGCCGGTGCGCGGATAGGCATCGAAACGTCCCTCGGCGATCAGGCAGAGCTTGAGCGAGGAATCCAGCGCTTCCCAACGGGTGCAGCCATGCTGGCGGATCAGACGCTCGGCCTCGGCGTCGGTCAGGCTGTGGCTGACAAGGGCGATCGGCTCTTCGGGACGGGGGCGGACATGGATCGGCTGCCAGCCTTCATTGCCCTGACGGCGGAAGGCACCGCCCGATGACGGGCCGCTGCGCCAACAGGTGTGGGTAGCCGGTGCCACGACAGCCCCCGCCACCACCAGCCCGTTATGGGCCAGGGCGATATTGACGGTGAAAGCCTCGCGTCCGGCCACAAAGCCGCGCGTGCCATCCAGTGGATCGATCAGCCAGAACCACTCCGCCGCCGCAACCGGCAAGCCTTTGTCACAGGCCTGTTCCTCGGCAATGGTCTGGACGCCCGGCCATTCGGCTTCCAGTCGGCTCAGGATCAGGGCCTCGGCCTGACGGTCCGCCTCGGTGACGGGGCTGAGATCGGCCTTGGACTGCGCCGTTACGCCCGCGCGCCAGAAGCCACGGATCAGGTCGGCAGCCTCCTCGGAAATTTCCGCGATAATCTCGGCAAGACGACCCGAGTTGAGGTCCGCCTCCAGCCGCTGATGCACCTGCGGGTTCAGGTCGGGATGCGAGGATGATCGGGCGGTTTCGGGTGCAGTCGTCATGGTTTCCTGCAGATAGCCCAAACGGAAGGTTTAACGAACCCGCAAATCAGGTCAGTGATTGGTTAACCTTCATTAACTACGTTTTGATCCACAAAACATGGATCGGTACCGAGATGTCACTACTGACCGATAGCGCACGTCCGAACTCCAGCAATGGTGCAGCCACCAAATCCCTGCCGGACGGGGTCGATCTGGCCGCTCTGGTCTCGGCCAAGCTGTGCCACGACTTCATCAGTCCGGCCGGTGCGGTGATGTCCGGTCTCGATCTGCTGGACGATCCGACGGCGCAGGACATGCGCGACGATGCGCTTGGCCTGATCCGCCAGAGCGCGCGCAAGATGGTCTCGCTGGTGAATTTCGCCCGCGTCGCCTTCGGAGCCTCTTCCAGCGCCGAAAGTTTTTCGACCGCCAACCTCCATTCCCTCCTGTCGGGGGTGACCGAAGGCGGTCGCGCGCAGCTGGACTGGCGCGTGCCCGAGGGCCAGCTGCCCAAGCCCCATGCCCGCGCCCTGCTCAATCTCGGCTACCTCACGGTCGGGGCCCTGCCGATGGGCGGAACGGCTGTGATCTCGGTGCAGGAAAGCGACATCGGCACCACCATTGTGGGTATGGCCGAAGGAAATCGTGCACGGCTCAAGAGCGAGGCGGTGGCAGGCCTGCGCGGCCAGCCGCTGGAAGAAGGCCTGCACGGTCAATGGATTCAGCCCTACTGGCTGTGGCTCAGCGTGAATGAAGCGGGTGGCCGACTCGACACATCTGTCGAAGAAGGACGCGTATCGCTGTTAGCGCGACTACCAAAAGCGCCAAGGATTTGACATAAAGAGCGCCATTACATCCTAACGCGGCCTTGTTTTACGGGGCCTGACGGAGTGTTGCGCCCTGCCAAACCCCCTGTGCCTCATTGTTGATGACAGCCGTATCATCCGCAAAGTGGCCCGTCGCATTGTCGAGGGGTTGGGCTTTGACGTGGTCGAGGCGGCGGATGGCGTGGAAGGTCTGGACCAATGCCTGCGGGCCGTGCCGGACCTGATCCTGCTGGACTGGCGGATGCCGACCATGGACGGCATGGATTTCCTGACCCGCCTGAAATCCATCGACGCCCTCCGCCCGCCCAAGGTGCTGTTCTGCAGTATGGAAAGTGATCCCGCGCGGATCGCCGAGGCGCTGTCGGCGGGGGCCGATGACTATGTGATGAAGCCGTTCGACGGCGACATCCTGCAATCCAAGATCGACGAGATCGGCGCCATCAGGGCCAATGCCGCATGACGCCGGACGATTTCACCAAGCTGCAATCCCTGATGGCGGCGCGCGCGGGCTATGCGTTGCATCACGACCGTATGCAGCTGGCGGAACATCGGCTGGGACCTGTCGCCCGCCGCGAGGGCTTCCACAATGTCGAGGCCCTGCTGGCCAGCGTCTGGGCACGGCCTATAGGCTCGCTGGGCTGGAGCATTATCGAGACGCTGGTGAATGGCGAGACGTGGTTTCGCCGCGACCGCCATGTGTTCGACCTCTACAGCCAACAACTGCTGCCCGCCCTGTCGCAAGCGCGCCAGAGCCGACCGGTGCGCATCTGGGTGGCGGGATGCTCAACCGGACAGGAACCGCTCAGTCTCGCCATGGCCGCCCTTGAGCAGGGCATTGCTGTCGAGGTTCTGGCCACCGACATCGCGCGTTCTGCCGTCGAAAAGGCCGGACGGGGCATCTATTCCGGCTTCGAGATCCAGCGCGGCCTAGCGGCCAAGACCATGCTGCGCTGGTTTGAGCCGGTCGAGGACCAATGGCGGGCGCGACCGGAGCTGCTCCAGTCCATCCATTATGACCGCGCCAATATTCTCGACGGTCTGCCCAGTGATCTTGCCCCCAAGGGGCCGTTCGACCTGATCTTCTGCCGCTATGTTCTGGGTGACATGGTGCCGGAGGCGCAGGAGCGCGCCCTGCTGCAACTGGCCCGCCATCTCAATGACGGCGGCTGCCTGTTTACGGGTCTGGACGAAGATGTCCGCACCAATCACTTCCGTCAGGTGGCAGGCGGCGCGGGGCTATTTGTCAAAGGCCCCGCCAGAGACCAGCGCGCGGCCTAACCCAACAAAGCCTTGCGGGCCACGGCCTTAACGCCGTCGCTCGGCACGTCCACCCATTCCAGATCGCTCGTGCCGAAATATTTGGATTGGTTGCGTGCGCACCAATCGGTCGTGACCAGTTTCAGACGCGCCTTGCCCGCTTCCAGATCGCGGCGCGGAGCCGCAAACGGGAAGTCACCCGTCATGTCCCAGATCGACATCGGCTCGTCCTGATTGCAGTATTTCAGCAGGGCAGGCATGCGGGCAGCGTCGATCTCGGCCACCATCAAACGGCCCTCAAAACGCACGACCTCGTCAAAGTGGAACTGGTCGACAGCCCCGCCCTTCAGTCCGGTCCCCAGCGTCGTCAGGCCGATAAAGCCCCAGTCCGCGCCCGTGGCCTCTGCAAAGCCCTGAGAAATCTTTCGGCCGGTCTCGCCCAGCGTCAGGGCGCGCGGATTGTGACCCAGGATGGCGCGCTCGGCATCGGTCAGGTGCGCGGCCAGAGTGGCGTCCAACAGAGCCTTGAGAGCGGCGTCGGCTTCATCGGTCGCCGCCACCTGCTGGATACGGGCCGAAGCCACGCCATCGGCACCATATTCAGCCACCACATAGGTTTCACCCCAGCGGCCCGGATGGGCAAAGGCACTGGCCCCTTCCTGATGGGTGAACAGAAGGTGGTTGTGGCCGCCGATCATGATCGCGCCCTGCGGCAGCAGGGACAGGTACTGGCGCTCGTCCACCACGCCGACGTGGCTGAGCACCAGTTTCAGACCATCACCCGCCAGCAGGCGCGGCAGATTGGCCTGTGCCCATTCCACAGGCGCGGGGATGGTCAGCCATTCGCGGCTTTCCACCGGATAGGTGTTGATCGAGGGCGTACCCAGTGCGGCGATGCGCAGCGTCTCGCCACCGATCGACAGAACAGCCGAGTCCTCGGTGTAGGGCTGGCCTGTGCGGCTATCGATAATATTGCTGACCACCGTCAGGCCCAGCGCCTTCATGCGCGCAATGACCGTATGCAGTTCCGGCGTCAGATCGTTGTCGTGGTTGCCGATATTGAAGACCGTCGGCGCGATCTTGGGCAATTCGGCCATAAAGGCCCAGTCCACGGCCCCTTCGGAACGCACCGAGACCGTGTTGCCGTGCTCGAAGCTGTCGCCATTGACCACAATCAGGTGCGGCGCGGGATTATCGCGCACCTCGCGGCGGAAGGCCGCCAGAAGCGGCGCGATGCGCGTATAGGAAGAGTGC
>NZ_CAMZFB010000027.1 GCF_947305955.1 uncultured Brevundimonas sp.
CAGCTTTCCATCCGCCCGCAATAAAAAAGGCCGCCCCCGAGGGGACGGCCTTTGGTCTGATCCGGTATGACCTATTGGGTCAGGGCCACACCTTCGCGGCGCGGGTCGGCACCGCCGTCCCATCGACCATCACGCCACATGGCACCATGCAGGCCCGAAGTCTCGGTCGCATTGGGGCGCAGCTCCATGCCTGCATCCTTCAGCGCATCGCGGATATTGTCGGGGATCATGTCGGTGTCGGCACCGATCATCTCGCCACGCACCACCAGGTTCGGCAGGGCGATAGCGTCCTGCATGGTCATGTCCCACTCGACCACACCGACCAGCGTCTTGGCGACATAGGCCAGAATGGACGAACCACCGGGCGAACCGATTGCACCGACCAGATTGCCTTGCTTATCGAGGATCAGAGTCGGGATCATCGACGAGCGCGGACGCTTACCCGCCGCCACGGCGTTGGGGGCCGGATGACCGTCCTCCATCGGTGTGAAGGAGAAGTCGGTCAGCTGGTTGTTCAGGAAGAAGCCGCCCGCCATACGGCCCGAGCCAAAGAAGGACTCCACCGTCGTGGTCATGCTGACCGCATTACCGGCGGCATCGACCACCACGAAATGGGTGGTGCCCGCCGGCTCCTGTGTCGCGTCCGACAGCTGGGGTGCCGAGCCGGTCGGACGACCCGCCGGAACCGGACCGTTCACCTGCGGCACCAGAGCCGCGCGCGAGGCGACGTATTCGGCATCCAGCAGGCCCGCAATCGGCACGCCCACAAAGTCGGCATCACCCACATAGCGGTCACGGTCGGCGTACATCAGACGCTGAAGACGGCCCAGCGCCACCCACGCCTCGGGGCTGTCCTTGCCCTTGGCCAGATCCGGCGTTTGTTCGGCCATGGCGAGGAACTGAAGGATCGCCACGCCGCTGGACGGCGGTGCGGGCACACAGATCACATACTGGCGGTAATCACGGCACAGCGGATCGCGGCGCAGCGGGCGATAGTTGGCAAAGTCCTGCTCAGTCAAAGCGCCGGGGCGCGGGCCGCTGTGGGTAGCGGCAATGATCTGGCGGGGGATATCGCCCTGATAGAAAATTTGCGGGCCTTCATTGGCCAGACGGCGCAGCGTGGCCGCATATTCCGGATTCCGCAGAATCTCGCCCACCTGATAGCGCGTGCCATCGGGCTTGGTGAAATAGCGGGTGGCCCATTCGGTCACCGCCTGATTGCGGCCTGCGTTGATATAGCCACCAAGGCGCGGCGAGACGGCAAAACCGTCACTGGCCAGACGCTCGGCCTCACCGAAGAGCTGGTTCCACGCCAACTGGCCGTGATCGCGGTGGGCCATACCCAGCATGGCCACTACGCCCGGAACCCCCGTCGAGCGCCCCGACAGCACCGCATCCATAAAGGCCAGCGGCTTGCCGTCCTCATAGAACAGCTCTGGCGAGGCGGCTGCCGGAGCGGTTTCGCGGCCATCATAAGCGTGGATGTCACCCGTCGCCGCGTCGTAATACATCAGGAAGGCCCCGCCCCCGAGGCCCGACGACTGCGGCTCGACAAGGCTGAGGGTGGCCTGAATAGCGACGGCGGCGTCCACGGCGGAACCACCGGCGCGCAAAATCTTCATGCCGGCTTCGGCCGCCAGCGGGTTGGCGGCGGCCACAAACGGCCCCTTGGCCTGCGCGGGCGATTCAGCGACCGCCGTTTGATTGGCTTCGGCCTCGTATGCCCATGAAGTAACAGGACTATTTGCCGAAATCAGCGCAGCGGCCATAACCGCTACCGTCAGCGTGCTCTTGCGCGAGCGCGCCGTCCGTCGGTTAAAAATTGCTGTCATCCACCAAACTCCTGCCTTCTACTGGGTGACTTATGCCTACGACCTTGGCCGCGTTCCGCCAACCCAAGATTTTCTTTCACTTTTTTCGATTTTCCTATTGCCATCCGAAATCTCCAAAGCTACATAGCCGCCCTCGCCGCAAGGCAAGACACACCGCCGCAAGGCAGTGACGGAAAATACAGCGCACCCGTAGCTCAGCTGGATAGAGCATCAGACTACGAATCTGAGGGTCAGGAGTTCGAATCTCTTCGGGTGCGCCATTTCCCCTCCCCTACAATCGAAGATTTAACGCCTTCCGTTCGCGGGGGCGCTTTGGCGCGTCTGATCTCCGGCGCATCCTAGAGCGTCGCATCGAACAGGCCGATCCGTCGCAGCCACCTCTCAAATTTCACAGGAGCCTTGGCCGCGATTTTCGGCTCTAGTGCGCTCTGCGATGATCCGGACGGGAATCGCGCGGTAATGGTGGGAGAGGCGCAATGACAGCCAACCAGTTCGATTACGTCATTGTCGGCGCGGGGTCCGCCGGATGTGTGCTGGCCGAGCGCCTGTCGCGTGATCCGTCGGTGTCGGTCGCCTTGCTGGAAGCGGGCGGCGACGACCGCAACCTTCTGGTCGAAGCGCCCCTGATGATGGGTCAGGCCATCGCCTCCAAGACGCTGGACTGGCACCACTATACCGCCCCGCAAAAGCACCTGAACGACCGCCGTCTGTTCTGGCCGCGCGGCAAGGTGCTGGGCGGGTCCAGCTCTATCAACGCCATGCACTACATCCGTGGCGCGGCGCAGAACTATGACGAATGGCGCGACACCTATGGCGCGGACGGCTGGGGCTGGGATCAGGTCCTGCCTGCCTTCAAACAGGTCGAGGGACGCGTCGGCGATCCCTGCGACTGGCACGGCGCCGAAGGCCCGCTGTCGGTACAGGACATTGCGCCGCTCAATCCGCTGACCGAGGCCTTTTTCGAAGCCTGCGCGGCGAATGGCATTGGACGCATCGACGATATGAACGGGGCCGACCAGTTCGGCTGTGCGCCCTATCATGTGACCCAGCGCGGCAATAAACGCTGTAGCGCCGCGGTCGCCTTCCTGCGCCCTGCCCTGTCGCGCAGCAATCTGACGGTCATTACCCACGCGCTAGCCAGCCGTGTGCTGCTGGAGGGCACCCGCGCCACTGGCGTCGAGTACCGCAAGGGCCGCCATACCGAGACGGCCACCGCCCGCCGCGAGGTCATACTGAGCGGCGGGGCCATCAACACACCCCAACTGCTGCAACTGTCAGGGATCGGGGATGCCAGTTGGCTACGAGACGCGGGCGTCAATCCTGTGGTCGATCTACCGGGCGTTGGGCGCAATCTTCAGGACCATCTGGACGTACTGGGCCAGATCACCACCGCCAGCACGACCTCCCTGGGTATCTCATCCAAGACGGCGGCGTCGTGGATAGGGGCCGTTATCAACTTCCTTGCGGACAAGCCGGGCCTGTTGTCGACCAATCCGGTTCAGGGCGGGGCCTTCTTCAGATCGTCGCTGGCCGATGAAATGGCGGACGGCCTGCCGGACCTCCAGTTCGCCTTTATCCCCGCCAAGGTCGCACCACACGGGGCCAAGCTGCCGTTCGGCCACGGGGCCTCACTGCACGTCTGCCAACTCTATCCCAAGAGCCGTGGCGAGCTGCGGATCACCTCCAGCGATCCGGCCACCCATCCCCATATCGACCCGAACTACCTATCGGAGCCGCAAGACCTCGAGGTCATGCTGGACGGCATGGAGATGGCGCGCAAAGTTCTCAACCACGCGGCCTTCGACTTTGACCGCAAGGCCGAGGTATGGCCGGATGCCGCCTATCGGACCCGCGCCCAACTGGCCGATGACCTGAAGGCCCGTGCAGAGACTCTCTACCACCCCGTCGGCACCTGCCGGATGGGCAAGGGCGAACTGGCCGTGGTGGACCCGGCACTCAAGGTCTATGGCACCCAAGGGCTGCGCGTCGTTGACGCCTCGGTCATGCCGCGTTTGATCGGTGGTAATACCAATGCCCCCACCATGATGATCGCCACCCGCGCCGCCGACATCATCCTTTCGGGTCAGGAGTGACTGCCATGAACGATATCGATCGCATGAAGGACCTGCTTGCCCGCCAGCGCAGCGCCTTCCTGTCACAGCCCAACCGATCCCTTGCCGAACGCCGCGCCGATCTCAAGAAGATCGAAGCCATCATGCTCGATCATCGCGACGCATGGTGCGAGGCCGTCAGCGCCGATTTCGGCCATCGTGCCCAGATCGAAACCCTGCTGCTGGAACTGTCTGTTGTGGTGCGCGGCACCAAGGACATGCGCCACAAGCTGGGCCGCTGGATGAAGCCAGAGCGCGTCCCGACGCCCCTGATGGCCCAGCCGGGCCGATCCTATGTCCGCCGTGATCCCAAGGGCGTGGTCGGCATTGTCTCGCCGTGGAACTATCCGGTCCAACTAGCCCTGCTGCCGCTGGCGACGGCGTTGGCTGCGGGCAACCGCACCATCATCAAACCGTCGGAACTGACGCCCAAGACCAATGCCCTGATGGCCGACCTGCTGGCAGCGCACTTTCCCGCCGATCAGGTCGCCGTTATCGAGGGCGGCCCCGATCTGGCCGAGGCATTCTGCGCCCTGCCGTTCGACCACCTCTTCTACACCGGCTCCACCCGCGTGGGGCGCAGCGTCGCCGCGGCCGCAGGCAACAATCTGGTGCCGGTCACGCTGGAGCTCGGAGGCAAGTCGCCCGCTATCGTCACTGCCGACTATCCGGTCGAGGATGCCGCCCATGCCATCGCATGGGGCCGTTTCCTGAACGCGGGCCAGACCTGCGTGGCCGTCGATAACGTCCTCGCCATCGGCACGCCCGAGCGCGCCCGCGCGATCGGTCAGGCCGTGGCCGACAAGGTAGCTGCCTTCTATCCCGACTTTGCCACCAACCCCGACTATTCAAGCGTCATAGCCGGCCAGCATTTCGCCCGCCTCGAGGCCATGGTCGAGGAGGCGCGTCAGGCGGGCGTGGAAATCATCCAGCCACCACACGACGCCAATGCCGTCCGCAGCAGCCGCAAATTTCCCCCGACGGTCATGATCAATCCGCCGGACGATCTACGCGTGATGCGTGAGGAGATTTTCGGCCCTGTCCTGCCGGTCATTGCCAAGCCGGACCTTCAGGCCGCCACCGATCACGTGAACGCCCACGAGCGCCCTCTGGCCCTCTATGTTTTTTCGAACGCTTCACGCGAGATCGAACAGGTTCTGGACAACACCCATTCCGGCGGCGTGACCGTCAACGGGGCGCTGTTGCACGTCGCCAACGACCAGTTGCCCTTCGGCGGCAACGGCCCCAGCGGACAGGGCGCCTATCATGGCAAGTTCGGCTTTGACGAGCTGACCCATGCGCGGGCCGTGTTCCGCACGAGGCGCTGGCATTCGACGCGTCTGGTCGCGCCGCCCTATGGCAAGCTGGCGAAGAAGATTACCGAGACGGCTTTGAAACTCTGATCAGGCGAGGGCTTCGCGCGCCACTTTCAGCACACCGCGCATCAGGGTGCGTACCACCTCGCGCGAGACCTCCAGCGGAAGGCCCTGCTCACGGCGCAGGCCTTCCCAGTTGGCCCAGCTGGTCGCGGCGACCAGCGACGACACATAAAGGCCGGCCGCATCGTCGCTATGCTTGCTGAAATAGTCTGCAAACAGGCTTTCCACGATGGCGCGCTGCGTCGCGTCATCCCCGCGCATCAGATCAAAAAGGACAGGGTATTCGCTGGCCATACAGATGGCCGCACGACGGACCGGCGCGACATATTCGTAAAGCTCGCTGGCCCGCTCGACAAAGGCGTCAATGCGCTGCTCTTCGCTCCAGGCCGAAGGATCACGGCGGGGAAAACGACGGAAAGCTTCCTCGCGCTGCAGCTCATAGGCCGCCGTCAGAAGCTCGCTCACATCCGCATAGTGGCGGAACACCGAACGGCGCGACACGCCCGCGCGGTCGGCCACGGCATCGGTTGTGGGCATGGAGCCCGTCTCGCGCACCAACTCCAGCATGCCCATGGCAATTACCGCCCGGCTACGCTCACTGCGTAGATGGCGACCATCAGGTGCGGTTTTGACCTTGGCTTCTTGCTGCATTTTCAAACCGATACAACTCTACTTTGTCCATGCCAAAATCCTCGCGTGTGCCTCTGGCATGAGACGCACGAGACCCGGCAGACGACACCCGCATCGCTGCGCAACGCACAGAACCTGACGACGGGCCCCCAGACAACTCGGCCTGCAAACTGCTCAATTGGGTGCAATATTTCTAGGCGTAATAAGATGACTAAGGATTATTACGCATAGGGCCGCATTCGGTTCGCCCCGCATCGCGAAAACCCCGTAAACACGCGTCAAATTCTGGTTAACAACGTTTGATCACCGCGGAGCCGAACGGTCACAGCGTCATACGAAAGCGGATCAAAGAGAAATGGCGCACCCGACAGGATTCGAACCTGTGGCCTTTGCCTTCGGAGGGCAACGCTCTATCCAGCTGAGCTACGGGTGCGGCTTCGGCGCGAGGCCGGAAGGCGGGTGTTACAGGAAGGTCGGGGCGGCCTCAAGCCTCAGAATGACCGCCGCCCCGAAAGGTTTGGACCAATCGCCTATTGGGCCGTCATTCCGCCGTCGATTTTGAACTCTGATCCCGTGACGAAACGGCTTTCGTCCGACGCCAGATAGAGGACGCAATAGGCGACATCGTCCGGATCACCGATGCGCTTCAGCGGGATACCGCGTGCAAGGCGCTCATGCGCCGCTTCAGTGGAACCGCCCGCCATGGCGATGAAGGGATCGAGGATGGGCGTGTTGATGAAAACCGGATGGACCGAGTTGGCGCGAACCGTGCCGCCAGCCTTGGCGCATTCCAGCGCGACCGTCTTGGTATAGAGCCAGACTGCGGCCTTGGTGGCGTTATAGGCCCCCATGCCGGGCGCGGCGGCGAGGCCTGCGATCGAGGAGATGTTGACGATGCTGGCCGCGGGGGCGGCCTTCAGATGCGGCAGGGCGTGTTTGCACCCCAGCATGACCGATTCCAGATTTACCGCCTGAACCTTGCGCCAGTTTTCCAGCGTGTCCTGCTCGGCAAAAACCAGATTGCCGCCGATGCCCGCATTGTTCACCAGTACCGACAGCCCGCCCATATCCGTCACGGCCTGATCGACCACACGGACCCAGTCCGCTTCGGACGTCACGTCATGGGCATAGGCAAAGGCGCTGTTGGGCGTGTCGGCATTGATCGATGCCGCCAGCGCCGCCGCCCTGTCACCATCAATATCGCTCAGGGCAACCTGCGCCCCCTCGCGCACCAGCATCCGCGCCATGGCCTGTCCCAGACCGCCCGCCGCGCCGGTTATCAGGGCCTTTTTCCCCGCGACGCGCCCGCTCATTGGCACTGCCCTTCGGAGATCGCATCGATGAAGCGGGCAAGGTCCAGATCGCGCTGGGTGACACCGCCTGCGTCATGGGTGGTCAGCACGATTTCCACGCGGTTCCAGACATTGGACCATTCGGGATGGTGGTCCGCCTTTTCCGCCTGAATGGCGACCCGCGACATAAAGCCGAACGCCGCGTTGAAGTCGGCAAACACCAGCTTGCGGTAAAGGGCCGGACGGGCATCGTCGGCCTTGGACCACAGCGGCAACTGCGCCAGCGCAGCCTCGACCTCTATTTTTTCCAGTGCCGCCGTCATGAAGCCCTCCCCTTTGGTTTGCGTTGTTATGCCAAGGCGTAACCCGCGCCGCGCGAAAACGACACCCCATATTGATCTGGACGGATGACGTCCGCCGCGACAGAGGCTAAACCAGACCTATGACCTCCTCCGACGCGTCCTCCGCCAATCCCGCCGACAAACTGTCGGGTAAGACCTCGTCCTTCGGTTTCCGCGACGTTGATGCGCGCGAGAAGGTGAAGATGGTGCGCGGTGTCTTCGACTCCGTGGCCTCCAACTATGACCTGATGAACGACCTGATGAGCGTGGGCGTGCACCGCATCTGGAAAGATGCCGCTGCGGCCAAGCTCAATGCCCGTCCGGGCGAGGTCATTCTGGACGTGGCCGGTGGCACCGGCGACATGGCCCGCCGCTATTCCAAGATGGCCCGCGCGGCACAGGAGCGTCGCGGCGGCGATGACGCCAAGGTCATCGTGCTGGACTACAACGCCGAGATGATCCTCGCAGGCGTCCATAAGGGCGGCGAGCCGGAAATGGTCTGGAGCGTCGGTGACGCCATGAGCCTGCCGTTGCCGGACGCCTCGGTCGACGCCTATTCGATCAGCTTCGGCATCCGCAACGTGGCCGATATTCCCGTCGCCCTGAAGGAAGCCCGCCGCGTGCTGAAGCCCGGCGGCCGTTTCATGTGCCTGGAGTTCTCGCGCCCGACCACGGCCGCCATGCGCAAGGCCTATGACGCATGGTCGTTCAACGCCATTCCGCGCATCGGCCAACTCGTCGCCAAGGACCGCGACAGCTATCAGTATCTGGTGGAATCGATCCGTCGCTTCCCCGACCAGAACACCTTCAAGTCCATGATCGAGGACGCCGGTTTCAGCCGCGTGACCGTCACCAACCTGACTGGCGGCGTGGCAGCTATTCACCACGGGTGGGCGATCTGACCCGTCTAAGTTTCAAGACCCCGCCGCCTGCCCCCAAGGCCGTGCCGATCAAATCTCCTGTCCGCTCGGCGTTCCGCCTGATGCACTGGGGTTGGGTACTGGCGCGCCATGACGCCCTGATCCCGCGAGAGGCCAACCCCATGCTTCCGGCATGGAGCCGCCCGTTCGCAGGTCTGGTTCAGGCCTTTTCCAGCCGCAAGCTGCGCGCCGGTCGCCCCGGCCAGCGCGTGGGCGCAGCGTGTGAGAAGCTAGGTCCGGTCGCGATCAAGCTGGGTCAGGTTCTGGCCACGCGTGCCGACATTTTCGGCCTTCAGTTCGCGCAGGATCTGGGCCACCTCAAGGACAAGCTGGCCCCCTTCCCCGTCGAAGAGGCCCGCCGCGAGATCGAGCGTTCCATCGGGCGTCCGGTGGACAGCCTCTACACCGAACTCGGTCCCGCCGTCGGCGCGGCATCGCTGGCACAGGCCCACCCCGCCTATCTGGCCGATGGCCGCAAGGTCGCGGTCAAGGTTCTGCGCCCCGGTATCGAGCGCAAGGTGGCCCAAGGGCTCGATGCCATGCGTCTGGGGGCCAAGGTCGTGGATTGGGCGGTCGAGCCTGCCCGGCGTCTGGAACCGCGCGCCTTTGTCGAGATCATCGCCCGCTCGCTGCAGCTTGAACTGGACATGCGTCTGGAAGCCGCCGCGGCGTCCGAACTGGCCGAGGTCATGGCCAAGGACGGCTATATGGCCGCGCCGGGCGTCATCTGGGACGGCGTGGGCAAGCGCGTCCTGACGCTGGAATGGGCCGATGGCCTGCCGATGACCGATCCATCCATGGCCACCCTGCCGGAGACGGACCGCAATATTCTGGCAGACAAGGTGGTCCGCGCCTTCCTCGTGCAGGCGCTGGACCATGGCGTTTTCCATGCCGACCTGCATGAAGGCAATCTGTTCGCCAACGGATCGGACAAGATCACCGCCATCGACTTTGGCATCGTGGGCCGCCTTGGCCCGGGCGAAAGACGCTATCTGGCCGAGATCCTGTGGGGCTTCATCAGCCGCGACTATGACCGCATTTCGCGCGTCCATTTCGAGGCCGGCTATGTCCCGCCGCACCATTCGGTCGATACCTTCGCACAGGCCCTTCGCGCCGTGGGCGAGCCGGTGATCGGCCGCGCCGCATCACAGGTGTCCATGGGTCGCCTTCTGGGCCAGCTGTTCGAGATTACCGCCCTGTTCGACATGCACCTGCGCCCCGAACTGGTGCTGTTGCAAAAGACCATGGTGTCGGTCGAAGGTGTGGCGCGTCGTCTGAACCCCGACCACGATCTGTGGGAAGCTGCCAAGCCGGTGGTGGAACGCTGGATCCGCCGCGAACTGGGCGTTCAGGCACAGGCAAAGGAGTTCGTGGAGGAAGCCCGCGACACCTTGAAGGCTCTGTCGCAACTGGCGCAGAACCCTCCGCAATCCCAAACGTTAATCATAGAGCGGCCCCGCGCGCCGATCTGGTTGGTGGTGACCGCCACCGCCTCGGTCTGCGCCTCGGCGGCAGCCTTGATATTGACGCTTTGGCCCAATCTTCTGGGCTGATCATCCGGCCCTGAACGGGTCGCCTGAAAGGACCCGTCCATGAAGACTATCCTCCTCCCCTTAAGTCTTGTGGCGGCGCTCGCAGCTTCGGCCGCGGGTGCCCAGACCACCACCGCGCCTCAATCCACTACCCCTCAGACGCCGGTTGTGGCCGCCACCCTGCCCAACAGCTTCGACCGCGCGCAGGACCCGCAAATCCCGACCGCATCGTCGCCCAATCCGACTGCGGCCCCCGCATCGGCCCCGGATATTGCGCGTGCCGAAACCGCCCTGCGCGAGGTGATCCTCGCCCTGCAGTCGGGTCAGGTGGACTATGCGGTTTTCAGTGACGATCTGGCCGGAAAGCTGCGCCCGCAGGCCGAACAGGTCGGCGCGCTGCTGCAACAGTTCGGTGCCCTGAAGACCATGACCCACCCGGGCCAGCCCGACGGCGTCGACTTGTTCCGTGTCGAGTTTGAAAATCAGGCGACCGAATGGGTCATTGGCTTCGACAACGATGACCAGATCGCAGCCCTACTGTTCCGTCCGGCCGAAGATTAAACCTAGTCGAAACTGACCTTGCCCCGCCCGCTCTTGATCACAGAGCGGGTGGACTTGGCCTTGAGGCGGCGTTCCTTGGAACTGCGGGTCGGCTTGGTCGGCACGCGATAGGCCTGCCGCACCGCCGCTTCGGCCACCATCTGCTCCAGCCGCTCAATAGCGTCCTCGCGATTGCGCTCCTGCGTGCGGAAGCGGGTGGCGGTGATCACGATCACCCCGTCCAGTGTCAGGCGGCTGCCCGCCTTCTTCATCAGCCGCTCGCGCGTGTAATCGTTCAGACTGGGCGAGTTCTTGGCGTCGAACCGCATCTGCACGGCGGTCGAGACCTTGTTGACATTCTGCCCGCCCGGACCACCGGCGCGGTAGAAGCGGAACTCCAGTTCCTCGTCAGGAATGCGGCGTTTGATCTCGGCCATCACGCCTTCCTTGCCGCACGGGCCGATGCCGCATCCAGCGCCTGAAGGAAGCGCGAACGGTCGGCGTTGGAAAAGGGCGGCGGGCCGGAAGTTTCGATGCCCATAGAGCGCAGGTGCTCGCCCACCATCCGCCCGGCCAGGGCCGAGCCTATGGTGTTCTCGTCCAGAACCGTGCCGTTTGGGCGAATGCATTCCGCGCCCGACTTCAGGCAGCGTTCGGCCAGCGGAAAGTCATTGGTGATGACCACATCCCCCTTGCCTGCCCGCTCGGCAATCCAGTCATCGGCCACGTCAGGGCCTGCATCGACCACCACCTGTTGGATCAGGCTTTCCTGTGGCGTGCGGATCCAGCTGTTCGACACCACCCACACCGGCCAATTCAGGCGCCGCGCCACGCGGTACACCTCTTCCTTCACGGGACAGGCATCGGCATCGATGTAGAAGGTCTTGGCCATAGCCCCTTCTAACGCAGCGCCAGACAAACAAAAGGGCATCCGGCCCTAGACCGGATGCCCCCGTGTTCAAACGCCGAAGCGTTTAGTGGCTGTACTGCGCCGGCATCGCCCCTACCGCGTTGGGCAGATAGCGGTCACGCAGGTGCAGGTTGCGGGCCTGAAGCGGTTGTTCCACGCCTTCGATCAGGATGGCCTGCGGTTGGCTGAGCGGCTCCAGCGGATCACCCGACCAGACCACCACATCAGCCGCAGCACCGGCTTTCAGCTCGCCGAACTGGCCATCAAAGCCAAAGATGCGGGCCGGATTGACCGTGATGGCCGCGATGGCGGCATCGAACGGCAGGCCGTGGGACACGGCATTACCGGCGTTGTAGCGCATCTCGCGGGCGCGATGGACCGAGCCTTCATTGCCCTTGAGCGCGATCACCACACCCGCCGCATGCAGGGCCGCAGCGTTTTGCATACGGGCAGCGCGCATTTCGAAATTGGCGGGCAGGTTGGTGATCGGATGGACCAGCACCGGCACATTGGCCGCCGCGATCTCATTGGCCACCAGCCAGCCTTCAGCAGCACCGTCGAGGATGATCTTCAGACCTTCCTCGCGGGCTAGACGCAGGACCTGCTGGATGTCCGCAGCACGGTCCACGGTGACGATCAGGGGCATACGGCCTTCGACCACCGGGATCAGCGCCTCAAGGTCGGCACGAGACAGCGACAGGGCGCGCATGTCGCCACGGTCATAGGCGGCCTTGTTACGGGCGTAGGCACGCACCTCGTTCAGGGTTTCCTTGAACAGGACGAACTGGGCACCGCGACCACCACCGGCCACACGGGCACCGGCCTCGCCAAAGGGAGCGGTCATCGCCACCTTGGACTTCACCAGAATGTCCGAGCCGTCCTTGAGCTTGATGACAGCTGCCTGACCGGCGAACAGGCCAGGCGACTGATAGCCACCATTGCCCGCACCGGCGAAGTCGGAGTCGTCGTGGCTGTGACCACCGCCCGAGCCGCTGTGCTGGGGCGTGACCACCGCACGGGTGATACCGCCAAGGCGCGCCGTCGGGATGGCAATCGACCACGGGTCCAGACCATAGGACAGGTCAAAGGCGGCGGTCAGGGTGTTGGCATTGTTGGACACATCGACCGTGCCGCGCACGGCACCGACCTCGTGGCCGCCCAGACCGGAGTCCACAGCAACCAGACCCGGCGTGACGATCTTGCCGGTGGCATCGATGGTGCGGATGCCGGACGGCGCAGCGCCCGTGCCCACCGAGACGACGCGACCGTTACGGATCACCACAGTGCCGTTTTCGATGGTCGAGGTGCCGGTCAGAACCTTGCCGCCCACGATGGCGACATCCTGTGCCAGGGCCGGAGCTGCGCACAGCAGGGTCGCAGCCGCTGCTGCGAGAAGAGATTTCATACGCATGATCAGCGGGCTCCCTGTGCGACGCCGGCTGCCGGACGGGCAAAGCCCGGTTGGCCGAGTTCGAAATCGGACACCGGCTGATAGGCCGGATTACTACGGTCATAGGTCAGTGCGCCGTCGATAAAGACCTGATCGGCGCGGGCATAGACGGACAGCGGATTGGCGCTCCAGATCACGACGTCGGCGCGCTTGCCGACTTCAAGCGATCCGGTTTCCTTGTCGATGCCAATGGCGCGGGCCGCGTTCAGGGTGAACCAGCTGATCGCGCGCTCTTCGGGAATGTTCAGGCCTGCACGGCGACCGGCCGACAGCGAGGCGGCGGCCTCCTGATTGAGGCGCTGGGTCAGTTCCTGATCATCGGAGTGGATGACAGCACAGGAGCCTTGGGCCGCATCGACGATGGCGGCGTTTTCCTCGATCCCGTCCAGAGCTTCCATCTTGAAGCCCCACCAGCCGGTCCACATGCCCGCGCAGATGCCCTTGGCGGCCAGTTGCGGGGCCATTTTGTAGGCCTCGATGGCGTGGTGGAAGGTGGTGATCTTGAAGCCGAACTCCTCGGCCAGATCCATCATCAGCGCCATCTCATCGGCGCGGTAGCAGTGGTTCTGGACCAAAATGGAGCCGTCCAGAACACCGGCAATGGTTTCCAGCTGCAGGTTACGGGTCGGCGGCGTGCCCTGCCCCGTTTCGCGCCACTTGTTCCACTTGTCGCGGTAATCCTGCGCGGCGATGAAGGCGGCGCGGTAGCCCGCCATATTGCCCATGCCGGTGGCCGGCGACTGGTTGCGGCTGCCATAGACGCGCGACGGGTTTTCACCGCAGGCCATCTTCAGACCATAGGGCGCGTCGGGGAATTTCATGGCCTGCATGGTGGTGGCCGGAACGTTGCGGATAGTCACACCGCGACCGCCGAACAGGTTGGCCGACCCGGGCAGGATCTGGAGCGTAGTCACGCCACCGGCACGGGCGGTGTTAAAGCCCGGATCCTGTGGCCACAGCGAGTGTTCGGACCAGACCTGAGCGGTATTGGGGTTAGTGGCTTCGTTGCCGTCGCTCATCCCCTGCACACCCGGCGAAGGATAGACGCCAAGGTGGCTGTGAATGTCGATCACGCCGGGCGAGACAAAGCGGCCACGGCCATCCACGATCTGGTGCCCCTGCGGGACCGGAGTGGAGGCATCGCCGATGGCGGCGATACGGCCGTCGGTCACGACCACGACGCCGTTTTCAATCTTGCGACCGGCACCGTCAAAAACGGTGGCACCGACAATTGCCATGTCCTGACGCGGCAGCGGCGCATAGGTCGACGGATAGGGATTGAGGTCAGACGCGCTGTTCAGACCCGGTGCCAGTGCCCGCGACGAACGGGCCGGCTCTGCACTGGCGCTCGCGTTGGACGACGCCTCCCCCGTGGTGGCGCAGGCCGTCAGCATCAGCGCACCCATGGCGCATGACAGGATAGCGAGGCTGGGACCCCGCAAACGATTTACAAACATGGGCGAACCCCCTCGCACCCGCAGTCTGCGGGCAGACAACGGCGGTCATTCAAGGGGGCATCCGGCGTGACTGTAAAGGCCGAATTCAGTCTTTCGACAATCTTTCGCGCACTTCTTCGTCAGTCAGGTCGGTAACCTCAACCATCTTCAATCTGGACTGGCTTCCGCGGGCCAAATTCACGTTACGACGCGGCACGCCCAGCACCTTGGCCAGCAACCGAACCAAGGCGTCATTGGCCTCGCCCTCCACCGGCTGCGCCCGTACGCGGACCTTCAGGACCGGACGCCCATCAGGATCGACATCCCAGCCCTCGACAGCGTCCTTGGAAGATTTGGGGGTCAGTTTGACGGGTATGCGTGCGCTCATGACCCCTGTTTGGCCGCTGGCGGCGCGTTCGCCAAGACCTGCCGCCGTCTCTCGGGTCAGGAACGTCCGCTGCGGCCCAACCGTTGATGACATGTCGGTACGGGGACCCCATGAAAATCGCTATCGCAATCCTGCTCGTCATCCTGAACCTTGCCATGTGGTCGGCAGCGGTCTGGATTGCCTTCAAGCTCATCCGGCGCATGCCGAGGATCGGGCCGAAAGGCACGCTTGTTACCTCGCCGGACGGCAGAACGGTCGTTCCCGTCTATGCCACGTTTACAGGCGTACGCGGCGTGTGGCGGTGGCTCTGCGTCGCCAGCAACAGCATGAACCCCCACCTGCGGATCACCGCCGAGGGCATCGAATATCGCGTTACCTTCGCTCGTACAGTGCGGTTCGAGGATATCCGCTCGGTCGAGATCATGACCGGCCCCCTCACCGTGAACCTGATGTTCACCTTCAACACAGGGCCTTGGACGCTGGCCGCCAATGTCGGCGACGAAGCATTGGCGCAGCAGGTTCTGGACAGGCTTCCGGCGCGTCTCAGGTCGCAGGCATGAAAAAAGCGCGCCGGACCCGAAGTTCCGACGCACCTTTCAATAGATAGAGCCGAGGGCTCTTAGCCCAGAGCGGCCATCAGTTCCGGAACGACCGTCTTATAGTCGCCCACGATGCCGAAGTCGGCCACTTGGAAGATCGGAGCGTCGGCATCCTTGTTGATGGCGACGATGATCTTGGAGTCCTTCATACCGGCGAGGTGCTGGATCGCGCCCGAGATACCGACAGCGATATAGACCTGAGGCGCGACGACCTTGCCGGTCTGACCGACTTGGTAATCGTTCGGGGCATAGCCAGCGTCCACCGCGGCGCGCGAGGCACCGACGGCGGCGCCCAGCTTGTCGGCCAGCGGCTCGATGACAGCCTTGAACTCATCGGCCGAGCCTAGGGCGCGACCGCCCGAGACGACGATCTTGGCAGCGCCCAGTTCCGGACGGTCCGACTTGACCATTTCTTCCGAAACGAAAGCGATCTTGGCACCTTCGGCAGCGGCAACGGTCTCGACCGAGGCCGAGCCACCTTCACCGGCCGCGGCGAATGCGGTCGGGCGCACGGTGATCACCTTCTTGGCGTCCGAGGTCTGGACGGTTTCGAGAGCGTTACCGGCGTAGATCGGACGGACGAAGGTGTCAGCCGAGACGACTTCCACGATGTCCGAGATCGGGGCCACATCCAGCTTGGCAGCGATACGCGGGGCGTAGTTCTTGCCGTCGGTGTTGGCCGGAACGAGGATAGCGTCATAGTTGGCAGCCAGCGGCACAACGGTGGCTTCTACGGCTTCGGCCAGGCCGTGCGAGACGGCTTCACCTTCGGCCAGCAGGACCTTGCGCACGCCGTCGATCTTGGCAGCGGCGTCGGCAACAGCTTGCGCGCCCTTGCCCAGAACCAGCACGTCCACATCGCCCGAGATGGCCTTGGCGGCGGTCACGGTCTTGTGGGTGGTGTCGCGGACGGCCGAGCCGTCGTGGTCAGCAATAACGAGAACAGCCATTACAGAGCACCTGCGTCTTTGAGCTTAGCAACCAGTTCAGCGGCGTCGGCCACCTTGATACCAGCCGAACGCTTCGGCGGCTCGGTAACCTTGAGGACCTTCAGACGGTCGGCCACGTCGACACCGTAGTCGGCGACCGACTTGGTGACGATTTCCTTCTTCTTCGCCTTCATGATGTTCGGCAGCGAAGCGTAGCGCGGGGTGTTCAGGCGCAGGTCAACGGTGACCACGGCCGGAAGCTCGGCGGCAACGGTTTGCAGACCGCCATCGACTTCGCGGGTCACGGTCGCCTTGCCGCCGTCAATGACCAGCTTGCCGGCGAAGGTGGCTTGCGGCCAGTCCAGCAGGGCGGCGAGCATCTGGCCGACAGCGTTGTTGTCGCCGTCGATCGATTGCTTGCCCATCAGGATCAGGTCCGGCTTTTCCTCATCGACGACAGCCTTGAGGAGCTTGGCGACGGCCAGCGGCTCGAGGTCGGCGTCCGACTGGACCAGAATGCCGCGGTCGGCACCCATGGCCAGAGCCGTACGGATGGTCTCTTGGGCTTGGGTCACGCCGATCGAAACGACAACGATCTCGCTGGCGGTGCCGGCAGCGTGGTGTTCCTTGCCTTCCTTCAGGCGCACGGCCTCTTCGACGGCGATTTCGTCGAAGGGGTTCATGCTCATCTTAACGTTGGCCAGATCAACGCCGGTCTGGTCCGCCTTGACGCGAGCCTTCACGTTGGAGTCGATCACCCGTTTCACCGGGACAAGTATCTTCATGAGACTATCCGCTTGATCGTCGAAAGTTTGGGGAGGGATTGGACGGTAAGTCCGCGCCTGTCAACGTAACCTAGGGTGAAGTTCAGGCATTCCAATAGCTGAATTTTGATCTATAGGTCCCGTTATGAAGCGCTTTTTGACCTTTCGTCGGTTGTCGATCATTTTTGCAGGCGTGTTTGCCCTTGCCCTGATCGGCGTGTTTGTCCTGCAGCGCGTCTGGGTTGATCCGGAAATCGCCTGCAGCCGTAAAGGCCACTGGTACGACATGGAAACGCGCATCTGCGCGCAGCCCATCTACATCCCCGACATAACCGGACGGGCCGAAGGCGTATCCCGTGCAGAGGCTTCGGCGGCCATGAACAAGGATCTGGTCGACAAGGAAGCCCAGCTGGCGGCCTATAACCGCGCCAAACAGGCCGCGACCGATGCCGAGCGCGCCCGCGTCGAAGCCCTGACCAAGGACTGATCGTCGGATTAGAGTTCATAGAAAAAGGGCTGCGACACGTTGGATGTCGCAGCCCTTTTTCGTGTCCTGAGGCAGGTTAGCGCGTTGCGCCCGGCACCCATTTGATATCGTCGGCCCCGTTGGCATTGGCGCGGCGGGCGGCCACGAACAGATGGTCCGACAGGCGGTTCAGATATTTGAGCGCCTCCAGATTGATCTGCTCGCCCGCCTCGATCATCGCCACTGTGTCGCGCTCGGCGCGACGGCAGACGGTGCGGGCCACATGCAGGTGGCTGGACAGGGCCGATCCCCCCGGCAGGATGAAGCTGTCGAGCGGTTTCAGGCTCTCGTTCATCCAGTCGATTTCCTGCTCCAGTCGCTCGACCTGCGAGGCGACAATGCGCAGGGCTTCCCACTTGGGCGCGGGATCAAGCGGCGTGGCCAGATCGGCCCCCAGATCGAACAGCTCGTTCTGGATACGGCCCAGCATGGCGTCGATGCGGTCGTTCTGGCCGCTATGCAGACGGGCTACCCCGATGACAGCATTCAGCTCGTCTACTGTGCCGTAAGCTGAAACGCGGGGGCCAGTCTTGGAGACTTCCTCGCCCGTTGCCAGTCGGGTCGTGCCCTTGTCACCCGTACGGGTGTAGATCTTGTTGAGCGTGACCATGCGCGCCCCTCCTACTCGTCTCGAACCTAGGCCAGATGGGATTTCTTGATGGCCATACCGACCACCAGAAGAACAATCGCCACTGCTTGAAGCACGACGCGCAGGCGCATCAGCTTGTTGGAGCGGTTTCGCGAATCGTCGCTGTTTCGATAGAGGCCAAAAATTCCCATCGCCAATGTGATGGTCACCGCGAGGATCGCCGCAAGGATCAGAATATCGATCAGTGTCATGCCTCCTTCTAAGCCGCGTCGTGGCCGAGCGCCAGCGTGACGTCGGTTCGACGGTCTCCCGTTGATGCTGCGACAAGCTGCCACGTCTCGCGTTTGCTGTTGCAAATCGTTCTCAGATGCTGTTGAGAAGCGGTCGCAACATTAGGGGCCGTTATGTTCTTCCACCGTTCGTCGCGTCGCACTCAACTTCTGGCAGCTACCGCTCTGGGCTTCGGCCTCATGGGCTCTGCGGTTCAGGCCGAGGACGTGGACGTACAGGAAACCACCCGCGTCACCGACGTGGTGGTGACGGCCTCGGGCTTTGAACAGCGCGTGACCCAGGCTCCGGCCTCCATCAGCGTTCTGCCGCGCGCCGCCATCGAGGAACTGCGTGCCACCTCGATCGCCGAGGTGCTGAACAATGTCGAGGGCGTCGATACCGGTGCCGGCGTCGGCAAGACCGGCGGCCAGACGATCAACATCCGCGGCATGGGTTCGGACTATACGCTGGTGCTCATCGATGGGCGTCGCCAGAACACCTCGGGCAGCGTCACGCCGAACGGCTTTGGCGAAACCGCCAACGGATTCATGCCGCCGGTCTCGGCCATCGAACGTGTCGAAGTCGTGCGTGGTCCGGTGGCCACCCTCTATGGCTCGGACGCCATGGGCGGCGTCGTCAACATCATCACCCGCAAGGTCGGCGATGTCTGGGGCGGCTCGGCCTCGGCCAACTACACCCTTCAAGGCGATGAAGAGTTCGGCGATTTCTGGGGCGTGAACGGCTATGCCTCAGGCCCGCTGGTCAAGGACCTGCTGGGTCTGGCCGTGCGCGGTAGCTGGTCGGAGCGCGAACAGTCGAACCTGAAGTTCCGCGACATCGACAACAACGAAGTCGATGTCACCGGCTTTGGCCGAAGCGCCACTGCCTATGAGATCTGGAACCTCGGTGCCCGCCTCAGCCTGACGCCGTCGGCAGACCACGACCTGTGGCTCGACTATGACAAGAGCAGCCAGTGGTTCGACAATGCCAAGGGCCAGATGGGCACGCTGGATACCGCGACCAATGCCTCGGGCTACATGGACTATCTGGAGTTCAACCGCGAGCAGATGGTGCTGGCGCACAACTGGCGCCTGAACTTCGGCACCATCGAAAGCACCCTGTCACGTAACGAGACCGAGACGCTGGGCCGCACTATTCCGGGCGCGATCACGGGCCGTAACGCCGTGGCCAATGCGGGCCAGCCGCGCACGCTCGAGACCACCACCACCGTGTTCGACACCAAGCTGAACAGCCAGTGGCGCAACCACACCTTCACCGTCGGCGGCCAGTATATGGATGCCGAAATGACCGACGGCGTGGCCACCGGCAATTTCACCTTCGAGCAATGGGCCCTGTTCGTCGAGGACGAGTGGCGTCTGCGCGACAATCTCGCCCTGACGCTGGGCGTCCGTTACGACGACCACTCAAGCTTCGGTGATCACATCAGCCCGCGCGCCTATCTGGTGTGGAATGCCAATGACGTCTGGACCCTCAAGGGCGGCGTCAGCAGCGGCTATAAGACCCCGCGCCTTGAGCAACTGACCCCCGGCATCAACGGCTTTGGCCGTCAGGGCACCATGCCGCTGATCGGCACGCCCAGCCTGAAACCGGAAACCGCCACGGCCTATGAGTTCGGCGTCTATTACGATGCCGGCCACAAGCTGCGCGCCAGCGCGACCCTGTTCCGCAACGACTTCTCGGACAAGATCGCCAGCGGCACGCCCGTCGCCAACTGCTCGTACAATGTCTCGGCGGCTGACTATGCCGCGGGCAACTACAGCAAGACCGGCTGCGTGGACGTGGGCTATTGGTCCAGCTTCGCCACCTTCGGCCAGAGCGTGAACGTGGACGAGGCCGTGACCCAAGGCCTTGAGGCCAATGCCCGCTATCGCTTCAACGACCAGTGGACCCTCAGCGGCAACTACACCTACACCGACAGCGAGCAGAAGACCGGCCTGTCCAAGGGCAATCCCCTGACCGACACGCCCGAGCACATGATCAATGCCCAGCTGCGCTGGCGCGCCTCTGATCGCCTGTCCGCATGGGTGCGCGGTGAATACCGCTCGGAGCGCTGGCGCGAGGACCGCGCCATTGCCGGCGAGATCGGCGAGCTGAAGGCCTATGAGCTGTTCCACATCGGCGGCTCGTTCGACCTGAATGACCGCGTGACCTTCAATGCCGCCATCTACAACCTGTTCGACAAGGACTTCGTGCGTCTGGTCCCCTATGGCACTCCGGTCGCCTATGCCGCCGAATATGCCAACAATCAGGAGCCGCGCCGTCTGTGGCTGTCGGTTTCGACCACCTTCTAACTACCTCTTCTTCCCCGAACTGAGGGCCGCCCGAAGGGGCGGCCCTATTTGTTTTAAGCTTAAGATCATCAAGGCAGATAAGCCCTTGGTCATAAATCCGCTGGCATAAGGTCGCCATGTCAGACCGCGCTATTCGAAATCTGGAACACCTGCGCCGTTCGGCCTCCACGGCCCGCGTGCTTAACCTGCTCAAGGTCGCCGATGATCACGGCCATACCGACGAGTGGGCCGAAAAGCCCATGTTCCTGACGCCGTCGCTGAATACGTCGCTGATCATCAAACACCGGCTGCGCCGCAACGAGACCGACTCCTTCCCCGGTCGCCGCCAGGTCGCCACCAAGCTGGTTCTGCCGATCGACACGACCGATCTGAAGACGGGCGGGCGCTTTGTCTTTGTGAACCAGATCGGGTTCGAGCGCGTGATGCTGGAAGCCTTCGGCCTTCCGGCAGAGCACCCCGACATCCGCACCCTGCGCCTGATGGATCAGCTGCCGTCGCTCGATCCCTTCCTGCTGCGCGAGCAGCTGCGGCGCGGCGGGGTGGATGCGGCCCCCTGCTATTTTGCGATTTCCGAAGCCGACCTCGAGCGCATGTCGGCCTTTGTCGAGCGCGAGATCGAGCCTCTGGTGACCCTCAGTATCGGTGCCAATGTCGATGCCACCGGATCATCCGCCCGCATGGCCAGCAAGATCCTGTCCAACACACCGAGCGACCGTCTGGAAGCGCTTCGGATGACGCTGCGGCTGGAGCCGGAGCAGTATCAGGAGGGCGTCTTCTGCTGGAAGGGCTTCCTCTATTACAAATGGTGCCTGAACAGCCTGACCCACGAGATCGTCAAGGTCGCCGACGAAGTGGCCACGGTGAACCCGTGGGGTCCCGTCGATGCCCCCTCGCGCGAATACATCAAGCGCGGCAGGGGCGTGCTTCGCAGCAATATCATGCAGACCTGCGACAAGGTCAGCCAGACGCTGAAATACTATGACCACGCCTATGCGGGCCTGACCCAGCGGGGCGATCCCCTCGCCTTCCGCGACTTCCTGCTGGAAGCGCCACACCTGTTCAGCAAGCTGGGCGACCAGCTGGGTGCCATCCAGCACATCGTCAGCTTCTGGCGCTTCCGTTTCAACGCCAACAGCCCGCCCGTTCAGGTCGACGAACTGATCGACATCTTCATGGATTTCGAGACGGGACTGATGGGCCGGAATTTCGACGATCTGGCCGCCGAGTTTCAGGTTTAAGCCACAAAAAAGGGTCGGTGTTTCCACCGACCCTTCTTCGTTTTCCGAGAACCGGACCCGCGTCTTAGTAGCGGTAGTGTTCCGGCTTGAACGGGCCTTCGACCGGCACGTTGATGTATTTGGCCTGCTCTTCGTTGAGCTTGGTCAGCTTGGCACCCAGCTTGGCCAGGTGCAGGAAGGCGACCTTCTCGTCGAGGTGCTTGGGCAGGGTGTAGACGGCGTTCTCGTACTTCGAGGCGTTGGTCCACAGTTCGATCTGGGCCAGCGTCTGGTTGGTGAACGAGGCCGACATCACGAACGACGGGTGGCCGGTCGCGTTGCCGAGGTTCACCAGACGGCCTTCCGACAGCAGGATGATCTTCTTGCCGTCCGGGAATTCGACGTGGTGGACCTGCGGCTTGATCTCGTCCCACTTCAGGTTCTTCAGGGCAGCGACCTGAATTTCCGAGTCGAAGTGGCCGATGTTGCAGACGATGGCGTTGTTCTTCATCTCGCGCATGTGCTCGAGACGGATCACGTCCTTGTTGCCGGTGGTGGTGACGAAGATGTCGGCCTTGTCAGCGACGTCTTCCAGCGTCTGGACCTCGTAACCTTCCATCGCGGCCTGCAGGGCGCAGATCGGGTCGATTTCGGTGACGATCACGCGGGCACCGCCATTGCGCAGCGAAGCGGCCGAGCCCTTGCCCACGTCGCCGTAGCCGCAAACGACTGCGACTTTGCCCGACAGCATGACGTCGGTGCCGCGACGGATCGCGTCGACCAGCGATTCACGGCAGCCGTACAGGTTGTCGAACTTCGACTTGGTGACGCTGTCGTTGACGTTGATGGCCGGGAACGGCAGTTCGCCGCGCTCTGCCATCTGGTACAGACGGTGCACGCCGGTGGTGGTTTCTTCCGACACGCCGCCGATGGCGTCACGGATGGCCGAGTAGAAGCCCGGCTTTTCGGCCAGATAGCGCTTCATGACCTTGAAGAGGGCTTCTTCTTCTTCGTTCTGCGGGTTCGACAGGACCGACGGGTCCTTCTCGGCCTTCGGGCCAAGCACGCACAGCAGGGTGGCGTCGCCACCGTCGTCGAGGATCAGGTTCGGATAGCCGCCGTCAGCCCATTCGAAGATCTTGTGGGCATAGTCCCAGTACTCTTCGAGGGTTTCACCCTTGAGGGCGAAGACCGGCGTGCCGTTGGCCGCGATCGCGGCTGCGGCGTGGTCCTGCGTCGAGAAGATGTTGCACGAGGCCCAGCGCACTTCGGCACCCAGAGCTTCCAGCGTCTGGATCAGCACGGCAGTCTGGATGGTCATGTGCAGCGAGCCGGCGATACGTGCGCCCTTCAGCGGCTGCGACGAGCCATATTCCGCACGCAGCGCCATCAGGCCCGGCATTTCGGTTTCGGCGATGGCGATTTCCTTGTTGCCGAAGTCGGCAAGCGAGATGTCGCGAACGATATAATCGGTCATGCGGAGGGGTCTCTTATGTCATGCGCCCGCAGGCGAAGTGGCATGGAACGGCAGTTCTGTTGGTCTGCCCTATACCGCGCCTAGGCCTATAGAGCAATGATCATATAAAGAAGTCCTTATATGATTTCCTGACTACCCCCTAAATCTTTGATCCAGATTAAGGAACCGTTCGGTTTCACCACTTATGGACACACTAAAGGTCAATAGTGCGCCGGAACCCTAGTTCCGGTCATGTGGGTGGAAGTGGGATTAGCGTATGTCGCTTGATGCGTTGGAACACCGTATCCGTTTCATGGGTCTGGGTGAGGCGTCTGCCAGCTACAAGGCCATGTCGTCGGTTATCCGAAGCGCCCTGCCCGGTGCGCTGGACGCCTTTTATGACCGGGTACGGATGGAGCCGGAAACGGCCCGCTTCTTCCGCGACGAAGCCCATATCTCGGCGGCCCATTCAGCGCAGCAGAGCCACTGGAATGCGATCATCGAAGGTCGCACCGACTACGAATATGCGAACTCGGTGCGTGCCATTGGTCGCGTGCACGCCCGTATCGGTCTGGAGCCGCGCTGGTACATCGGCGGCTACAGCGTCATTCTGGCCCAGCTGACCCGCGCCATTATCGAGCGCCCGCGTAAGCTGTTCGCCAACAAGAAGGCGCACGACCGCGTCACCGCCGAGGCCATCGCCGAACTGGGCCAGCGCGTCATGCTGGACATGGACATGGCGATCAGCATCTATCTGGAAACGCTGGATGAAGCCCGCAAGCGCGCCCAGCAGGCCCACGCCGACGCCGAGGCCCGCCAGTCGGAAGTGGTGAAGGCGCTCGGCCAAGCCCTGCACGCCTTGGCCGAGAACGACCTGTCGACCACCATCTCTTCGACCTTCCCCGAAGAATACCGCTCGCTGCAACACGACTTCCACGCCGCGACCCGCGCCCTGCGGACCGCTGTCCGCGCCGTGGCCGACAGCGTCGAAAGCCTGAGTGCAGGCTCCAGCCAGCTGGCCGTCGCCTCGGAAGACCTCGCCACCCGCACCGAGCGTCAGGCCGCCAACCTCGAGCGCACCGTCAACGAAGCGGACGCCATCGCCCAACAGGTCGCCACCTCTGCCGACGGTGCCCGCCAGACCGCCGAAGCCGTGGCCGAAGCCCGCGCCGATGTTCAGGACACGACCAGCATCGTCGCCGACGCGGTTCAGGCCATTCACGCCATCGCCGAGTCCTCGAAAGAGATCGCCCGCTTTACCAGCCTGATCGACGAAATCGCCTTCCAGACCAACCTGCTGGCCCTGAACGCCAGCGTCGAGGCCGCCCGCGCGGGCGATGCCGGTCGCGGCTTCTCGGTCGTGGCGCAGGAAGTGCGGGCGCTGGCCCAGCGTTCGGCGGCAGCGTCGGGCGAAATCCGCGGCCTGATCTCCACCTCCTCGGCCCACGTCTCGCGCGGTGTCGATCTGGTCGAAAAGACCGGCGAAGCACTGGAGCGGATCGGGGCCAAGGTCGTGGCTGTTGACGGTCTGGCCGGCAGCATCGCCCAGTCGGCGCAGGAACAGGCCGAGGCCCTCGACCGCGTGCGTCGCGCCATGAGCGAGATGGACGACATCACCCAGCAGAACGCCGCCATGACCGAAGAAGCTACCGCAGCCGCCCGCCAACTGGCGCAGGAAGCCTATGGCCTGAACCAACAGGTCATGCGCTTCAAACTGGACGGCCATGACAATCCGGTGCGGCTGGCGGTGAACAACACACAGGCCGCCTAAGTCATCAGACATAAAGAAACGCCCGTCTCGAAAAAGGCGGGCGTTTTCATTTGTTCAGAAAGCTGAGCGACGCGTCAGGCGCGGGCGCGGCGCTGCATCGCAGAGGCCGGAGCCAGTTGGAGGCCCCGCTCGTTCAGTCCGGCAATCCAGCGGGCAGCAACTTCAACCGTGACCGGATAGCAGAAGCCCGAACCCATGGCGGCCCCGTCGGTCTTGGCTTGAACTTCGAGGGCGTGAAGCTGGCGCAGGATGGCGGTCGGGGACTGTTCTTCGTCGATCACGCGGTCGGCGGTCGCGCGGGCAAAGGCCCCGCTGCGGCGGCTGAAGGTGCCGTCATCAACAAAGGCCAGACCGCGCTGGCGAAGCTGGCTCATCACCGAGGTCACCGCTGCGTCGGACGTCATGAAGCGGTCACCGAGATAGTTGGTCACGCCATAATAGCCGACAGCCCGCGACAGCAGCCAATCCAGCTTGACCGAAACATCGTCGGCATTGCTGTTGGCCAGAAGCGTATAGGGGCCGGGATCATTGTCCGGATAGCCGGTCGGCTCCATCGGCAGCTCGATCAGCACCTCATGCCCATAGGACCGGGCCATGTCGATCCAGCGCTGCAATCCCTCGGCATAGGGAACGAAGCTCAGCGTCACTTCCGGTGGCAGGCGTTCGATCGCGGCGCGGGTCGTCACCGCGTTCAGGCCCAGCCCCCCGACCACCAAGGCGACAGCGGGCTTGCCGTTGGAACGGAACGGACGGGCATAGGCCTGTGCCGGAACGCGGCCATCGGTCGCAATGCGCGGCAGCGGCCCGTCCGGCCCCGGCTGATGCAGGCCTGCAATCGGCGCGGCGGGCAAGGGGTCGGGCTGTCGGACCGGCGCGGAGAAGGTTCCGGTCGTCGAAACATTGGCTCCGTCAGGCAACGTAATCAGGGCGTCACCGAAACCGGCAGCCCCCTCACCGTCCAGACCCTGACTTTCAAGGTCCTGATAGAATTCCAGACCGCCGAACTCGAACGCTTCCTCGCCGCTGACAGCGTCGACGGCGGGCGTGCGTTGCGACAGGCGGGCCTCTGCCGTCGGCAATCCCGCCATAGGGTCGCCGAGAACAGCCACGCCCGTGCCCACCAGCCCCAAGAGGCACAGACCTGCAGCACCGACCACGATCTGTGGACGGGCTTTGAGAGAAGCCATCAGGCGCTCTTTGCGGGAATGTGGCGGGCTACCCGCCTGAGCGGCCAGCACCGATTGTCGCTTGGCGAACATGGTCACAGGAATGCTCGATCAACAGTGGGGGTTTGCTGCCGCAGAACGGCAACCTTCAGCATTGATCAAGCCATGTCGGGGTTAAGAAACCCTAACGCCTGTTCACCACGATGGCGGATTTTATCAATCCGTCGTCTCTTCGGCCTTGGCCTCGGATTCCGCACCGGCGATCACAATGCCTTGCGGCGGTGCCGGTAGGCGGCTGAGGTCACCGCCAACCTTCAGCACGTCCAGCGCGCGTTGAAGCTGATAATCGACGTCCTTGTCGAAATCCTCGCCCGGCGCTTCGTGCGCCTGGTGCGGACCGCGGCGCTCGGCACCGATCGAGGAATCCAGTGCCGTTGCATAGGCCGCTTCGGAATAGACGAAGCTGGAGCGGGCGATGACGCGGGCCTCGGCGGCGCTGCGGGCTACCTCGAGGTCCGGCTCGATGCCGATCTTCTGGATGGAGCGCCCCGACGGCGTGTAGTAGCGCGCCGTGGTGATCGAAATTGCCCCGTCCTGACCGCCACGCAGCGGGATAACCGTCTGGACCGAGCCCTTGCCGAAGGAGGTCAGACCCACGATCGTCGCCCGCTCCTGATCCTTCAGGGCACCGGCCACGATTTCCGACGCCGAGGCCGAGCCATAGTTGATCAGCACCACCAGCGGCAGGCCGCCCGTCAGATCACCCGGCTTGGCCGACCAGCGCTCGATATTCTCGGGCTTGCGACCGCGCTGGCTGACGATTTCGCCGCGCTCGAGGAAGGCGTCCGAAACGGCCACGGCCGCATTCAGCAGACCGCCGCCATTGTTGCGCAGATCAAGGACAAAGCCCTTGATGCCCGGCTTCTCGCGCTTCAGGCGCTCGATGGTTTCGGTCAGTTCGCGGCCCGTGTTCTCGTTGAAGGTCGAGACGCGCAGATAGCCGTAATCGCCTTCCAGACGGCCCGTAACGGAATCCACCTTGATCACTTCGCGGGTCAGCTCGACCTCAAGCGGGTCTTCGCCGTCGCGCAGGAAGGTGACCTTGACCGAGGTCCCAGCCGCGCCGCGCAGCTTTTCCGACACGTCGCTGACGGTCATGCCGGCGGTGCTTTGGCCGCCGATAGCGCTGATGACATCACCGGCGCGCACACCGGCGCGGGCAGCGGGGCTTTCGTCCATCGGCGAGACGACCTTGATCAGCGCACCGTCCGCCGAAATGGTCAGGCCGACGCCCGAATACTGGCCCTCGGTGCGTTCGCGCAGGTCGCCATAGGCCTTGGGGGCCAGATAGTTGGAGTGCGGATCCAGCGCCGTCATCATGCCCGACAGCGCCGCTTCGATCAGCTTCTTGTTGTCGACCGGAACCACATAGACCTGCTCGACAATGCCCAGCACGTCGCCGAACAGTTCCAGCATACGGAAGGTCTCGTTCCGCGGGGTCTGGCTGGCCACAGCCGCAGCCGACCCCCCGAGGATCAGAGCCGCACAACCAACAAGAAGCAGCTTACGCATCTTTAGTTCTTTCCTGCGATCGCCACGTCCGGCGATCGATAAACTCACGCAATCCTGACGTGCTGTTGCGGCTTATACAATCAGTCCCACAAGGATTTTTTCCTTTTGGGCGATCATCCGTCGTCAAACTATTGCAACCACGGGGCCGGATCGATCGGGCGCTCGCCGCGCCTCAGTTCGAAATAGGCCTCGCCGTCCTCGCCGGTACGACCCAGCACCTGCCCCTCGGCCACGCGCTGGCCGACCTCGACCTGTGTGGAGTCCATGCCCGCCAGCACGGCACGCCAACCCGGTCCGAGATCGAGGATGACGATATCGCCCCACTCCTTCATCCGCCCCGCAAACAGCACACGCCCTGCCGCCGGAGCGGTCACATTGGTGTCCGAGGCATGCCAGCGCCAGCCCACCGAGCCCCCGCCATAGGTCTGGGACGGAAGGCCCGTGACCGGACGGGACAGGCGGTCACGTCCTGCGGGATTGGATGACACCGGCTCGCTGGCGCGGCTGTCGAGTTGTGGCAGGGCACCGCCCACCTCGCGGATGCGTTTCTCCAACGCCTCGGTCGCGCGTTCAGCGCGGGCCGCTTCGGCCCGCAGCACCGCACGCAGGGCCGTCTTGCGGGCCGTCAGGTTCTCGATCTCGGCGCGGCGCTGGTTCTGGGCGCTTTCGACTGTAAACAGGCGCTCGCTCGACATGGCCGCAAGGCGGCGGATGCGGTTGATCTCTTCCTGTCGCGCGACAAGGCTTTGGGTGCGCTTCTGGATTTCCGGCGTCATGGCGCGGATCATGATATTGGCACGCACCGTATCCCGCGCCCGATCCGCCGGAACCAGCAGGGGTGGCGGCGGTTTGCGCGACATCATCTGCAGGGCCGATAACAGGCGCCCCTGTGCGGCCCCTTCGCGCGACATCTGGGTCAGCAGCCGCGCCTCGCGTTCGCCCAGTTCCTTCAGGCGTTCGCGCTGGGCCTGCATCTGCAGGTCGTCGGCGGCTTCCTCGCCGCGCAACTGGGCCAGTTGTTCATCCAGCTTGACCAGATCCTCTGCCGCCTGCGCCGCCTCGGCACGCAGACGTCGGGCTCGGGCCATCTCGTCGCGGTATTCCGCCGTCAGTCGGGCCAGTTCCTCGCTCTTGGGCTGACGCTGGCTATAGGCCACCCCTGCTGTCGCCAGCAGAAGCGCACTCGTCGTCGCCGAAATGAGGAGGATGGATCGTTTCATCAGTCCCGATGATAAGGTGATCCGGCCAGGATCGTCACGGCCCTATAGACCTGTTCCGCCAACATGGCGCGTGCAAGGGCATGCGGCCATGTCTGGGGGCCAAAGGCAAGGGTCGAGCGGGCCACCTCGCGCACGCGCGGGTCCAGCCCATCGGCACCGCCGATCACAAACACCAGCTTGCGTTCGCCCTGATCGCGCAGATTGCCGATGTGCTCGGCAAAGGCGCGACTGGAATAGGCCTTGCCGCGTTCGTCACAGGCAATCAGGTGCGCGCCCTCGGCGGCGGCCAGCAAAAGCTCGGCTTCCGGTCCCTTGCCCGATTTGCGCGGTTCAAGGTCGATGAGTTCGAGGGGGCCTAGCCCCAGCGGACGACCCGCAAGGGTCGCCCGCCGGGCATAGTCATCAGCCAGAGTGGCTTCGGGCCCACGGCCCGGCTTGCCGATGGCGGCAATGGCCAGCTTCATGGCGTGTCGTCTCGGTCAGATCAGTTGCGGCCAGCGCCACGGTGCGCGCTGTCGACAGCCCAGATCTTCTCGATGTTGTAGAAGGTGCGGACTTCCGGACGGAACAGGTGGACGATGACGTCACCGGCATCCAGCAGCACCCAGTCACAGTGCGGCAGGCCTTCGACCTTCACCTTGCCCAGACCGTGGTCCTTGAACAGGCGCAGAAGGTGGTCGGCCAGTGCACCGACGTGACGGTGCGAGCGGCCCGAAGCCACGATCATGGCGTCGGACATCGGGCTCTTGCCACGCAGGTCGATCAGGACGATGTCCTGTGCCTTGTCGAAATCAAGTTTGGCAAGGATGGCGTTTTCCAACTCGGTTGCACCGGTCGGCAGCGGCTGGCGATCGCCAGCGTCATCCTCGTAGGACTCGTCGTCAAACTCGCCCGCGTCCGAATGGAGGGGATCGAGGGCGTCTGTATCACGCTCTGCCGATTGGGCAGTGACGTCGTGCACATCGTGCGCGGATTGGGGGCTCAGCGGAGGGCTCCAATAGGGTTTACCAAAGCCCCACTATAGCACGGCCTGAGGATAACGTCACCCGTCCTGCATCGAACGCTTGCGGGCGGCACGGATTGCGGTCGAGGAACGGGGATTCAAAGGGGCCACCAGATAGGTCCACGCCGGGGCCTCGAGACTGGGCAGAAGCCCCGCCTCGTTAGACGGAATCCGGTTGCGCCCGAACCTTACCGCGGCAGGCGCAGAACGGCTGTCCAGCAGGCTTCCGGGGCGGGCGATGACCGCCATCGGCATCAGGCGCATGATGTCCGTCCACCCCCGCCAGCGATGGAAGCCGGCAAGGTTGTCGGAGCCCATCAACCAGACGAACTTCACCCCCGGGTGACGGGCGACCAAAGTTCTAAGCGTGTCGATGGTCCATTGGGTGCCGATACGGGTCTCGACGTCCGAAACAATCATGTTCGGGCCAACCGTTTCAGCCACTTCGCGCGCCGAGGCCATCCGCTCTGCCAGCGTGGCCATCTCATGGCTCGATTTCAGCGGGTTTTGCGGCGAGACCAGCCACACCACACGGTCCAACCCAAGGCGGCGCATGGCCGTCTCGGCGACGTGGGCGTGCCCATCGTGTGCAGGATTAAACGAGCCGCCGAAAAGGCCGACCTTCATCCCCGGCGTCAGGTGCAGGCCATCACGCAGGGCTCCCGAACGGAGACCGCTGCCTTTGGGCGCAGGACCGGCATGGAAAAACGACAAGGGCAGCTCTGCGGCTAAGGGATCGACAGCGGCTTATGCTCACCTGTGCCCTAACATGGGCGCAGGCCTCTGTCTTGAGCAAAAACGGGCAATCTTACCTAACGGAAATCAGAACTCGCGCCAGCTGGAACCCGGATCGCGCTCACCTGGCTGGGCCAGCTGTTGGCCCCAGGTAATCATCATCAAGGCCTTGTGGCTGCGGATCTTGTACTGGCCGATCATCGGCGTCACCGCGCCCAGCGGCAGGCCGGTACGGGTGTCGTAGATAAACCCCGAAAACTCGGCCACGCCCATGCGGTCGCGGTTCGAATACAGCGACACTTCCGGCAGGGAGACGACGTTCAGCGCCTCGTTGATCGGCACCCGCATGTCCGGAATACCGAAGACGCGGCGCATCTGTTCCAGCGAAAGGGCCGTGGCGCGCACTTCAAACACCGCATCGGACTCGCCGCGCTCGCGCACCAGAGCATAGCCGGCTTCCGACAGAGCGGCGCGGATCGCGCTCAGGGCATAGCGGGAGTTTTCCGCGACGAAATAGGTCTCGTCGACATAGACCCGCGCCCCTTGCGGGATCGGCAGAGTCAGACCCTCGACCGCCCGCTCTGCGGCACGGTTGACCAGCAGCATGTCGGTGGCGGTACGGGCCGGATTGGTCTCGGTGACCGAGGCGCATGCCGACAGGCCAAGCAGGGCGGCGACCAATACAGTCGCCACGACGGGCTTGCGGTGATCAGCACGCGCCATGGTCATTACCAGCTGCCCGTATTGGCCATCGAGGCCCACGGTTCCGCCGGAGCCTTGCGCTCGCCCTTTTGCAGCAGCTCGATCGAGATGCCGTCCGGCGAACGGACAAAGGCCATCCAGCCATCGCGCGGCGGACGATTGATCGTCACGCCACCCGCAGCCAGCTTTTCACAGGCGGCATAGATGTCGTCGACCTCGAAGGCCAGGTGACCGAAGTTGCGGCCACCGGTGTAGTCCTCGGTGTCCCAGTTATAGGTCAGCTCGATTTCCGGCTGCTTCTCGGCACGGGCGCGGGCCTCGTCTTCCGGCGCGGCCAGATAGATCAGGGAGAAACGGCCCTCTTCGCTGTCCATGCGGCGGGTCTGAACCAGACCCAGCAGATCGCAATAGAAGTGAAGCGAAGCATCGAGGTCCTTAACGCGGACCATGGTGTGGAGAAAACGCATACTCAACCTATCGTTTGACGGGCGTGAAGATGACCGAAGTCAGTGGGCTTCCGGCGGACGGGCAGCCGGGTCCAGATATTCGCTCTCGTCGTGGTGGTTGGCCGACAGGACGAAGCGACGGTCGCAGTATTTGCACTCGACCTCGTTGTCCTCACCCATTTCCATATAGACCAGCGGGTGGCCCAGAGCGCCGCCGCCACCATCGCAGGCGACGCGCTTTTGCGTGACCAGAATTTCTTCAGCTTGGGGGACGATGGCGTCAGAGTGGCGCGGCGGCATGATGTATCCTCGGGAAGGCGGTTGCGTCTTCCTAAGCGCACACCGCCGCGAGGTCAAACCATCGACAATAGCCGCGCTTTTTGAACATGCGCGCGGTTCAGGCCGTCAGCTTGCTCGACCAAAGAGCGATTTCAGGCGCGCGCCCCAACGCGCAAACTTCTCGCGGCGACGGGTATAGATGCCCAGCCCCAGACAGGCCGCCCCCACCCAAAGGCCGGCCTCGCCCATCACGCCAAACACGCCCGCAATGGCAAAGCACGTTGCCGTGGTGATGTAGCCGGCCTTGAGCGCAAAGAAGGCTGCGGCAAAGCCCGCATATCCGATCACGCAAAAGCCCAGCGCCGTCAGGCCGATGATCCTTAGGCGCAGCGGGCGTTTGGTCGAGGTCGTTTCGGTGATGGTCGAGACGGTCATATCAATATGTCCACTTCGCTTGTCTTAATGTCAATGACGCTTTACATGACACTCCGCACATATGTCAAGCATCCTTGTCAGAGGGTTTTTATGGTTTGACGGCTTGGCTAGAGGCCCGTTCGTGCCTACCTATCGGGTCGAACCTCACTCTTTCAGTCAAAGCCCTCCCGCATGACCGCAACGCCTGCCCTGCCCGACAACGCCATCGAAGTTCGCGGCCTGAAAAAGACCTACAAAGGCAATGGCAAGGCACCGGCCAAGGTGGCCCTTCGCGGCGTGGACCTGACGGTCAAGCGCGGCTCGATGTTCGGCCTGCTGGGCCCCAATGGTGCGGGCAAATCGACGCTGATCAACATCATCGCCGGTGTGGTCAACAAGTCCGAGGGCACGGTCAAAATCTGGGACCGCGACATCGATACCGAAGCGCGCGACGCCCGTTCGGCTCTGGGCGTGGTGCCGCAAGAAATCGTCGCCGATGTCTTCTTCACCCCGCGCGAAAGCCTTGAGGTGCAGGCGGGCTTTTATGGCGTTCCCGCCAACGAGCGCCGCTCGGACGAGTTGCTGGCTGCTCTTGGCTTGTCGGACAAGGCCAATGCCTATGTGCGCCAACTGTCGGGCGGCATGAAGCGCCGCCTGATGGTGGCCAAGGCGCTGGTTCACAATCCGCCCGTGCTGATCCTCGATGAGCCGACGGCGGGCGTTGACGTCGAACTGCGTCGCCAGCTTTGGGACTATGTCCGCAAGATCAACGAGGAAGGCGTCACGGTCATCCTGACGACCCACTACCTCGAAGAAGCTCAGGAACTTTGCGACACCATCGCCATCGTCAACCGTGGCGAGGTGGTCACCTGCGAGCCGACCCAGCAACTGCTGCGCCGTCTGGACACCCGCAATGTGGTGGTGGTGCCGGAAACCCCGATCGAGGCCCTGCCTGACCTGAACGGCTTTACCGTTTCGCCCCGCGCCAACGGTGCCTTTGCCGTGACCTATCGCACGGGCCAGTCCAGCGTGGAGCATGTGCTGGCGGCGGTTCGCGGGGCGGGGATTTCCATCCGCGACATCTCGACCGAGGATCCGGATCTGGAGGACGTCTTCCTCGCCCTCACCTATGGCGACGCCAGCCGCCCCGATCCGACCAAGGACTGATCGCTCTAGATCACCATCACCGTGCCCAAGAGGACGCGAGCACCGGATCGGCCGAGAACACGGTCCGTCGCTCGCTGAAGAGCGCGGGTTAGTGCGTTTAAATCGGGCACAGCGTCCGGCAGCATACGGCTGGCCTCTACCCGTACGGCTTCGTTGAACGCGGCATTCAGGCGCGGCTTGGAAAGCTGTGCGCGTTCCATCAGCGAACCGTCCGCGATCATCAATGTGCTTTCGACCGACATGATGGCCCGACGCCCCTGCGGACGCAGGACCGTGGCCGTTGCCAGCGCCATCTGAAGGTTTCCGCCCGCGGGCGCGCTCTTCTTCTCGGAACGGGCCTGGGCGGGAAAGGCGGCGGCCATCAGTCCGCCAGCAGCCAATAGGATTGCGCGTCTATGCATGACCCAAAGCATAGGCCGCCTGTGTTTAAGGGGCCGTTACGTATAGCACTGCCGTGCGATGCGCGTTAGCGTGACCCCATGATGCGTGATCCCCGAGATTACCGCCCCAATGTCGGGGTGGTCCTGTTCAACGACGCCGGTCAGGTTTGGCTGGGGCGTCGAGCCCACACCCCCGGCCCCTACAACTGGCAGTTCCCGCAAGGCGGCGTTGACGACGGCGAAGACCTCGAAGCGGCGGCCCGGCGCGAACTCAAGGAAGAGACAGGCGTCACCAGCGCCGACTTCCTCGCCCGCACCGAGACCTGGGTCTATTACGACTTTCCGGACTCTGCACAGGGCCCCAAGGCCTGGCGCGGCTTCAAGGGCCAGCGCCAGATGTGGTTCGCCTTCCGCATGACCGGGCCAGAGAGCGAGATCGACCTGTTCGCCGACGACGAGGTCGAGTTCGAGGAATGGCGCTGGGGTGATCTGCACGAAGCGCTGGACCTGATCGTGCCGTTCAAGCGCGAAGCCTATGAGGGCGTGGTCGCGGCCTTCCAGCATCTCGCCCGCTGATCCCCTTAGATTTCAAAGAAAAAGGCCCCCGTCAGCGATGACGGGGGCCTTTTCTATTTCAGTCCGGATCGTGCCTTAGGCGACGATTTCCGAAGCCTCTTCGGCGAGGATCGTCAGACCCTCGGCGTTGACGTCGGCGAAACCGCCTTTGACGTCGAAGCGACGGCGGGCGTTGCCTTCGTAGATCGTGATCACGCCTTCACGCAGCGTGGTCATGAACGGGGCGTGGCCCGGCAGGACGCCGAAGTCGCCCTCGACACCCGGCGCGTCGACCTGATCGACCTGGCCCGCGAAGATTTCGCGTTCCGGGGCGACGAGGGAGAAGTTCAGCTTGCCGGTCATGGATTAGGCCTCGGCAGCCATCTTCTCGGCCTTGGCGACCACTTCCTCGATCGGGCCAACCATGTAGAAGGCGGCTTCCGGCAGGTGGTCGTATTCGCCGTCGCAGATCGCCTTGAACGAACGGATGGTGTCCTTCAGTTCAACGAAAGCACCCGGGGTGTTCGTGAACTGCTCGGCCACGTGGAACGGCTGCGACAGGAAGCGCTGGATCTTACGAGCGCGAGCCACGACCAGCTTGTCGTCTTCCGACAGTTCGTCCATGCCCAGGATGGCGATGATGTCCTTCAGCGCCTTGTACTGTTGCAGGATTTCCTGAACGCGACGGGCAACGGTGTAGTGTTCTTCACCGATGACCAGCGGGTCCATGATACGCGAGGTCGAGTCCAGCGGGTCCACGGCCGGGAAGATAGCCTGAGCCGCGATGTCGCGGTTCAGAACGGTCGTGGCGTCCAAGTGGGCGAAGGTACCAGCCGGAGCCGGGTCGGTCAGGTCGTCGGCCGGCACGTAGATGGCCTGAACCGAGGTGATCGAGCCCTTCTTGGTCGAGGTGATGCGCTCTTGCAGGTTACCCATTTCGGTCGCCAGCGTCGGCTGATAGCCCACGGCCGACGGCATACGACCCAGCAGAGCCGACACCTCCGAACCGGCTTGGGTGAAGCGGAAGATGTTGTCGACGAACAGCAGCACGTCCTTGCCTTCTTCGTCGCGGAAGTATTCCGCGATCGACAGGCCGGTCAGAGCCACGCGAGCACGGGCGCCCGGCGGTTCGTTCATTTGGCCGTACACGAGGGCGCACTTGGAGCCGACGGTCGAACCGTTGTTTTCCTTCGGGTCGACGTTCACGTTCGACTCGATCATTTCGTGGTACAGGTCGTTACCTTCGCGGGTACGTTCACCCACACCGGCCAGAACCGAATAACCGCCGTAAGCCTTGGCGATGTTGTTGATCAGTTCCTGCATGGTCACGGTCTTGCCCACGCCGGCGCCGCCGAACAGGCCGATCTTACCACCCTTGGTGTACGGGCAGATCAGGTCGATGACCTTAATGCCGGTGACCAGGATTTCAGCCGAGGTCGACTGTTGGTCGAAGGTCGGAGCGTCCTTGTGGATCGGACGGTATTCGGTGGTCTGGATCGGGCCAGCTTCGTCGATCGGCTGACCGACGACGTTCATGATGCGGCCGAGGGTGCCCGGACCGACCGGAGCCATGATCGACTTGCCGGTGTCCACGACGGCTTGACCACGGGTCAGGCCTTCGGTGGTGTCCATGGCGATGGCGCGGACCATGTTCTCGCCGAGGTGCTGGGCAACCTCGAGAACCAGGGTGAACGGCTCGCCGGTCTTCTGGTCGATGTTCTGGGTTTCCAGAGCGTTCAGGATGGCCGGAAGCTGGCCTTCGAACTCGACGTCGACAACGGCGCCGATGACCTGGGCGATCTTGCCCTGGCCAGCAACGGCGGCGGTGGCGGCGGCAGCGGTCTTCTTGGCAGCCGGCTTCTTGGCGGCGGGTTTCTTCGGAGCGGTGGCGTCGGTCATGGGTGTGTCCGGTTCGGAATTGTGTCGTTCGGGATCAGATGGCTTCGGCGCCAGCGATGATCTCGATCAGCTCGGTGGTGATCTGGGCCTGACGTTTACGGTTGTACTGCAGGGTCAGGGCATTGATGAGGTCGCCCGCGTTACGCGTGGCGTTATCCATCGCAGCCATCTGCGAGCCAAAGAAGCCCGCTTGGTTTTCCAGCAGCGCCGCCAGGATCTGGGTCGTCAGGTTACGCGGCAGCAGGGTCTCGAGGATTTCCTCTTCCGACGGCTCGTACTCGTACAGAGCCGTGGCGGCGTCGGCCGCCGGAGCCTGCTCGATCTCGGCCGGGACCAGCTGTGCGCCGGTCGGGACCTGCGAGATCACCGACTTGAACTGGCTGTAGAACAGCTGGACCACATCGGCCTCGCCGTTCTCGAACATTTCGGCGATCAGTTCGGCAATCGGCTGTGCCGAGTGCAGACCGACGGTCTTGTGTTCCGACAGTTCGAAGGTGCGAACCAGCTTCTCGCCGTACAGGCGGGCCAGTTGGTCGCGGGACTTGCGGCCCACGGCGATGATCTTAACGTCTTTGCCGTGTGCGATCAGGCTGTTGATGCGCTCGCGCGCGGCCTTGATCACGTTCGAGGAGAAGCCGCCGGCCAGACCCTTGTCCGCCGTGGCCACCACGATCAGGTAGCGTTGATCCTCGCCGGTTCCGGCGAGAAGGCGCGGAGCATCCGCACCTTGCACGCCGGCGGCCAGGTTAGCGATCACCGAAGCCATACGCTGGGCGTAGGGGCGGGCGTTTTCAGCCTGCTCCTGTGCACGCTTCAGCTTGGCCGCGGCGACCATGTTCAGGGCTTTCGTGATCTTCTGCGTCGACTTAACGCTTCCGATCCGATCGCGCATTTCCTTGAGGCTGGCCATCCGGCGTTACTCTCGCTTCGGTTGGGGCTCGGGTTAGGCGAAGGTCTTGACGAAGGCTTCCAGCACGCCCTTCAGCTCGGCTTCGAGCTCGGCGGTCAGGTCCTTCTTGGTGCGGATGCCTTCCAGCAGCGACGCGTTGTTGGCGTGCACGCGGGCCAGCAGTTCCTTTTCGAAACGGCCAACGTCACCAACAGCGATGCCGTCCAGGTAGCCACGGGTACCGGCGTAAACCGACACGACCTGCTCTTCCATGGTCAGCGGAGCGTACTGCGGCTGCTTCAGCAGCTCGGTCAGGCGAGCGCCACGAGCCAGCAGCTTCTGGGTCGAGACGTCGAGGTCCGAACCGAACTTCGCGAAGGCGGCCATTTCACGATACTGGGCCAGCTCGCCCTTAATCGGGCCAGCGACCTTCTTCATGGCCTTGGTCTGAGCCGACGAGCCCACGCGCGACACCGAGATACCGACGTTCACGGCCGGACGGATGCCTTGGTAGAACAGGTCCGATTCCAGGAAGATCTGGCCGTCGGTGATCGAGATCACGTTGGTCGGGATGTAGGCCGACACGTCGCCAGCCTGTGTTTCGATGATCGGCAGAGCGGTCAGCGAGCCCGAGCCGTCGTCGCC
>NZ_CAMZFB010000028.1 GCF_947305955.1 uncultured Brevundimonas sp.
GGGCAGGGCGCTGTCCATTCTCATCAGGGCAATCAGGGCCTCGCTGCGACCATTCAAATCCTGAGCCTCGACCAGCGCCTGTTTCTCGACCGGCTCGAACGGCAGGCCCATCGACAGGCTGTTGATCAGGGCTTCGGCGGGCGCGGCCTCGGCGGTGTCCCAATCGATATCCAGCCCCCGAACACTGAGGAAGGGGCGTAGGGCCGACAGGAAACGCTCGCGCTCGAAGCCGTCAAACGCCTCGGGCCCGCCAAGATCATCGGCATAGGGTTCAAAATCGGCCCTGACCTGACGGTAGGGCGACTTCGCCTGAATTTCCGAGACAATCCGGAAGCGGGCAATACCGGTCAGGGTGATCAGATAGCGCCCGTCCGAAGTCTCGGCGAAGCTGGTGATCCGGCCCACACAGCCCACCTGCATCAGTCGGGGATTACCCGCAGCAGGCCCCACGGTCTGGACCATGCCGATCAGCCGGTCCGACGCCATGGCGTCGTCGACCATGTTGAGATAGCGCGGCTCAAAGATATTGAGCGGCAGCTGGCCGCGGGGCAGCAGGATGACCCCGGGCAGCGGAAAGACCGGTATTACCTGAGGCAGGTCCGACGATCTTACATAACCCTGAGCCATCCTGACGCTCTCCTATCCGAACAGGATCGAGGACAGGCGACGGCGCCCGTCCTTGGACACGTCGCTCATAGTGCCTGCCGCCTCGAACACCGTCAGCAGTTCCCTGCGGGCGGCCTGTTCATTCCACTCGCGGTCGGCCTCGATGATCTTCAGCAGCTGGTTCACCGCTTCGCCAAAATCGCCCGAGGCGGCATAGGACTGGGCCAGCTCGAAACGGGCCGCGTGATCCGACGGATTGGCCTCGACCTTGGCGGCCAGTTCATTGGCAGGGCCGGTGGCCTTGGAGGCAAGGCTCAACTGGGCGCGGACGGCCTGAACGGCGGCATTCTTGGAATCGGCCGGCGCCATGGCGATGGTTTGCAGGGCCTGTTCGGCATCACCATCGGCCAGATAGACGCGGGCCATACCGGCAATGGCGGTTTCGTTCGCGCGGTCCAACGTCAGAACCTGTGCAAAGGCCTGAGCGGCGCCACCGAGATCCTGAAGCTTCAGCGACTCTTCGCCCAGTTGCAGCAGTTGCTCGACATCGGCATTGGCACCCGCACCACCGGTCAGGCGGTCGATGAAGGCCTTGATCTGGCTTTCCGGCACGGCGCCTTGGAAGCCGTCAACCGGCTGGCCGTTGACGAAGGCATAGACGGTCGGGATCGACTGGACGCGCAGCTGGCCCGCAAAGGCCGGGTTGGCGTCAACGTCAATCTTGACCATCTTCACCTTGCCGCCTGCGGCACGGACGTTCTTTTCCAGCAGCGGGCCCAGCGTGCGGCACGGACCGCACCACGTTGCCCAGAAATCGACGATGACCGGCTGCGACTTGGAGGCCTCGATCACGTCCTGCATGAAGCTGGCATCCGAACCGTCCTTGATCAGATCGGACGGCGGAGGGGCGGACGGGTCGGCAAAAGTCATGGATTTCGGCTCCCAAGCGCGAAACAGAAAAATGAATTACCCATCAGATGGTTCTGATGGCGGTCAGACTCAAGGCCAAGGTATCAGACGATCCGTTCCATACGCTCGAAATCGACGACGAAGGGCGCGCGCCCGAGGCTTTCGAGGAAGGCGCGGAACGCCGCTTGCTCCAGCGCCGTCGTCGCCGTGTTCTCCAGCGGGTGGAAGTTGACGATATCAGCCTGCCACAAGCGCGCATCCAGAATGAATGTGACCTCTTGCTGCGGGTCATTGATCAGACCCAGCGCCGTCACCGAACCGGGCCGCACACCCAGATAGCGCCACAGCAGAGTTTCATTGCCAAAGGACAGGCGATCAGAGCCGATCACCTTATGCGCGCGCTTCAGGTCGATCACCGTGTCCTGGGCCGCCGAGATCAGCCAGAGCCGTCCCTTTTTGTCCTTCAGGAACAGGTTCTTGGTGTGGACGCCCGGCATATGGGCCTTCAGCTCAAGCCCCTCCTCCACGCGAAAAACGGCGGGGTGGTCATGGGTGAGAAAGGCGATCCCCTGCTCCTGCAAATAGGCCGTCAGTGACGATCGGTCGAAGGGCGGACAGTATTCTGGCGAAGGAGATACGGCTGCGTCAGTCATTGCGCTTGTCTGGAACTATCGGGCCACTTAGGGAGAGGGCGTAGGAAAACCGATAGCCTGTGGAGCCGAGACTTGGAACTGGAATGCTATCCGATGAGCGCACGCCCGTGCGATCTGGTGCCGGGGCGACAGTCGCGTAACTGGATGGACGCCTTCGCGTCTCGACACCCCTATCGCTGCCTGCCGCTGACCATGGCCAATACGACGGGCTGGGAAATCCTGTGCCCCTTCGGCTTTACGGCGGAATGGAATGGCGGTCCGGCGCAAACGGATATCACCATCAAGCCCGAGCATCCGGTCCAGAACATGGAGCATTTCGTCACCTCGCACTTCTCGCGCGGTGTGGTGACCATGCACCCCCAATATCTGTTCCGCACGCCGCCGGGCTGGGGCCTGATCGCCAAGGGCTCGCCCAACCACGTCAAGGACGGCATCCAGCCGCTGGAAGGCCTGATCGAGACGGACTGGCTGCCCTTCCCCTTCACCATGAACTGGATCTTCACCCGCCCCGGTCGCGTGAAGTTCGAAAAGGGCGAACCCTTCTGCTTCATCCAGCCGGTCGAGCACCGCCGCGTCGAACAGTTCGAGCCGGTGATCCGTACGCTGGATTCCAATCCGGTCATGAAGGGCCAGTTCGAGGCGTGGAACCGCGCACGTACCGACTTCAACCAGCGTCTGGCCAATTTCGAGCCGGAGGCCGTGAAGGAGGCGTGGCAGCGCTACTACTTCAAGGGCGAGGTGCCAGAAGCTCTGGGTGCCGCGCCGGAAACCCATTCCAACAAGCGCCGCCTGAAGATGCCCCGCGTGGGCTGACCCACAAAAAAGCCCGCCGGTATCTGCCGGCGGGCTTTTTCATAATCGGTGTGCCGATCAGGGCTGGAGGCGATAGCCGCCCGCATCCGTCAGCAGCAGTCGGGCCTGACCGGGTTCGGCCTCGATCTTCTGGCGCAGACGGTAGATGTGGGTTTCCAGCGTGTGGGTAGTGACCCCCGCATTATAGCCCCACACCTCGGTCAGCAGCTCTTCGCGCGAAACCGGCTTGGTGCCCGCGCGATAGAGGTATTTGAGGATGTTGGTTTCCTTTTCCGTCAGGCGAACCTTCTTGCCAGCGGCATCGACCATCATCTTGGAGGCCGGACGGAACTCGTACGGGCCGATCTGGAAGACCGCATCCTCGGACTGTTCGTGGCTCCGCAGATGGGCGCGGATACGGGCCAGAAGGACGGCAAACCGGAAGGGCTTGGTCACATAGTCATTGGCACCGGAATCCAGCCCCAGAATGGCGTCGGAATCCGAGGACTGACCCGTCAGCATAATGACCGGCGTCGAGACGCCCGCCTTGCGGATCAGGCGGCAGGCCTCGCGGCCATCCATATCGGGCAGATCGACATCCAACAGGATAAGGTCGGCGCGGGCTTCACGTGCCTGTTTGATGCCGTCGGTTGCATTTGCAACCTGAACGGGCCGGAACTCTTCGTGCAGGGCTAGCTGCTCGGCGAGGGCTTCGCGCAGATCGTCGTCGTCGTCGATGATCAGGATCGTCTTTGGCGTCGGCATGATCTGACAATGGCGACCCCAACCGCTTTAGCCAAGAGGCAGAGGACCGATTAGGCCATAATCAGGTTGAAATTAGCGGATTTCGTGCCCCGAAAAGGGCCGAGCCCACACGAACATGGGTTGCACCGCACGCAATGGCCTCTCGGTAGTCGCCGCTCATACCCATGGACAGAACAGCCAAGCCGTTGCGATCGCCTATGTTTTTCAGCATCCGGAAGTGCGGTGCGGGGTCCTGGTCCGCTGGCGGGATACACATGACGCCGCTGACCGCCAAGCCATAGACATCGCGCGCCTTGGCGATCAGGGCGTCGGCATCCTCTGGCAGGACGCCCGCCTTTTGGGGCTCCGCTCCCGTATTGACCTGTACCAGCACACTGAGCGTGCGACCGGTCTTGGCCATGGCATCGGCCAGCGCCGCGGCCAGTTTCTCGCGGTCCAGCGTCTCGATGACGTCGAACAGTTTGACCGCATCCAGCGCCTTATTGGTCTGTAGCGGGCCGATCAGGCGCAGTTCCAGCTCTTCGCGCTGATGGGCCCAGTGCTGATAGGCTTCTTGCACACGGTTCTCGCCAAAGACGGTCTGGCCCGCAGCCAGTGCGGCTTCAAGCGCCTCTGCCGACTGGGTCTTGCTGACCGCCGTCAGGGTGACCGATGACGGATCGCGCCCTGCCGCTTCGCAGGCGGCACGGATATGCTGGCGGACTTCGTTGAAATTCCCGACAATGGCGGCGGTGGCAACCGCGGGATCAGTGACACGCATGACTCTCTCCAAGGACGCAGACATCCTGTGGCAAACCGCTCTGGAACTAGCGCGTCGCAGTGCCGAAGTCAGCCCGCGCCTTCGCAAACTGCCGCCTCTGCTGTTCTTTACCGATCCCGAACGCACGCCGACGCCGTGGCGGACCGTCCCACACCTGCCCGCAGGGGCGGCCGTCGTCTATCGCGCCTTTTCCCGTCCGGATGCCCGTGAAATCGGGCTGCGCCTCAGGGCTGAATGTAATCTGGCGGACGTTCGGCTGCTGGTTGGCAAGGACGAAGCTCTTGCCCGCGATATCGCCGCGGACGGGGTGCATCTGCCGGAAACCGACCTGTCCCGCGGTGCCGCCCTCCGCGAAGCGCATCCGTCTTGGATCATCACCGGAGCCTTGCACGCGCCGCTGGGTAAGCGCGCGCTGACAGGACTGGATGCCGTCGTCGTATCGCCGGTGTTTCCGGCTGGCGGCGCCTCCGCCAGCAAACCTGATCTGGGATTATGGAAGGCCAGCCAACTGATCGATAGCCTGCCCTGCCCCGCCTATGCGCTGGGCGGCATCACGGCGGTCAACGCGCGGCAACTGCTGGACATACAGGCGTGCGGCATCGCTGGCGTGGATGCGATCAGGAACGCGTTCGGCGGCTGATTAGAATTTAAAGATGGTTTCCAGACGGACGCGCGGCTGCGAGCGGCGGTCGGTCGTTTCCTGAGCCCGTGCGGGGTCACGTTCCGGCGTTGCCAGATTGGCAGCAGCGCCAACGCGCAGACGCGGGGTCAGGCGGTAGTAGGCACCGGCTTCAACGTCGCCCCACTGGGCCTGACGGCCAACGGGCTGGTTGAGGTTGAGGTCCAGCCCCCAACGGCCGTTTTCATGCAGACGCAGGCCTCGGCGCTGGGCCTGGGGCGTTGCGGTGGTGGCTGCCTGGGAGAGATTCACCTGACCGGTAGCGCGCGACTGGGCATGCGCCGAGGTCGACAGCCCGGCCACAGCCAGAGCGCCTACCACTGCCAGACTTGCCACGCCGATGCGCATCAAACCCTAGGTCCAGTCTTGAGCCAGCTCCGCGAGGAACCGTCTCGGGTGAAAATCAAATCGGTCCACAGGGACGCGACGGTCGGATTAGACACCGCTCCTGCCTGTGGTCAACGTCTAGAATGACAACGTAGGACCGGATCGGTCGTTCCTGAGCGAGTCCTGTTAGACCTGTGTCTATACCGACACAAATTTACAAGCGGTGCAGTAGCCGCGCCACCCCGCCAGAACGTGCTAAATCGCGGGCCAGATACGATTATATCGCACAGCGATCACCCGCGCTTGTCACATCCCCTTTTCACCGTGTTATAGAGCACCCTTCCGGTGCTTTGGACGCTCGGGCGCAAGCGCTCGTTCCGAACGCCTCTTGGTCGAGACCTTTTTGGAGATCTTGGAATGGCATTTGTTCGCAGCGCTGCGATTGCCCTTGTTGCTACCGGCCTTCTCGCAGGTGGCTGCTCCAGCCTGCCGCTCGTCGGCAAGAAGACCGAAAAGGTCGCCACGCTTGAGGACCAACTGGGTATCGGCGTGAACGCCTATCTGTGGCGCGCCACCCTCGACACCCTGTCCTTCATGCCGCTGGCCAGCGCAGACCCGTGGGGCGGCGTGATCAACTATGGTTGGTACACCAATCCGGAAGCTCCGAACGAGCGCTTCAAGGCGACCGTTCTGATCCTTGACCGTCGCCTGCGCGCCGATGCGCTGAACGTGGCCGTCGTCAAGGAAGTGCGCGACGCGACGGGTCAGTGGGTGACCGCCGATGTGGCTTCGCAAACCAGCACCGATCTCGAGAACGCGATCCTGACCAAGGCCCGCCAACTCAACCTCGCCAACGCAGCCCGCTAAGGGCTGCGCTACCTTTCTTTCTACGTTTAACCGCTAGACCTCAGGCCCGCCTCACGCTTCCCGCCTGAGGCGACGCTTAGGATTAGCCGTGGCCCGCTACGAGCCCAAAGTAACCGAACCCCGCCAACAGGCCCGCTGGGCCGAGGCCGACGTATTCTCCGTGTCCAACGAGGACACCGGTCGTCCGAAATACTACGTCCTGGAGATGTTCCCCTATCCGTCGGGCAACATCCACATGGGCCACGCCCGCAACTATGTGATGGGCGACGTCATCGCCCGCTGGAAGCGCGCGCAAGGGTTCGACGTACTTCACCCGATGGGTTGGGATGCCTTTGGTATGCCCGCGGAAAACGCCGCCATGGAGCGCGGCGTGCATCCAGGCGACTGGACCTATTCCAACATCGACAACATGCGCTCGCAGCTGAAGCTGCTGGGCCTGTCGCTGGATTGGTCCCGTGAGTTCGCCACCTGCGATCCGGAATACTATGGCCAGCAACAGGCGTGGTTCCTCGAGCTGATGAAGCGCGGCCTCGTCTATCGCAAGGAAGGCACGGTCAACTGGGATCCGGTCGACAATACCGTTCTGGCCAACGAACAAGTGATCGACGGTCGTGGCTGGCGTTCGGGCGCTCTGGTCGAAAAGCGCAAGCTGACCCAGTGGTTCATCCGCATCACCGACTATGCCGATGACCTGATCGACGGCCTGAAGGAACTGGAAGGCCGCTGGCCTGACAAGGTCCGCCTGATGCAGGAAAACTGGATCGGCCGCTCCAAGGGCCTGCAGATGAAGTGGGCCTTTGCCGGTAACGCTCCGGCGGGCTTCGAGGATGGCGTAGAGATCTACACCACCCGTCCGGACACCTTCTATGGCGCGTCGTTCGTGGGTCTGGCCCCCGATCACCCCATTTCCAAGCAACTGGCCGACGCCGATCCCAAGGTCGCCGATTTCGTCGCCGAATGCCGCAAGGGCGGTGCCTCGCAGGCCGAAATCGAACAGGCCGAGAAGATCGGCTGGGACACCGGCCTGAAGTGCGTGCACCCCTTCACCGGCGAGGAAGTTCCGGTCTGGATCGCCAACTTCATCCTGTCGGAATACGGCACGGGCGCGATCTTCGCCTGCCCTGCCCACGACCAGCGCGACCTTGATTTCGCTCGCAAGTATGGCCTTCCGGTCAAACCGGTCGTGCGTCCGCACGATGCCGATGAGAGCTTCACCGTCGAGGACGAGGCCTATACCGGCCCGGGCGTGCTGTTCAACTCGGACTTCATGAACGGCATGGAGATCGAGGCTGCCAAGGCCGCTGCGATCGCCAAGATCGAGGAAGCCGGCACCGGCAAGGGCGCGACCATCTATCGCCTGCGCGACTGGGGCGTCAGCCGCCAGCGCTACTGGGGCTGCCCGATTCCGGTCATCCACTGCGAGGACTGCGGTGTCGTTCCGGTGCCTGCAGACCAGCTTCCGGTTGAACTGCCCAAGGACGTCACCTTTGACGTGCCGGGCAACCCGCTGGATCGCCACCCGACGTGGAAGCACGTCAACTGCCCGACCTGCGCCAAGCCGGCCCGCCGCGAGACGGACACGCTGGACACCTTCGTGGACTCCAGCTGGTATTTCGCCCGCTTTACCGATCCGAAGGCCTCGACCCCGATCAACAAGGCCGCCGCTTCGCGCTGGCTTCCGGTGGATCAATACATCGGCGGCATCGAACACGCCGTCCTGCACCTGCTCTATGCCCGTTTCATCACCCGCGCCCTGTCGGACGCCGGTCTGATGGATGTGAAGGAGCCGTTCGCAGGTCTGTTCACCCAGGGCATGGTGGTCCACGAGACCTATTTCGACGGCCACGAGCCGAGCGGTAAGCCCAAATGGGTCGAACCGACCGACGTCCAGATCGAACACGTTGACGGCAAGCGCATCGCCCGCCGTCTCTCGACGGGTGCTGAAATCAGCATCGGCGAAGTCGAGAAGATGTCGAAATCGAAGAAGAATGTCGTCGCGCCTGTCGACATCATCGAGACCTATGGCGTCGATGCCGGCCGTCTGTTCGTCCTGTCGGACAGCCCGCCCGAGCGCGATGTGCAATGGTCGACCGGCGGCGTCGAAGGGGCCTCGCGCTTCGTCCAGCGCGTGTGGAACGAGTTTGACGCCTATGATGCCTCGGCTCCGGCCAACGCCGACGTGGACGCCAGCCTGATCCGCGAAACGCACAAGGCCATCAAGGCCGTCAGCGAAGGCATCGAAAGCTTCCGCTTCAACTCGGCCATCGCCAAGCTGTACGCCTTCCTCGGTGTGCTGAAGGACCACGCCAAGGCTGGTGGCGAAGCCCGCAAGCTTGCCCTGTCGGCTCTGGCTCGTCTGGTGGCACCGTTCACCCCGCACCTGGCCGAAGAAGGCTGGACGCGTCTGGGCATGGACGGTCTGGTCCTGGAAGCCGAATGGCCTGTCTATGACGCCAAGCTGGCGGCTGACGACCAGGTGACCATGCCGGTCCAGATCGGTGGCAAGCGTCGCGGCGAAGTTCAAATGCCGCGCGGTGCCGACCAAGCCGATGTCGAGGCCGCAGCCCTCGCCAATCCGACGGTTAAGGCCTACCTTGAGGCCAACAACCTGACGGTCCGCAAGGTGATTGTGGTGCCGGATCGCATTGTGAACCTGGTGGCCAACTGATGAAACGCATCCTTCCCCTGTCCGTCCTTGCGGCTTCGGCAGTCCTGCTGTCGGCCTGCGGGTTCACGCCGATCTATGGACAGACGGGGGAAGGTGCGATCGGTAGCACCCTGTCGCGGGTGGCGGTTTCCACGCCCGATGACCGACTGGGCTATCGCCTGCGTGAGCAGTTGGAGGACGCCTTCGGGCGCAATGCCTCCCTGCCCCCGCAATATCGTCTGGAAACCGAGGTCGAACAGTCGCGCCTGCCACTGGGCCGCCGCATCGACGATACGGCCACGCGCTACCAACTGACGCTCAAGGCCAGCTGGACTCTGGTTCCGCTGGCCGGTGGCGAACCCATCAAGGGCGAGCGCACCACCACCACCACCTATGCCGCCGCCGATCAGCCCTATGCCGCTATCGCCGCCCAGCAGGACGGTGAGGACCGCGCCGCCGCCGATCTGGCCCGCCTGATACGTCTGGATCTGATGCGTGTTCTTGGCCAGCGTTAATCGCCCGGAGATTTCCGCGTGATCCTCGCCAAACGCCCTGAAATTGAACGGTTCTTAAAGGCACCGGACGCCCACATCCGCGCAGCCCTGATCCATGGCAAGGATCGCTCCGGCGTTCAGGAACGCGCCGTGGCCCTGTGCAAGACCGTCACGTCCGATCTGAATGATCCGTTCAACGTCACATCGCTGACGGATGCGGATATCGACGCCGATCCTATCAAACTGGAAGAAGCCCTCACGGCACTCTCCATGCTGGGCGACAGGCGCCTGGTGCGGGTCCGTCTTGGTGATCCCAAGGCCAGTGTCGATAAGGCCGTCGCCGCGGCCCTGACGGCCCACGCAGAGGGCCAGTACAACCCCGACGCCCTGCTGGTGGTCGAAGCGGGCGCGCTTGGCCGCGAATCCGCACTTAGAAAGGCTGCCGAAAAGGCCTCGGGTGCGGCCGCTATCGCCTGTTACGAAGACGAAGTTGGCGACGTGGCGCGCATGACCCGCGAAGCCTTGGCTGCCGACAAGGTCGGTCTGACGTCCGATGCGCTGGACCGCTTTGTCGCCCGCCTGCCGCGCGAGCGCGGCCTGATGCGTCAGGAGATCGAGCGCCTCATCCTCTATATCGGCCCCGGCTCGGGTAAGACCATCGATGTCGAAGAGTTGGACCAGCATCTGGGCGTAGAGCCGGATGCCTCGCTGTCAGACGCCGCACTTCAAGCCTTTGGCGGCCGACCGGGGCCAGCCCAAGCGGGCCTTCGTCGCGCTCTGGCCGAAGGTGAAAGCGCGGTGATGGCGGTCCGTATGGTTTCCATACACCTCGGAAAACTACGCCGGATCAATGTCTTGCAGGCGAACGGCCAAGGCGCGAAAGAGGCTGCCAAGGCCGCGGGCGTGTTCTGGAAACAGGAAGCCGAAATGCTGCGTCAGGCGCGCAGCTGGCGTCTGGAAGCGCTCGATGAAGTGCTCAACAGCGTCAATACAGCCGATGTCGCCGCCAAGACGACCGGTATGCCCGACCATCTGATCGCCGAGCGCCTGTTGCTGGAAATCGGTGCCCGCGCGCGCCGGATGGGCCTTTAACCGCGGTGTGACATCCAGCGGAAAGCGGGCTTGTTCATCGCCGCAGCTTCGCGTTGCAGCTGTTTTTCCAATGACTTGGCATCCAGGCCACCGCCTACGCCCTGACTTTTGGCCTTTGCTGCCTTCTTGGCGGCCAAGGCGCGGCGCATGGTTTCGGCCTGAGTAGGTTTGGGGGATTGTTCGGTCATACCCTGCCCATAGCACAACGGGCCCCGAAAGGCCCGTCACTTGGTTGATTGTGTGAGCCGGATCAGCCACGCATCAGGCGGCGGCAGAGATCATCCAACTGCTCAAGGGTAGAATAGTTCAAGGTAATCATACCCTTACCACCCTTGTCCGCCAGCACGACCTTGAGGCCCAGCGCATCCGACAGGTCCTGTTCCAGCGCTGCAATGTCCGCCGCGCCTTCCTGATTGACCGCTGTCTTGGGCTTGGACGGCTTGGGACCTTCTGCCGACTTACGGGCCAGCATTTCGGTCTGACGGACGTTCAGGCCCTTGGAAATGATCTCTTCGGCCAGTTCCTGCGGATTCGGCGCGGTGATCAGGGCGCGGGCGTGACCGGCGGTCAGACGACCATGCACCACGTGATCGCGCACTTCCGGCGGTAGTTGCAGCAGGCGCAGGGTGTTGGCGACGTGCGAGCGGCTCTTGCCCACCACACCGGCCACGGCATCCTGCGTGCGGCCGAATTTTTCCATCAGCTGGGCGTAGGCGTTAGCCTCTTCCATCGGGTTCAGGTCGGCCCGCTGGACGTTTTCGATGATGCCGACTTCCAGCACCTCAACGTCATCCATTTCACGGACAACAACCGGCACCTGGGTGACACGGGCCGCCTGTGCCGCGCGCCAGCGACGTTCACCGGCGATGATTTGATAGACGCCCGGCTCGCCCGGCTGGCTGCGGACCAGAATGGGCAGCAGCACGCCCTTGTCGCGGATCGAGGCCGTCAGTTCGTCCAGATCTTCCTTTTTGAAGACCTTACGCGGCTGATCGGGGTTGGGCTTCAGGTTCTCGATCGGAACCCGCTGCACGCCAGCAGGAGCTACAGCGCCGCCATCAACGGCCACAGCTTCCTGTGCGTTTTCTCCCAGAAGGGCCGAAAGCCCCCGTCCCAGACCGCGTTGACGTTCAGACAAGATACGGATTCCGCTATTGTTTTTACTTAAGCCGCGAGGACTTCACGGCGTTGACGCTCGCGCGCGACCACTTCGCGCGCCAACTTCAGATAAGCCTGACTGCCGGCGCATTTCAGATCATAGATCAGCGCGGGCTTGCCGTAGGACGGCGCTTCGGACACCCGCACATTGCGCGGGATCACGCTTTCATAGACCTTTTCGCCGAAATGGGCACGCACATCCGCCGCCACCTGACCCGACAGGGCGTTGCGGCGGTCATACATGGTCAGCACCAGCCCCTGGATTTCCAGCGACGGATTGAGGTTCTGCTTCACCATGTCGATGGTGCGCATCAGCTGGGTCAGACCCTCAAGGGCGAAGAATTCGCACTGCAGCGGCACCAGAACCGCGTCGGCGGCGGCCATGGCGTTCAGCGTCAGCAGGTTCAGCGACGGCGGGCAGTCGATCAGCACATAGTCAAAGGCGCGTTCGCCATTGGCTCCTTGCGCTTCCAGAGCGTCGCGCAGGCGGTAGGACCGGCGATCGGCTTGGCTCAGCTCGATCTCAACACCGGACATATCCGGATCGGCCGTGACGATATAGAGGCCCGGTACCGCCGTCTGGACGGCAGTTTCATCAATGGAGTGACCGTCGACGATGACGTCGTAGATCGTGACCTTGCGCGTTTCACGTGGCACGCCCAGACCCGTCGAGGCATTGCCCTGCGGGTCCATGTCCACGATCAAAACCTTCTCGCCGATCGCGGCCAGCGCGGTGCCGAGGTTGATCGCCGTCGTGGTTTTACCCACGCCGCCTTTCTGATTGGAAACCGCAAGGACGCGGGTCGTCTTCGGTTTATCGGACACGACGCAAACTCCCCACTGAAACGATGCGGCCACGCGCATCGCTGCGCGAAACCGAGAGCTCAGAGTCAAAATGCCAGACAGTCGATGCCTGTTTCAACTCAGCTTCGGCCTTCTCGCCCTTCAGGAACAGACCTTTTGCACCACGTTGGAAGTAGGGCTGTGCATAACCGAGTAATTTTTCCATCGGTGCGACGGCGCGGGCGGTCACGATGTCCACCTTCACCTGCTGTTCCTCGGCACGGCCATTGATGACTGTTGCGGGCAGATCCAGAGCATCGACGACGGTCTGCAGGAAGCGGCAGCGTTTACCGAGGCTGTCGATCAGCCAGACATGGCCGCCTTCGACACCCTTCATCATGATGGCCAGCACGACACCGGGAAAGCCCGCCCCTGCCCCCAGATCGGCCCAAGTGCGGGCTTCGGGTGCCAGAGACAGCAGCTGGGCGCTGTCCCATGCGTGGCGGTTCCAGAAATCCGGAATGGTGTCCGGACCGACAAGGTTCATCACCTCATTGGCTTCGGTCAGCATGCCGAGGAAGGTCGTCAGATCGGCGATCTGGGCGTCGGTCGCACCGGCATTGGCGCGGAATTGGGCGATAGCGTCCATGGAACTCTTGTCCGCGTTTTAAGCGACGATGGTGGCGGCATCCGCGGCAACGGCGCGGGATTTTTTCACGTGGGCGAGAAGTGCGGTCAGCGCACCCGGCGTCATGCCCTCGATACGGCCAGCTTGGCCGAGCGTTTGCGGGCGAACCATGGACAGCTTTTCGCGGACTTCGTTCGACAGTGCCCCGATGGCCGAATAGTCGAGGTCCGCCGGCAGGGCCATCCCCTCCTCACGGCGCAGCGCCTCCGCATCCTGAGCCTGACGATCCAGATAGCCCGCATAGATGGCGTCGATTTCGACCTGTTCACGGACGGACTTCGACCAGTCCGCGATCTCGGGCTTCACACTGAGAAAATGATCCAGTGTCACACCGGGGAAGGACAGCAGATCGCGGATCGAACGGCGCTGGCCATCGGCGTTGACGTTGATGCCAAGGGTGGCGGCTTCCTTGGGCGTAAACTCTGTTTCACGTGAAACACGGTTCGCCGAGTATAACCAGTCTGCCTTGTTCAGCCATACTTTTGCACGCTCTGTGCCAACAACACCCGCATCAATACCAAGCTGCGTCAGGCGCACATCGGCATTGTCGGCGCGCAGGGTCAGGCGATATTCAGCGCGGCTCGTAAACATACGATAGGGTTCGGTGACCCCGCGCGTGACGAGGTCATCGATCATCACGCCAATATAGGCCTGATCGCGACCGAAGATGATCGGGTCCTTGCCCGCCACAGAGCGCGCAGCATTCATGCCCGCCATCAGGCCTTGGGCACCCGCCTCCTCATAGCCGGTCGTGCCATTGATTTGGCCCGCCAGATAGAGCCCCGGACGCTTCTTGACCTCGAGCGCAGGAGTCAGTTCGCGCGGATCGACATAGTCATATTCGATGGCATAGCCGAAGCGGAACACTTCGACATTCTCCAGCCCCGGCATGGTGCGCAGGAAGGCCATCTGGGTTGCGTCGGAAACCGAGGTCGAAATCCCGTTCGGATAGACGGTCGGGTCATCCAGACCTTCGGGTTCAAGGAAGACCTGATGGCTGGTCTTGTCGGCAAAGCGGACGACCTTGTCCTCAATGGACGGGCAATAGCGCGGTCCACGCCCGGACAGACGGCCTCCATAAACCGCGCTCTCGCCGAGGTTTTCGGCGATGATGCGGTGGGTTTCCTCGGTCGTGTGCGTCACCCCGCAGGCAATCTGGGGCACGTCAATCTTGTCGGTCAGGAAGGAGAACGGTACCGGATCGGCGTCGGCTTCCTGCTTTTCGAGGCGGTCCCACGCAATGGTGCGGCCATCCAGACGTGCGGGCGTGCCGGTCTTGAGGCGGCCCATCATCAGGTCGGCAGAATGCAGGCTGGCCGCCAGTCCGATGGACGGATCATCGCCATAACGGCCCGCCGGAATACGCAGGTCACCGCGATGGATCACGCCATTGAGGAAGGTGCCCGTCGTGAGGACAACTGCCCCTGCCCTGATGGTCTTGCCGTCGCCCGTCACCACGCCGACGACGCGGTCGCCATCAAGGATCAGGCTTTCCGCCGTCGATCCCATCAGCGTGAGGTTCGGGTAATCGGCCAGCTCGGCCTGCATGGCCAAACGGTACAGCTTGCGGTCGATCTGGCTGCGCGGCCCCTGCACCGCTGCGCCTTTAGAGCGGTTGAGCAGGCGGAACTGGATGCCCGACTTGTCAGCCAGACGCCCCATGACACCATCCAGCGCGTCGATCTCGCGCACCAGATGTCCCTTACCCAAACCGCCGATGGCCGGATTGCAGCTCATCTCGCCAATGGTTTCGAGCTTCTGGCTCAGCAGTAGGGTGTTGGCACCCACGCGCGCGGCAGCGGCCGCGGCTTCGCAGCCTGCGTGGCCGCCGCCAATCACGACGACATCAAAACTGTAATCCGGGGTAGAGGTCATGCGTGGTCACATAGTGCATCGGGGCGGAAATCTCCACCTCGACACCTCACTTAAAGTTTCACGTGAAACGGCTATTTGCCGATGCAGAAGGACGAGAAAACCTCGCCCAGAATGTCTTCGACGCCGATGGCTCCGGTCACACGGGACAGGGCATCACTGGAACGCCGAAGGTCATCGCCCGCCATTTCAGGTGCTACATCAAGTGCTCGGCGGGCCATGCGGGTCGCATCCAATGCCTCGACCAATCGCCGACGGTGGCGCTCACGAGTCACGGCGGGGAAGTCGGCCCCCGACAGATCACGCGCCAGTCGCGCCGACAGCCAGCGATGCAGTTCATCAATCCCCTGCCCCGAGACGGTACTGATCGACAGGGCTTCGATCGACGGCACGGGTTCGATCGCACCGATGTCGGCCTTGTTCAACAGCTGAAGATCGGACGGCTGGATATAATCTTTTGCCGGATCGTCTCCCTCGGTCGTCGGAGAACGCACCCAGATCCGAAGGTCCGCATTTTCAGCCCGTGCCCGCGCACGACGGATGCCCTCGGCTTCCACCGGATCATCGCTGTCGCGCAGACCCGCCGTGTCCGACAGGGTCACGGCATAGCCACCGATCATGATATCTGCATCCAGAACATCGCGCGTGGTGCCCGCTATGGGCGTGACAATCGCCGCCTCGCGCGCGGTCAGAATGTTAAACAGCGACGACTTGCCCGCATTCGTTTCGCCCAGCAGGACGATGCGATAGCCCTCGCGCACGCGGCGACCACGGTCGGAATCCGCCAATGCGGCCTCCAGGTCCGAGATCAGCTTGTCCAACACCGGACCTGCCGTACGGGCCAGATTGTCGGGCACTTCCTCGTCGGGGAAGTCGATTTCGGCTTCCACCAAGCTCATGGCCTTCAGCAGGTCGGTGCGGAAACCGGCATAGGTTTGTGACAGGGCACCGTCGAGTTGGCCCAGAGCCTGCGCCTTCTGGGCATCGGTTTCGGCGTCGATAAGGTCGGCGACAGCCTCAGCCTGCGCCAAGTCCATCCGGCCATTCTGGAAAGCGCGGCGGGTGAACTCGCCCGGCTCCGCCGGTCGCACGCCCAGATCGATCAGAGCCTGACTGGCCGCTTCGATCACCGCCCTGCCCCCGTGAAGGTGGAGTTCGGCGGTGTCCTCGCCCGTATAGGAGTTGGGGCCAACGAAATAGAGCACCAAAGCCTGATCGATCAGCCGCCCGTCATGACGCAGGTTCCGCACACTGGCCAAGCGTGGCTTTACCGTGCCCGCGCCTATTGCCCTAAGTATGTCTGCGGTGTCCGGACCGGAGATACGGATAATGGCAACGGCCCCGCGACCGGGAGGGGTCGCCAGGGCGAAAATGGTGTCAATCATGATCGGGAGATCAGCCCTTGGTGGTGCCGCCAGAGACGGCTGCTTCCATCAGGCGGCGGAACTGGTCCTGCGCCTGAACCCCGAAATTAGCCCATGATTTCATAAGCTCTTCGGGCTGCATGGCCGTGATGTTCTCGGCCATGCGCTTTTGCATTTCTGCGACCAATTGGTCGTTCAGAGGCGCGACATCGGGAAGACCGAGGAAAGCGCGTGCCTCCTGCGGGGTGCACTCGACTTCTACGTTGATCTTCATCCGATGCGCTCCTCATGTTTCACGTGAAACACCGGTATGGCAAGTATGGCCAAGCTTGGTGTTTAGGTATTCATCGACTGGAAGAAATCGGAGTTGTTCTTCGACTGGCGTAGCTTGTCGAGCAGGAACTCGATCGCATCCTGCGGACCCATCGGGTTGAGGATGCGGCGCAGGACATAGGTCTTGGCCAGCTGGTCCTTCGGCGTGATGAGGTCTTCCTTACGGGTACCCGACTTGAGCACGTCGATGGCCGGGAAGATGCGCTTGTCAGCAACCTTGCGGTCAAGAACGATTTCCGAGTTACCGGTGCCCTTGAACTCTTCGAAGATCACCTCGTCCATACGCGAGCCGGTGTCGATCAGGGCGGTGGCGATGATGGTCAGCGAACCACCCTGCTCCACGTTACGAGCGGCACCGAAGAAGCGCTTCGGACGCTGCAGGGCGTTTGCATCCACACCACCGGTCAGGACCTTGCCCGACGACGGCACGGTGGCGTTGTAAGCACGGCCCAGACGGGTGATCGAGTCCAGCAGGATCACGACGTCCTTCTTGTGCTCGACCAGACGCTTGGCCTTTTCGATGACCATTTCGGCCACGGCGACGTGACGCGATGCCGGCTCGTCGAAGGTCGAGGCCACAACCTCGCCCTTCACGGTGCGCTGCATGTCGGTCACTTCTTCGGGGCGTTCGTCGATCAGCAGGACGATCAGGAAGACTTCCGGATGGTTCTTCTCGATCGACTTGGCGATGTTCTGCAGCATGACCGTCTTACCGACGCGCGGCGGTGCCACGATCAGGCAACGCTGGCCCTTGCCCAGCGGCGCGACGATGTCGATCACGCGGCCCGAGCGGTCTTTCAGCGTCGGGTCCTGGATTTCCATGTGCAGACGCTCTTCTGGGTACAGAGGCGTCAGGTTGTCGAACAGGACCTTGGTCTTGACCGTTTCAGGGTCTTCGAAATTGATCGTGTCGACCTTGAGCAGAGCGAAGTAACGCTCGCCCTCGCGCGGGCCGCGAACGGCACCGTGGACCGTATCACCCGAGCGCAGGCCGAAGCGGCGGATCTGCGACGGCGAGACATAGATGTCATCCGGACCCGGCAGGTAGTTGGCGTCGGGGCTACGCAGGAAGCCGAAGCCGTCCGGCAGGATTTCCAGAACGCCCGAGGCGATGATCTCGACTTCTTCGTCGGCGAGGGTCTTCAGGATGGCGAACAGCAGGTCCTGCTTACGCAGGTTGCCGGCGTTCTCGATGTCCAGACCTTCGGCAAAGGCGACCAGTTCTTCCGGCGTCTTTTCGTTCAGTTCCTGCAGGGTGATGCGGCCGTTCGGGCCTTGCGGCTCGCCGTCCTCGTCATCTTCCTCGGCCGTGGTGTCGACGCCCGTATAGTCGTTCTGCACGACTTCCTCGGTTTCGGTCGGGGCCTCGGCCTCTGCGGGCGCGGCCTTCACACCACCGAGGGTCAGGGTGCGACGCGGGCGCACTTCCTGATTTTCAGTAGCGTTTTCAACGACTTCGTTTTCAGGCGTATCGGTCATAATGCAGGCTCATATGCTCAGCCGCACACCTCTTCAGGCGCACGGTTGGCTCATCTCGCAAATTGTGTCGGCCGGAGCCGTAAAGGGAATGACAGCCGGTTCCCGATCGTCAAACGATCAGGGGCTATCGAATAGAGAGGCACCGCACTGTCGGACGACCCTGCGGTTCACCTCAGCGAAACCACGGATCGCCCCTGCGGGTCAAGGCGCCTTGGGGTTTTAGGCACCCCACTCCATCGTCACGGCCAGGACCATGACAATCGCGATCAGGAACGGGATTTCGTTCGTCATGCGCCAGAACTTGCCCGAACGGGTCGAGGTGCCGTTGGCGATCTTCTTGCGGCTGGCCGCTAGAAAACCGTGCCAGCCCAGAAGCGCGAACACGCCCAGCAGCTTCACCACCATCCACGGCTGATGCGCGAACGAGAAGTCGGCCCCCTGCCCCGAGCGGAACCAGAACAGGCTGATGCCGAAGACCAGCGACAGGATCATGGCCGGATTGATGATGATCCGCAGCAGACGCGCCTGCCAGGTGCGCAGCAGGGCCTGCATTTCCGAACGCAGCGGCTCGGGCTTGGCCTCCTGCTCGGCGTCATAGGCGTACAGGCGCGGCAGGTAGAGCATACCGCTCATCCAGGCGATCACAGCGATGATGTGCAGGCCACGAGCCACGTCATAGGCGTTCATTCAGGCATCCCCAAAAGCGGTTCAGGCGACCTCGGTCGCTGTTGTCGGTCGGACCGGATTGGCAAAACGGTCGTCGCACGCGCAACTGCCATTACCACAACGCGAGGTCTGTCCGCCCAATATTGTCAGGGTTTCCTGCGCGAGGGCCGCAATGAAATCGGCATCGGCCCCCACAGCAGGCGCGCGCAGATAGGGCGTACAGCCCACTTCATGCGCCAGTTCGCCGTATTCGATATCCAGCTCGACCAGCGTCTCGATATGTTCGGACACAAAGGCAATCGGCACCACCAATGCGCCTACGCCATCGGCTGCGGCCTGTTTGATGGCATCCGGTGTTGCCGGTCCCAGCCATTCCAGAGGCCCGACCTTGGACTGATAGCAGATCGCCCAGTCGGTCAGGCCCAGCTTGGCCACCACCGCGTCGACCGTCGCCTCGACCTGCGCCTGATAGGGATCGCCCTTCTCGACCAGTTTCGACGGGATACCGTGGGCGGAAAACAGCACGCGCACGGGCTTGCCCTCAGCCTTGGTCAGGGTCTCGCGGATCATGCGGGCCTGTGCGGCGATAAAGCCGTCTGCCTGCGGATAGCAGCACACCACGCGCTGGGTGCCCGAACCCTTGTAGGTCTTGCGCCACAGCTTCAGCGAAGAGGCCGTCGTCGTGGTCGAGTACTGCGGATAGAGGGGCAGGAAGACCACCTCGTCCGGCCGGAACGCCTCGACCGCCCGCGCCGTCTCGTCCGTAAACGGGTGCCAGTAGCGCATGGCGATGAAGACCCGCGTCTCGTCATCAGGCAGGGTCGCGTTCAGACGGGCTTCCAGCGCCTCGGCCTGTTTGCGCGTTTCGGGCAAAAGCGGCGAGCCCCCGCCCATCAGCGCATAGTTTTCCTGCGCCGGCTTTTCGCGGCGGCTGGAGATCAGCTTGGCCAGAGGCGTGCGGAAGATCCCCGGCAGGCCGATGATGGCCGGATCGTTGAACAGGTTAAACAGGAAGGGTTTGACGCTGTCAGGACCATCCGGCCCGCCCAGATTGGCCAGCACCACCGCGATGCGGCGGCCGGACCCCGATTTCAGTGGTGTGACCGACATGGGCTTATTGCGCTCCGATACGCTTCAGAACCTGCTCGACATGCGAAATCGGCACATCGGGCGTGATACCGTGACCGAGGTTGAACACCCACGGTCCCTGCCCCCAGGCTTCCATCAGTTGATCGACGCGGCGGTCCAGTTGCTCGCCCCCGACGCGCAGCAGCATGGGGTCCAGCGCGCCCTGGATCGGCTTGATCTGCTGCACGCGCTTGCCAACTTCCAGCGGACAGGCGGTATCCAGCGCCACGGCATCTACGTCGCAATCACGGGCATAACGTTCGGCAATCGCCGCCGAGCCGCGCGGGAAGCCCATGATCGGCACCGTCACCCCCAGTTCACGCGCACGCGCCACCAGTTTCTGATGCGGGCGAAGAACGAGGCTTTCGAAGAGATTGTCCGGCAAACCCTCGGCCCAACTCTCGAAAATCTTGAGCACCATGGCGCCCGCATCCTGCTGCATCTTCAGATAATGCGCGGTGCTTTCGATTAGGGCGTCCAGTACGGCATCGACCTTTTGCGGATCGGCATAGGCATAGGCGCGGGCGGCGGCGCGCTCGCCCTTGCCGATGGTGCGGGCCTCACCGTCCAGCATATAGGTCGCAACGGTCCAGGGAGCCCCTGCAAAGCCGATCAAGGTCTTTGACGGGTCCAACTGCGCGCGGACCAAGGAAAGGCTCTCACCGACCGCCTTAAGGGCCTCTCCGGCGAAGGGAGCCTTCTCGGTCATCTCCTCGACCGACGGCAGTGCCCCCAGACGCGGCCCCTCGCCTGCCTCGAACCAGACCTTCTGGCCCAGCGCACCCGGGATCAGCAGGATGTCCGCAAAGATGATGGCCGCATCGAAACCGTAACGGCGCATCGGCTGAAGCGTCGCTTCGGCGGCCATTTCCGGATTCAGGCAGAAGGAAATGAAATCCGGCGCCTTGGCCCGCAGCTCGCGGTACTCCGGCAGGTGACGGCCTGCCTGACGCATGAACCATACGGGAGGACGGGTGGTCGTCTGGCCCTGAAGAGCCTGGATCATAAGAGGGGTGCTCATGACCAAAGGCTTTAACGTTCCCCAAGCCCCAAGCTCAATCTCAAATCGAAATTATAAAAATTAGAATTGGAAGTTGGAATTTGGGCAGGGGACGACGTGGACAGTTTTTCGTTGTCCCGCCGGTGGAAGATGTTTTCCTATCGATGGCCGGAATGAATCCATGAGGGTGAAAGCCCACGTGTGGATAACGAGGAAAACCCGTGAAACACCCGAGTCAATTGGGCTCTCCTCTGGGCGCCGTTGTGGGTGAGTCGCTGGGCGCCAAAATTGGACATCAATTTCTGTGCACAGCATGGGATAGATAACTGGCGCCCAATTTGACGGGCGGGGCGCCGTTCATGACTTTGGCGCCCGATCTTCATGGGCGCCCTCCATGGCGCCGCAGAACGCCCAATTCGGCGCCCAGAAATCGGCGAATGGCGCCCCGGGTTTTCCACACGCTCAGGGCGCCGTTTTGGTGGGTATGGGCGCCACGACGCAAACGGGGCTAGAACAGCGTCACCCGTCATTGGCTGCTCAAGGATGCCTGATGAGCCCTGCCCGTCCGCCCGGTACGTCGCGCATCGCGACCTATTTCCACGTCCATCTTGTCTCGGATTCCACGGGCGAGACGCTGAATGCGATGGCCAAGGCTGTGGTGGCCCGCTTCGACGGGGTGATCCCGATCGAGCACATCTATGCTCTGGTACGTTCTGAACGGCACATGGAAGAGGTGCTGGCGGAAATCGCCGACGCGCCGGGTCTTGTTCTGCATACGGTGGTTGACCGCGAGCTGCGCGAACAGCTGGAACGCGGCTGTAAGGCTTTGAATATACCGCAGATTGGTGCGCTTGATCCGCTGATCATGGCCCTGTCCCATTATCTGGGCGCCGATGTCTCGAGCCGTGTGGGGGCCCAGCACGCTCTGGATACGGGCTATTTCAACCGCATGAGCGCGCTGGATTACGCCATCGCCCACGATGACGGTCAGGGATCGCTGGCCGAGCTGGAAGAGGCCGATGTCGTCCTGTGCGGGGTCAGCCGCACATCCAAGACGCCCACCTGTATCTATCTGGCCCATCGCGGCATCCGCGCGGCCAATGTGCCGCTGGTGCCCGGTTCCGAAGACGGATCGCGTCTGGAAGGGCTGCGGAATCCGCTGGTGATCGGCCTGACGGTGTCGCCTGACCGTCTGGTTCAAATCCGTCGCAACCGTCTGGACAGCCTGAACCAGATCCAGGAGACGGACTATGTCGACCACGACGCTGTCCGCGCCGAAATCATCAAGGCCCGTCGTGATTTCGAACGCCGTGGCTGGCCTGTCATCGACGTCACCCGACGCTCGGTCGAGGAAACGGCGGCAGCCATCGTCAATCTGGTCAATGCGCGGCGCAATCGCCGCATGGGAGTGCCTTCATGAGTTCGGTCCGCTTTATTCTGGCGTCCAAGAGTGCGGCGCGCCGCGAGGTGCTGACCAATGCGGGCGTGGCTTTTGATGTTCAGGTGGCCGGTGTCGATGAAGACGCCCTGAAGGTTCCGGGTGTCGATCCGCGCCAACTGGCCATCGATCTGGCCAAGGCCAAGGCGTTGGCTGTTTCGGCGCAGCATCCCGATGCGGTGGTGCTGGGCGCGGACCAGACGCTGGCCTTTGATGGCGGTCTGATCTCCAAGGCCCCTGATCTGGAACAGGCCAAGGCGCGTCTGTCGTCCATGCGAGGCCGTCCGCACCAGCTTCATTCCGGTGTCGCTCTGGCCCGCGGCGGGGAAATCCTCTGGGCCGATGCCGATACGGCGGACATGCGCGTGCGTGATTTCTCCGACGCCTTTCTGGACGCCTATATCGCGCACGAAGGCGAGGAACTGCTGCACTGCGTCGGCTCCTATCGTCTCGAGGGCATGGGATCGCAGCTGTTTGACAAGGTGGACGGCGACTATTTCACCGTGCTGGGCATGCCGCTGTGGCTGGTGCTGGACAAGCTGCGCGCCTTTGGAGTGCTGCCCGTATGAGCCGGATCAGCGGACGCGCCATTCTGGCCGGTGTGGTTGGCCAGCCGATCGATCACAGCCTCAGCCCCGCCATCCATAACGGATGGCTGGATGCGGCGGGCGTGGACGGCACCTATGCGGCCTTTGGCCCCAAGGATGCGGACGGTTTCAACGCCCTTCTGAACGCGGGCCGTGCCGGACTGATCGCGGGCGTGAATGTCACCGCCCCGTTTAAGGAACAGGCCTTTGCCGCCTGTGATCGGGTGTCTGAGGCGGCGCGTCTGGTCAAATCGGCCAATATCCTTGTGTTCAAGGATGGCCAAATCCACGGCGACAGCTCCGATGGCCGCGGGGTCATCAATGCCCTGTCGGAACAGGCTCCGACGCTTCAAATCGAAGGGGCCAAGGTTGTGCTGTTGGGCGCCGGCGGTGCCAGCCGCGCCGCTGCGGGCGCCTTGGTCACGGCGGGGGCAAGGGTATCGGTACTCAACCGCACGAAAGAGCGGGCACAGGCTCTGGCCGATGATCTGGGCGGTCTGGTGACGGTCGCCGACAGCGAGGCCGAGACCTATGACGCCGATCTGGTGATCAATGCGCTGAGCGTGCCGCCGACTTATGATGTGCGCCGCCTTAAGCCCACGGCGGTGGTCATGGACATGACCTATAAGCCGCTGATCACTCCCTTCCTCCAGTCGGGTCGAAATCACGGACTGATGGTGGTGGATGGGCTGGCGATGCTGATCGGTCAGGCTGTTCCGTCATTCGAGGCCTTCTTTGCCCAGACACCCCCGTCGATCGACATCCGGTCCACCATCCTGACCCTGCTGGGAGAGGCCCGATGATTATTCTGGGCCTGACAGGCGGGATCGGCATGGGCAAATCGACCACCGCCGACGTCTTTCGTGAAGAAGGGGCCGTGGTTTGGGATGCCGACGCAGCTGTTCACCGTCTGTACGCCAAGGGCGGAGAGGCCGTCGCCGACATCGCCAAGGCTTTCGGGGAGGACGTCATCGTTGACGGGGCGGTGGATCGCCCGCGTTTGGCGGCGGTTCTGGGCAACGACGCGGCGCAGTTTGATCGGTTGAACGCGATTGTTCACCCCTTGGTCTTGAAAGACCGGATGTGGGCCCTAGGGACGGCCAAGGAAAAGGGTGTTCGCTTGTTCATCGTCGATATTCCCCTTCTGTTCGAGACGGGGGCCGACGCCTATGTCGATGCCACGGTGGTCGCTTCGGCGCCGGCAGACCTTCAGCGCGAGCGGGTTCTGGCCCGACCGGGCATGACGCCGGAGCGCTTTGAGGCCATTGTCGCGCGCCAGATGCCCGATGCCGAAAAGCGCGCGCGGGCCGACTTTATCGTCGAGACCGGAGAGGGTCTTGAGCCTGCCCGCCAAAGGGTCAGACAGATTGTCGCCACTGTCCTTGATCCGTCGTGGAAGAGCGCCCGCACGGGCCTTTTCTCGGATCAATAAAGGGGGCAATACAGGGCATGCGCGAAATCGTCCTCGATACCGAAACCACCGGCTTTGATCCCAAGTCCGGCGACCGCCTGATTGAAGTGGGCTGTATCGAGATTGTCGACCTGTTGCCGACGGGGCGGACCTTCCACCGCTATGTGAACCCCGAACGATCCATCCCCGAGGATGCGATCAAGGTTCACGGCATCACCGACGAGATGGTCAAGGATGCGCCCATCTTCGCCAAGATGGCCGATGAACTGCTGGAGTTTATCGGCGATGCGCCCCTGATCGCGCACAACGCCAGCTTTGACCGGAACTTCATCGACTGGGAACTGCTGCTGGCCCACAAGCCGCAGACGGGTGAAGCGCGCTGGATCGACACCCTGGCCATCGCCAAGTCTAAATTCCCCGGCCAGCCCAATACGCTGGATGCCCTGTGCAAGCGCTACAAGATTTCGCTGGCCGACCGGACCTATCACGGCGCCCTGATCGACGCCCGCCTTCTGGCCGAGGTCTATCTGGAGCTGAAGGGCGGCAAGGAGCGGACCTTTGATCTGGGCGGTGGTGCTGTCGCCAAGACCGGCGGCCCCGTTGTTCAGGGCCGTATCGAGTATGGCGCGCGCCCTCGCCCCCTGCCCTCACGCCTGACCCCGCAGGAAGACGCCGACCACCGCGCCTTTCTGGCCAAATGGGTCAAGGAGCCGGTGTGGACCCGCTTTGGTGTCGAGCCCGCGGCTAAAGAAGACGCCTGACAAAGAAAAAGCCCGCCGCTTTCGCGACGGGCTTTTCTATTTCCGATCCGGATGGGATCAGGCCTGACCACCTTCGGCCGGCGAGCCAGCGATCTGCTGCTGGCGGGCCATGTAGATGGCGGCAAAGTCGATCGGATCGACCATGAACGGCGGGTAGAAGCCGCCGTCAGCCGTGGCCTGGGCGATGATCTGGCGCGCGAACGGGAAGAGGTAGCGCGGGCATTCGATCAGCAGCATCGGCTCGACGTCTTGCGGAGCGACACCCGACAGGGCGAACAGACCGCCATAGACCAGCTCGACCTGGAAGACCGGGGTCTTGTCGTCGGTGGTGGCCTTGACCGAGATCTTGAGGTCGACCTCGAACAGGCCATCCGGACGGCCGCCGGCGTTCATTTCGACACCCATGTCGATCGACGGCTTGCCATCGATACGCAGGCTTTCCGGCGCCTTCGGGTTCTCGAACGAGAAGTCGCGGATGTATTGGGTGAGAATGCGGAAGCCCGGACCTTGCGGCTTGCCCTGAGCCTGATCGGCTTGCGGGTTCTGGCCGTTGGCGTCGGCGGGCGGCGTAGCGTCAGTCATTTGTGAGCCGTCTGAAGTGAAAGAAAAAAGCCCCCAAAGGGGCGGTTGTATGGGGTCGCGGTAGCACGCGAAGACCATGGGTCGCAACGGTTGGACCGCTTGTGTGACCCTTGATTGCCTTGCGTATGCCCCTATCGCCCCCTAATCACAGTATAAACTTGTGCGCCGCCACCGAATTTCAAGGCCGCCTTCTTCAGGCCGGCTGGGGTGGCAGGTGCCGGATACATCGAGGATTACCCGCGTCGTGAACTTTCAGATCGTCCTGTTTGCAGTCATCGCAGCGGTTTTGCTGTTCGCGCTCTACAATGTTCTCGGCAAGAAGGTCGGCCGTCAGCCCGAAGACAATGTGAACAAGGCCCGCGCCACCATCATGACGCCCGGCTTGCCCAAGGGTGCCGAGCTGAAGCCTGTTCAGGCACCGGCCATCAATCCGGCCCTTGCCGCGGCGATTTCGGGTCTGAAAGAGCGTGATCCGGCCTTTGATCCGGTGCGCTTTGTCGAAGGTGCCCGTCAGGCCCATGAAACCATCGTGCGCGCTTACGCCGCCGGTGACCGCGACGCCCTTCGTCCCCTGCTGACCGACAAGGTTATGGCCAGCTTCGACAAGGGCATCGCCCAGCGCGAGGTGGCGGGCCTGACCGAAAAGGTCGAGCTGGTCTCGCCTGCCCGTGCAGATATCGAACTCGCTACGGTCGAGGGCGATATGGCCCGCGCCCGCGTCCGCTTCCTCGCCGAAGTGCGCAGCGAACAGACCAACAGCGCTGGCGAAACCCAGACCGAAGAGCGCCGCACCGCCGAAATCTGGACCTTCGAGCGTCGTCTCGGCGCCAGCGATCCGAACTGGGCACTGGCCCGCGTCGAGGCGGCTACGGCCTGATGGCATCGGTGGCAGGGTTAGTAGGCGTGAAGCGTTTTCGTACCGGACTGTGGCTTGGCGCGGTGGCTGTCTTGATGGCGGCCTGCGTATCCAGCCCGAAACTGCCCCAGCCGCCCTATGGCCCGCCGGTACAGCCCCCCGTCTATAACCCGCCAAGCCAGCCGGTTCCGCCGGTGCAGCCCGCCCTGCCTCCGCAGGATGGCCCGCGCCCCTATGCCCTGCCGCTGTCGGCCCTGCCGGGTTGGGCCAGCGAGGATCATGCCGGCGCCCTTCGTGCCTATGCCGAAGGCTGCGGCGTAAAACGTGATGGTGCCCGTGCCTGCCAACAGGCCAAGGCCCTGATGGCGACCTATCCCGCCCCCTCCGCAGACGCGGCCAGACAGTTTCTGGAGCAGTGGTTCTATGCGGCGGAGGTCCGCAATGACGATGGCTCCAACGGCCTTTTGACCTCCTATTTCGCGCCCGAATATCCGGCCAGAGCCGTGCCGGATGCCGAGTTCGACGCCCCTGTCCTCAGCCGTCCTGCCAATCTGGCCTCGGTGGGGGATCGCCGCGCCATCGAAGCGGGATCGGCCCAGTCCTCGGCCTTGGCATGGATGCGGGCCGAAGACCTGTTCTTCCTGCAGATTCAAGGCTCAGGAAACCTGATCTTCCCTGATGGTACGCGTATGCGCGCGGCCTATGCCGCTGATAATGGACAGCGCTTTGTCGGCATTGCCCGTCCGATGGCCGAGCGCGGCCTGCTGCCTCAGAACGGAACGTCGGGCGATGCCATCCGCGCATGGCTGGCCCGTCATCGCGGGGCCGAGGCGCGCGAGGTGATGAACCTGAACCCGCGCTACATCTTCTTCACCGTGGCGCGGGACGATGGCCGTGAGGCCGTGGGCGCAGCAGGCATTCCGCTGACGGCGCGCCGCTCGATTGCTGTCGATCCTTCGCACTGGACCTATGGCGAGCCGGTATGGATCGAGGCCGATGGCGGCAATCTTATGGGTGCCCGCGGCAGCTATCGCGGCTGGGTGATGGCGCTGGATACCGGTTCGGCCATTCGCGGCCGTGTTCGCGCCGACCTCTATATGGGCACGGGCGATGCCGCCGGACAGGAAGCCGGATCGGTCAGGCACCCCTTGCGGATGTGGCGCCTGACCCCCGTTCAATAATGCTGTATTAGCGGCGCTTCAGCCCACCCAACACACCGCGCAACAGTTCGCGGGTGAGGGTACTGCCCGCCTGACGCAACACAGACTTGGTCAGGGCCTCCATCGGCGTCTGGCGGTTGGAGGCGCGTTTTGCGGGCGCGCGCGTGGTCTTGGCCGCTTCCTTTTCGGCCTTTTCACGGGCTTTCTGGGCCTCGGCGGCGGCCTTGGTCTCCGCATCGATGCGCTGGGCCTGAGCCTTGCGGGCCTTCAGGATTTCCTCGGCGCTCTCGCGGTTGATGGCGGCGTCATAGGCCGTGCCAATCGGCGAGGACTGGATCACCTGGGCGCGCTCGGCGTCGGTCGCCGGACCAAGACGCGAATCCGGCGGACGGATCTTGGTCTGGGCCACCACCGTCGGTGCCCCCTTTTCATCTAGCAGTGACACCAAGGCCTCGCCCACGCCCAGCGCCTGAATGGCGTCTGCGGTATCAAAGGCCGGATTGGCGCGGAAGGACTGGGCCGCGGCCCGTAGTCCCTTCTGCTCGGCGGGCGTATAGGCGCGCAGGGCGTGCTGGATACGGTTGCCCAGCTGGGCCAGCACGCTGTCGGGAATATCGGCGGGGTTCTGGGTGACGAAATAGATGCCGACACCCTTGGAGCGGATCAGGCGAACAACCTGCTCGATCTTCTCCAGCAGCCCCTTGGGCGCGTCCTTGAACAGCAGGTGTGCCTCGTCAAAGAAGAAGACCAGCTTGGGTTTGTCGGGATCGCCGACCTCGGGAAGCTGTTCGAACAGTTCCGACAGCAGCCACAGCAGGAAGGACGCATAAAGACGCGGGCTGTTCATCAGCCGCGTGGAGTCCAGCACATTGATCTGGCCGCGACCATCAAGTGCGGTGCGGATCAGATCGGTCAGACGCAGTGCGGGCTCACCGAAGAACGACTTGGCACCTTGCTGTTCCAGTTGCAGCAGGGCGCGCTGGATGGCGGCGACCGACTGGGGCGAGACATTGCCGACCTCGGCACCAATGGTCTTGGCGTTCTCCGAGACGTAGGTCAGCAGCGAGCGCAGGTCCTCGAGGTCCAGCAGCAGCAGACCTTCCTTGTCCGCGACGTGGAAGGCGATGGACAGCACGCCTTCCTGTACGTCGTTCAGCTCCAGCATCTGGGCCAGAAGCAGAGGGCCGATGTCCGACACCGTGGCGCGGATCGGGTGGCCCTTTTGGCCGTACAGGTCCCAGAATACCGTCGGCGCGGCCTTGCCGGTCAGGGTAATGCCCATCTTGGCGGCACGCTCTGCGAATTTCTCGGTGCCGCCATCCTGACTGACGCCCGACAGGTCGCCCTTCACGTCGGCGCAGAACACCGGGACACCGGCGTCAGAGAAGCTCTGGGCCAGAACCTGCAAGGTGACGGTCTTGCCGGTACCGGTGGCCCCCGCAACGATCCCGTGGCGGTTCGCACGGTTGAGCAGCAGCTTCTGGGGCTCTCCGTCAAACGAGGCACCAACGGTAAACGACAGGCTTTCAGTCATGGAGTATCTCCGATTGTCGCCTGCAGGCTGACGCGAGACGCCATGTGGGGCAAGAGCCAGTTTGGCCGATAGCGGAACTATCGGACATTTCAGAGATTGACCCTCCGCCCGCATGCCCGGAGATTGGCCCCATGAAACTACCGCTAAGCTCGAACGTCGCTCTCGTCTCTCGAAACGCTATCGTGCTGGTCGCGGTGGTCGCGGCAGGGGCGTCGCTCTATTGGCTGCGGGATATACTGACGCCGCTGGCCATGGCCATCTTCCTGATGATCATGATTGCGGGCATCGAGCGGTGGCTGGTCAACAAGGCCCGCGTCCCGTCGCGCTTTGCGGGGGCGATGGCGGTCGCCTTGGTGGTTCTCGGCTTTATCGGCTCGATCTGGATCATTATCGACGGGGCGGCCAGCTTCTTTACCGACGCCTCGGGCGTGGCGGGCAGTATCGGTCCGCGGATCGACCAGATCAGCCGTGATGTCAGCCAGATCTTCGGTGTCGCCAATCCGCCGACGTTGCAGGACATGGTGGCGGGCATCGACCTGCGCGGCTGGCTGACCACCGCAGCGTTTCAGGTTCAGGGCGCGGCCTCGGGCGCCTTTTTCGTCCTGATCTATCTGGGCTTCCTGATCGCCTCGCGTCAGGGCTTCAAGAAGAAGATCATCAACATGTTCCCCGACCGTGGCCGCCGTCAGGAAGCGGTTGAGGTGTTCGAGCGGGTCCGCGGCGGTGTCGAAGGCTATCTGTGGGTTCAGGCCGTCACGGGGGTGATGATCTGTTTCGTCGCCTGGATTTTGATGCGCGTCGTCGGTCTCCAGAATGCCGAGTTCTGGACCTTTGTGATCTTTGTCGTCGGCTTTATCCCGATCCTGGGCGGGGCCATCGCCGGTCTTGCCCCGCCGCTTTTCGCTCTGGTCCAGTTCGAGAGCTATGGGCCGGCCCTGATCCTGCTGATCGGCCTTCAGGTGGTGCTCTTCGTCGTCGGCAATGTGATCCAGCCGCGCATGCAGGGCGACAACCAGAACATCGATCCGATTGCCGTGCTTCTGGCTCTGGCCTTCTGGGGCAAGATGTGGGGCGTGGCCGGTATGTTCCTGTCGACGCCGTTGGCGGTGATGGCCATGGCCATCCTTGCGGAGTTCAAATCGTCGCGCTGGATGGCGGTTCTGCTGTCGGGCGACGGTAATCCCTACGCCGATACCGGAGAGTATCCCGAGCAGCGAAAGAAAGCATCGGTATTCAGCAGAGTTATGGAACGTATAAGACCAAAGTAGGGAAATGAACGAAATTTTTTCTTCGGTTGGACGTTGATTCGCCGCAATCGGTCCCTAAATAGACAATCACACGACGCGGCTCCTCCCCTCCCCCTCCCCTCGGAGCCGCTCGTAAATGGCCGGCGCTTCCCCTCCCCCTCCTATAGCGCCGGACTGAGCAGGCCGTCGGACCCGGTTCGACGGCCTTGTTCAATTCTGGTCCCAGGGGATCGGAAAAAGGGGTACCCCGCAGTGCGTCAAAGCTGACCTAACGTTACTCGTTGATCGATGAACTGTGAGCATAAACGTGCAACTTTGCGGCTTCTTTGCGGAAGAGGTTTCAATAGGTGGGCTGCTCGCGCAACATTGTGCGGTGCACAAGGGTTTTTGGACGATTAAAGGCCTAGGAATAAGTATTTAGCGCGTTAAGGTGGGTTTCATCTGGTGGCCCGAGGGCCCCGCTTGATGAGATTCTGACATGTCAGCCGCTTCGCGTTCTGCCCCTGCCGATCAGGCCAATCTGGAGGCGCTTGAAAAAGCCTTCTCCGAGGTTGCAGCAGGTCCGCCGGGTGCCGCAGAGCGTTCCCTGCTGTCGCAGGTGATCGATGACTATGAGGCAGACGAAACGCCGGATCTGGTGCTCGGCGATCTGGCATCTCTTCTGAACAATGTGTGGCAGCAGGCCAGCAAGCGTCAGGCCGGTGAGCCCGCCCTCGTGACCGTCGGTCCGCTGCTGGGTGCCTCGGGTCAGGCCACGGGCTATGATCAGGTCCTGATCCTTCAGGATGACGCGCCCTTCCTCGTCGACAGTGTTCTGGGCGAGCTGGCCGATGCGGGCGTGACCGTCCGCGCCTTCTACCACCCGATTGTCGAACTGGCCGAAGGTCGCCGCGACTCTCTGGTCATTCTGATCATCGATCCCCTGCCCCAGGAGCGCCGCGACGTTCTGGGCGAGGGTCTGGCCGCAGCGATGGCCGATGTGCGCGCCGCTGTCAGCGACCACGCCGCCATGATCGCCAAGATGCAGGAAGCGATTGCGCGCCTGCAGCAGGACGGTCAGGGCCGGGTCGATCCGGCTGTGCTCGAGGAAAATCTCGCCTTCCTGAGCTGGGTTAAGAGCGACCACTTCGTCTTCCTCGGTGCCCGCGAATATGACTATCCGAGCGAGCCGAACGGCATGGTCGGCGAAAGCGGTCAGGGTCTGGGCGTTCTCACCAATCCGGAACTGCGCGTGCTGCGCCGTGCGTCCGAGCCCGCCGTTCTGACCCGCGCCATGAAGGACGTGCTGGACCAGAGCGAGCCGGTAACGGTGGCCAAGTCCAATCTGCGTTCGCGTGTCCACCGCCGCGCCTATATGGATTACATCGGCGTCAAGCGTTACGGCACGGATGGCCGCGCTGTCGGCGAGACCCGCTTCGTCGGCCTGTTCACCGCCGAGGCCTATGACAAGATGGCCAAGGAAGTGCCGCTGATCCGGCGCAAGGTGGCCAATGCGCTGGAACGCGCGGGTAAGGCTCCGGGCACGCACAACTACAAGCGCCTCAAGAACATCCTCGAGAACTATCCGCGCGACGAGCTGTTCCAGATCTCGGAAGACGAGCTGCTGGATACGGCACTGGGCATCCTTCACCTGTATGACCGCCCGCGTATCCGCCTGTTCTCGCGCCGCGATCCGTTCGACCGTTTCGTCTCGGTGCTGGCCTTCATCCCGCGCGAGCGTTTCGATGCCGCCCTGCGCGCCCGCATCGGCGAAATCCTTGCCAAGGCTTGGGGCGGTCGTGTCTCGGCCTGGTATCCGCAACTGTCGGACCAGCCGCTGACCCGCGTCCACTACATCATCGGCGTGACGCCGGGCGATCATCCGGTGCCGGATGCCAAGGCTCTGGAAGCCGAGGTGGCCGAGGCTGGCCGTTCGTGGATCGACCGTTTCGAAAGCGCCCTGCGTGCAGCGGACTTCAATGAAGTGGCCGTCGGCCCGACCAGCGCCAAATGGGCCGAGGCCTATGGCGTGGGCTATCGCGAGCGTTACAGCGCCTCGGAAGCTGTGGCCGACCTCGAGCAGTTCGACCGTCTGAACGATGGCTCGGACGCCGATGGCATCAATGAGGAAGCCGTTGCGGTCCGTGCTTTCCGTACCGAGGCCGAAAGCCCGCTGCAGTTCCGCTTTAAACTTTACCGCCGTGGCGGCGTTGTGCCGCTGTCGGACGTTCTGCCGATCCTGGCGGACATGGGTCTCAAGACCCTCGAAGAGTCCGACCACGTCGTGCGTCCGACCGGCGACGAGCCGATCTATATCCACGACTTCCTGCTGGAAGACCCGCGCGGCGAGAAGCTGAGCTTCGCCGACATCAAGGCCCCGTTCGAGGCCGCCTTTGCCGCGGTGTGGAATGGCCGCACCGAAAGCGACGGCTTCAACCGTCTGGTGCTGGAACTCGGCATCGACTGGCGCGAGGTGGCCCTGATCCGCACCCTCGCCCGCTATCGCCAGCAGACGGGTCTTGATCCGTCGCAGGCGGTTCAGGAAGCGGCCCTGATCCAGTATCCGGGCGTTTCCCGCGCGATCCTGTCGCTGTTCGCCACCAAGTTCGATCCGGCCAAGGGCGGCGATGCGGCTTCGCGTGAAGCCGAGGTCGCCCGCATTCAGGCCGAGATCAAGGCCCTGCTTCAGGAAGTCTCCAGCCTCGACCACGACCGCGCGCTGCGCCGTTTGGCCGATCTGGTCGTCGCGCTGAAACGCACCAACTTCTATCAGGGCAAGCCGCACATCTCGATCAAGATCGCCCCGCGCGAGATCGAGGACATGCCGCTGCCCAAGCCGTATCGCGAAATCTTCGTCTGGGCACCGCACGTCGAGGGCGCGCACCTGCGCTTTGGTCCGGTGGCCCGTGGCGGCCTCCGCTGGTCGGATCGCCGAGACGACTTCCGCACCGAGGTTCTGGGTCTGGTGAAGGCCCAGCAGGTGAAGAACTCGGTCATCGTTCCGGTCGGCTCCAAGGGCGGCTTCTATCCGAAACAGCTTCCGGTCGGTGGTGACCGCGACGCCATGCAGGCCGAAGCCATCCGTGCCTATAAGACCTTCCTGTCCGGCATGCTCGACATCACCGACAATATCGTCGGTGAAGGTGCGCCGGTTCGCCCTGAAAACGTCATCGCCTGGGAAGGTGACGACCCGTATCTGGTGGTGGCCGCCGACAAGGGGACGGCAACCTTCTCGGACATCGCCAATGGCGTGTCGCAGTCCTATGGCTTCTGGCTGGACGATGCCTTCGCCTCGGGCGGCTCGGCCGGTTATGACCACAAGGAAATGGGCATCACCGCCCGCGGTGCATGGGAAGCCGTGAAGCGCCACTTCCGCGAGATGGGCAAGGACATCCAGTCCGAGCCGTTCACCGTGGCCGGCGTGGGCGACATGTCGGGCGACGTGTTCGGCAACGGCATGCTGCTCTCCAAGGCGATCAAACTGGTCGCTGCCTTCGACCACCGCGACATCTTCATCGATCCGAACCCGGATCCGGCCAAGTCGTGGGAAGAGCGCAACCGTCTGTTCAACACCCCGCGCACCAGCTGGCAGGACTATGACAAGTCGCTGATTTCCGCTGGCGGCGGCGTGTTCCCGCGTAACGCCAAGTCGGTCACCCTGACCCCGCAGATCAAGGAACTGCTGGACATCGACGCCGACACGGTCACGCCGCAGGAACTGATGCAGGCCATCCTGAAGGCCCGCGTCGAACTGCTCTACTTCGGCGGCATCGGCACCTATATCAAGGGTGCGGGCGAAACCAACGCTCAAGCCGGCGACAAGGCCAACGACAGCATTCGCATCAACGGCGGTGATGTCCGCGCCAAGGTCGTTGGCGAAGGTGCAAACCTTGGTGCTACGCAGGTGGGCCGTATCGAGGCCGCTCGTGCCGGCGTTCGCCTGAACACCGACGCCATCGACAACTCGGCCGGCGTGGACTCCTCGGACCACGAGGTGAACATCAAGATCCTGACCGGCGGTGCCATCGCCTCGGGCCACCTGAAGTCCGAGGACCGCAACGCCCTTCTGAAGTCGATGACCGAGGAAGTCGGCCTCAAGGTTCTGGCCCACAACTACGACCAGACCCTCGCCGTCAGCCTGCAACAGGCCGAAGGCGCGGCGGCTCTCGACGCCCAGCAGCAGTTCATGCAGTCGCTGGAAGCCGAGGGTAAGCTGAACCGCGTGGTCGAGTTCCTGCCGGATGACGCCAAGCTGGCCGAGATGAAGAAGGACGGTCAGGGCCTGACCCGTCCGGAACTGGCCGTGCTGACCGCCTATGCCAAGCTGGAGCTGTCGGACGACATCGTCGCCTCGCAGGCACCGGAAGACCCCTTCTTCGAGGAAAGCCTCGTCCGCTACTTCCCGGCCCCGCTGGCGAAGTTTGAAGCCGACATGGCTGGCCACCGCTTGCGCCGCGAGATCATCTCGACCGTTCTGGCCAATGAGATCGTCAACATGTGCGGCCCGACCTTCCCGGACCGCCTGCGCGCTGCCGCCGAGTGCGACACCACCGCCATGACGGTCGCTTTCGAGGCCGCCCGCCGTATCTTCCGCCTGAACGAGGCATGGGATGCGGTGTCGGCTCTGGACCTCAAGATTCCGGCAGAGGCCCAGCTGGCTCTCTATCAGGAAATCGCTGTGGTCCTGCGTCGCCAGACCTTCTGGCTGGCCCGCCGTGCGGCCCGTCAGGAAACCAGCGTCGGTGGTCTGATCGAGAAGTACCGTCCGCACGCCGACGCCCTGCGTCAGGCAGGGGGCGACGTGCTGTCGCGCTTCGAGCAGGGCCGTCTGGAAGACCGCGTCCAGCGCTTCATCGATCTGGGCGCGCCGGAAGAACTGGCCCGCACCGTGGCCATGCTGCGTCCGCTGGTGGCCACTGCCGACATCGGCGATCTGGCTGACGAAGCTGGCTGGTCTGCACCGGACATGGCCCGCCTCTATCACCAGGTCGGTGCCGCCTTTGACTTCGACCGTCTGCGCGCTGCCGCCAGCTCGGTGAAGTCGGGTGACCATTTCGACCGTCTGGCCGTGCGCCGTCTGGTGCAGGACCTGATGACCGAGGAAATGACCCTGACCCGCGCCGTCGCCAAGACCTGCGGTTCGGAAGTCGGCGAGACCGAAGCCAAGGCCGAACAGGCCGTGGACGCATGGATCGGCCAGCGTCTGCCGTCGGTCGAGGCCCTGCGCGCCTCGGTGGACGAGATCGAAGCCTCGGGCGCGGGCTGGACCTTCGCCAAGCTGACCATCGCCAATGCGGCGATCCGCGAGGTGATCTCCAGCGAGGCCTAAGCTTCGGTTGAGCTACAGATCAAAGAAGGGCGATCCGGAAACGGGTCGCCCTTTTTCCATGCCGATGACGAGGCCGTGAAAGGGCTTGGCCGACCGCCCCGCTTTGGTTTAGCTGACCTGTTGCAGCCTGATGGGAGAGGTTATTTGATCCGCAAATTTCTGGTCGTGGTCGACGATACGCCTGAAATGAACGCGGCCCTCGGCTATGCGTCCAAACGGGCGCGCTCGACGGGCGGGCGTGTGGTGCTGTTGCGCGTCACGCCCGAGGCGACGGACGAGCACTGGTCCGGTGTGCGCGATGAAATCCGCCGCCAACAGCGCGAGGAAGCCGAGGCCCTGCTGGCCAAGCTGTCGGACAAGGTGACGGCGCTGTCGGGCGCGACGCCGATCTTCCTGATCTATGAGGGCGATACGCTGGCGGCTGTGCGGCGGGCGGCAGCTGAGGATCCCGACATCAAGATCCTCGTCCTTGCCTCGGCCACAGGATCGCGCGGGCCCGGTCCGCTGGTGACCTCGATCGTTAACAAGGGCGTGGGCGTAGAGGGCCGCAAACTGCCGGTGACGATTGTGCCGGGGGAAATGACCGAGGCCGATATCGAGGACATGGCCTGACGGCCACGCCCTCTATTTATAACGTCAGATGACCTGTTCGACCGCGTTCACTTCGGGAACGTAGTGACGCATCATCTGCTCGACGCCCGACTTCAGGGTCGCGGCCGATGACGGACAGCCCGAGCAGGCGCCGCGCATACGGAGGCGCAGGATGCCCGTCTCATGGTCGAAGCTGTCGAACAGGATGTCGCCGCCGTCCTGAGCCACGGCCGGACGGATGCGGGTATCCAGCAGGTTTTTGATTTCGAGCGTGATCTCGTCATCTTCCTGCGGGGCGTGGGTGTCGGCAGCGTTTTCGTAACGCAGCAACGGAGCGCCCGAGACGAAGTGATCCATGATGACCGACAG
>NZ_CAMZFB010000029.1 GCF_947305955.1 uncultured Brevundimonas sp.
ATGCTCGGCGTGAGTTCCGGTATGCCCCGGTGCCAGTTCCGCATCGGGCGGAAGCGGGATGAACTCTTTCGCCCCTGCACGGATGGCGTCTGCGGCCTCGCGGGCGTCGGCATCGACACCGCAGGCCACGACGGGAACGTGGATGCGCTCGGCCTCGTTGGCCGCGATCAGCCCTGCAATATCGATGCGGTAATCGACCATCAACAGGTCGGCACCCTGCCCGCGACGCAGTTGCTCGGTCGCTTGATCTGCGCGCTCGACATGGCTGACCTTGGCCCCGTGGGTCATGGCCATCTTCACGGCCGTTGCCAGCTGACCGCTCAGGCGGCCCACAACCAGAAGACGCATCATCGGGCTCCTTTAATCCTTCCTACGCGGTCGCCGCTCAGGCGCCCTTGTCGTCGGTCTTGATGATTTCCGTCATGGTCACGCCCAGACGGTCCTCGACCAACACCACCTCGCCGCGCGCGACGAGACGGTTGTTCACGAAGATATCGATGGCCTCACCGACCTTGCGGTCCAGTTCCAGCACCGATCCCTTGTTCAGTTTCAGCAGTTGCGACACCGACATATTGGCCTTGCCCAGCACGGCCGAGATGTTCACCGGAACATCGAAAACCGTGGCCAGGTCGGCGGCGGATTTCTCGCCAACGTCATCGGGCATAGCGAGCGCGGTGGAGTCGCCGAACTCTTCCAGAGGCAGGTCATCAGTAGCCATCAGAAGGCACTCCCGTCAGAGATCGTGGGGGATGGATTATCGCCCGACAGCGCAGCAGCGATCTTCTGGCGCAGGCGGGTTTCGACTTCGAACGGATCGAACGCAGCGCGCCCGTCTGTCCATTCCAATACAAAGGCGGCATCGTGGATGGCTTCCTCGCGGAAGGCGACGATGCCGGTAAATCCGGACTGCTGGCATATCTGCTCGATCTGCTGGCGGGCCTCGGCATCCAGTCCATGGGCGCGGACCAGAAGGCGCGGCGAGGCATCGATTTCCTCAGCCAGTTGCTCGATGGCGCTTTCCAGCGGGCGGCGCGGGTAAAGCTCCATCGCGGACGAGGCCAGCACCTGCGCACAGGTCAGGCTCAGCTCAGCCGACTGCTGGCGGTGCTGCTCGATGGCGACGTCCACGCGCCCTGCCGCATCGGCGACCGACTGGGCGATCACAGCCAGAGCGTTGGCTCGAAGGGACTCAGCCTCGTTGAGCGCCTGTTGACGACCTTCCAGACGGGCCTGCGCGATCAGGGCCTCGACCTCGTCGGGCGAATAGCTGCGCTTGGGCGGCTGCCATTGCGAGCGTTCGACCACGCGGCCTTCGGCATCGAATTCGGTGTCGAAGATGAACGGTCTGGCGTTGGTCAGGTTTGCGCTCATCAGTAGATCAACTCGTCATCGCCGCCCTGACCGGCGAGCATGATCTCGCCGCGCGCGGCCAGATCCTTGGCGACCTGCACCATGGCCATCTGGGCGGCATCGACGTCCTTGAGACGCACGGGGCCCATCGACTCCATGTCCTCGCGCATGATCTTGGACGCGCGCTCGGACATGTTGGAGAAGAACATCTCGCGCAGGGAATCCGACGCGCCCTTGAGGGCCAGCGCCAGCTGATCCTTCTCGACCGCACGCAGCAGGGTTTGCACGCCGCCCGGATCGAGCTTGGACAGGTCCTCGAACACGAACATCAGGGCGCGGATACGCTCGGCGGCATCGCGGTTGCGCTCTTCCAGCGCACCGATGAAGCGGGCCTCGGTCTGACGGTCGAAGCTGTTGAAGATTTCAGCCATCAGTTCGTGGCTGTCGCGCTTGGACGTGCGGGCGAGGTTCGACATGAACTCGGTGCGCAGGGTCTGCTCGATCTTGTCGAGGATGTCGCGCTGTACCGGCTCCATCCGCAGCATGCGCTGCACGCATTCCAGCGCGAAGTCTTCCGGCAGGGCCGTCAACACCCGCGAGGCATGTTCCGGCTTCACCTTGGACAGCACCACGGCGACGGTCTGGGGGTATTCGTTCTTGAGGTAGTTCGCCAGAACCGCCTCGTTCACATTGCCCAGCTTGTCCCACATGGTGCGGCCCGCAGGACCACGGATTTCCTCCATGAGGGCATCCACGCGGTCCGGCGGCATGAAGGACGCCAGCAGGCGCTGGGTCTGTTCATACGAACCCATCAGGGCACCGTTGCCGCCCAGCCCCGAGACGAACTCGACAAGGATTTCCTCAACGACCGCCGCCGTCACCGTGCCAAGGCCCGCCATGGCCTGCGACACTTCCTTGATCTCGTCCTCTTCCAGACGTTCCCACAGGGCGGTGTGCTCTTCGCCCAGCGACAGCAGGACGACCGCAGCCTTTTCAGGTCCGGTCAGCTTGCGGCTGTCCTCGACAGCGGGGGCTTTGGAGATCAGGCGCGCCATCAGGCTTCATTCATCCACGCGCGAAGGATCGCGGTGGATTCCTCGGGATGGGACTCTACGAAATCGGCGACCTTCTTGATGGACGAGGCCTTCACCTGACCTTCGATGCGAGCGATATCGATGCGTTGCTCGACCTCGGTCGGCCCCGGCAGCATGGCCGGGTTGGCACCGGCAGGCAGGGGACCGCCGACCAGTTGCTCGTCCACCGGCGTCACGCCATCCGCCAACACCATGCCCTTGCCGGTCTTGTCATTGCTGGTTTTCAGCAGCGGGCGCAGGACAAAGAAGATCAGCAGCAGGGCGGTCACAGCCAGCACGGCCAGTTCAATGCCGCGCATGATGTCATTCTTGTCGAACGACATGGACGACAGCAGGCCGCCGCCCTCGCCGCCATCGGCACCATTGCCCTCGGCGTCGCGGTTGAAGCGGACGTTGATGACTTCGATCTTGTCACCGCGCTCGGCGTCGATACCGACAGCAGCGGCGACCAGCGCCTTGATCTGTTCCACTTCCTCGGCGGTGCGCGGTGCATAGGTGGGCGCGCCCTTGCCATCGGCGGCAGGCGTATATTTGCCGTCCACAGCCACCGACACCGACAGGCGCTTCACTTCGCCCGGTTCGCGGACCGTGGTCGTGGTAGTGTTGGAAATCTCGTAGTTGATGGTTTCCGAGTTCTCGGCCGAGGTCGAGGCGTTGTCGGCCTGCGCCGGATCCTCGCCACCCGGGATATTGTTCGTGGCCGTCACCCCGCCCAGCGGCACGCCGGTGGTATCGCGCGAGTTGGAGCCATTGGTCGAGGTCGAGCGGACGACCTGACCATCGGGGTCGAACTTCTGTTCCTGAGTGGTCGCACGGGTGTGGTCGATGTCAGCGGTCACCTGAACGCGGGCCGCGCCAGCGCCGACAACACCTTCGACGATGTCCTTGATGCGAGCCTGCATCTGGGCCTCGGTCGTAGCCTTGGCCTGTTCGGCGGTGGCCGAGGTAAAGCCCTGGTCTTCCGAACCTGCCGCCAGCGTACGGTTGGCCTGATCGGTCACGGTGACCTTGTCCGGCTTCAGGTTCGGCACCGAGGACGCCACCACATTGCGGATGGCACGGATCTGGTCCGGCGTCAGGTCGCGACCCGACAGGCCGACAACCACCGCAGCAGTCGGATCAATGGCCGCAGCCTGAAACATCTCGCGGCGCGGCATGGTGATGTGGACGCGGGCCGAGTTGATGCCGCGCATCGACATGATGGTGCGGGCCAGCTCGCCCTGCAGGGCACGCTGTTCGTTCAGGTTCTGCTGGAACTCGGTTTGGCCCAGCACCGACTGGTTGTCGAAAATCTCGTAGCCGACCGAGCCAGAGGTCACCAACCCCTGCCCTGCCAGCATCAGACGGGCCGTGCCTACGTCATCGCGGCTGACGAAGATGGTCGAACCGTCGCCCTTGGCGGAATATTTGATGCCTGCGGTGTCCAACGCCGCCGTGATTTCCGATGCCTCGCGCAGATCGAGGTTGGAATAGAGCAGAGCGTCGGGAGCCTGCCCCACGCGCAGCATGATGGCGACCAGCACAGCAGCCACACCGGCGGAAACGCCCAGCACGGCGGCCAAGCGACCGATCCCGAACTTCTGAATTGCCGCCGTAAAGCCGCCCACGCGCCCCGCCCATAAGACACATTCAGAGCCTTACTGCTCCGCTAGGCAGAAAGTGCCGCGTGTTTGGTAAACGCCGCGTTAAGAGGAGTTAAGAAGCGTGACAGAAACGTCGATTTTCGAATCGAAAAGGGCGACCGTTTCCGGCCGCCCTTCGCAATGGCTCTCGCTGTGGGGCCTTAGGCCTTGAGCGACGCGGCCTTTTTCTCGGCGGCCGCCTTGATGCGCTCTTCAGCGATGGCGTCGGCGATCTGATAGGTCGGCTTGCCTTCACGTTCGGCACGCTCAAGGATTTCCTCGAACGTCTCGATCAGGCGCGACAGCTTGGACTCGACCCATGCCGGATCAAAGGCCGTGCCGTTCTGGCGGGCGTTCATTTCCGCCGCCACATTGATGATGCCGCCACCGTTCACGACATAGTCGGGCGAATACAGCACACCGCGACGGTGCAGCTCGTCACCGATATCCGGCGTGGCCAGCTGGTTGTTGGCGGCACCGCAGATGGCCTTGACCTTGAGCTGATCGATCGTGGTCGGGTTCAGCGTCGCACCAAGCGCGCACGGGGCATAGATGTCGGCTTCGACGCCATAGATTTCGTCAGGCGAAACGATGGTCGCGCCGGTCTTTTCGGCGACAGCCTTCAGATTGTCCTGATTGACATCGGTGATGATCAGCTTGGCACCGGCCGCATGCAGCTTCTCGCACAGATAGGCCCCGACGTGGCCCACGCCCTGAACGGCAACGGTCAGGCCGCTCATATCGTCCTGTTTGAACAGGCGGCGGGCCACGACCAAGTTCGAGCGGAACACGCCCTCGGCGGTCACGGGGCTGGGGTCACCCGAGGCTTCGGGACCATCCTTCAGGCCCAGCACATAGGGCGTCACCTTGCGGGCTTCGGCGATATCCTCGACCGAGGTGCCGACGTCCTCGGCGGCGAAATAGTTGCCGCCCAGACCGTTCAGGAAGCGGCCAAAGGCCTGAAACAGTTCGGGGGACTTCTGGGTGCGGCTGTCGCCGATAATGACCGACTTGCCGCCGCCCATCTCCAGATCGGCGATGGCGTTCTTATAGCTCATGCCCTTGGACAGACGCAGCACGTCCTCCAAAGCTTCGGCGGCGCTGGCATAGTTCCACATGCGGGTCCCGCCGACCGCCGGACCACGCGCAGTAGAGTGGACAGCCACGATAGCTTTCAGACCAGTTTTTTCATCGTGGAAGGCGTGAACGCCCTCATGATGCGCAAAGCTGGGAGAATCAAAAAGGGTCATGCCGATAAGGCCTTTCCTGGGGGTATTTTCTTATACTTCGCGCATACGCCCTAGCTTGCATGACCGCAAGTCACCGAGCGATGCAATTTCCCCTAGGTAAAGAACGCGATCAGGGTCGTTCTATGGCAGGACGCACCGCAGAGGCTCCAGACGGTAGCGGCTGATCGTCCATCCACGCCACAACATCTGCGAAAACCGTCTCTGCGGCCAGGTCGCGGTTCAGCAGGTGCCAGCCTTGCGGATAATAGGCTGTCGTCAGGTTGGCATTGCCCTCGGCCCGATCCAGCGCCAGCCGCATCGGCTCCTTGGTAATGATCTGGTCGGTCGCGCCATAGGCCAGCAGGGTCGGCACCCTCACCTGTCGCAACCCGAGGCTTGCCTCTTCCATCAAGTCCACCAGACCGTGCAGGGCATCGAACCGCGTCGAGACGATGAACCGGGGATCGCGCCCGTTCCGCAGAAGTTCGACCACATTGTCCGTCGCGCGAATACGGCGCGTGGCAAAGGACGGCGGCTCTGCGGTGCGCCCGCCCGCAAACCTTGCCGCGCCCCACAGGGCCACGCGGTTAAAGGTGTTCTGGCTGGACCAGCCCCAGACAGCGGGTGCCAGCAGAATCAACCGATCCGCTTGCGGCGGTCGTTGAGAGCTGAAGGCGGTGATGCCGATGGCCCCGCCCATGCTCTCGCCCGCAATGGCGATGGGCGTGTCGGGATAGCGACTGCGTACCAAGGCCGTGACGGTTCTCAGGTCCTCTCGGCTCAGTTCGGGATCAGACCAGACGCCCTTGTTCGGGGCCGCGCCAAAGCCTCGCTGGTCATAGGCCCAGACCTCTATCCCCTGCTCCGCCCACCATGGTCCCGCCAGACGGAACGAGGCCGAATGGTCGTTGAAACCGTGCAAGGCGATAATGACGGCCCGCGGCTGGCCCACAGGGGACCACCGCCGATAGGGCAAGGCCGCCCCGTCCTGAACGATGAAGGTGCCAAGGTTATAACCGCCTTCGCGGATGGACGGTCCGCTAAAGCCCACAGGGACCGGCTGGGCCTGCTGCATGGCCGGAGCACAGGCAGCGAGCGATGCGAGTACCGCCACAAGGGCCAAGGGGCGGTTGAGCGAACGGGTCAGCATCATGGGCTTACTGTACCGCTTCATTTCAGTATCTGCGACACGCGCGACCGCAGGTGCGGGACCACTTCGTCCTCGAACCACGGATTGCGTTTCAGCCACGCCGTATTGCGCCATGACGGGTGCGGCATGGGCAGAAGCTGCGGGCCGTATTCGCGCCACGCCCGCACTGTTTCGGTCATGTTGGATTTGGCGCGCTCGCCCAGAAACCAGTCGATGGAATAGGAGCCGACCAGAAGGATCAAGTCCATCTGCGGCAATGTCTCGAACAAGCGGTCCCGCCACAGAGCCGCACAGCGCGGCGGGGGCGGATAGTCGCCGCCCTTGGGGTTGGTGCCGGGGAAACAGAAGGCCTGCGCCGCCACGCCAATGCGGTGATCGGCATAGAAGGTATCATAGTCCACCCCCATCCATTGGCGCAGGCGGTCGCCAGAGGGGTCGGTAAAGGGCCGTCCGCTTTCATGCACGAGACGGCCCGGTGCCTGACCACAGATCAGCAACTTCGTCTCGGGAAAGACCCAGATCACCGGACGGGGCGTATGCGGCAGGTATGGCGCACACGCCCGACAGGCGCGGATCTCGCCCAGAAGCGGGTCCAGATCAGAAGTCGTCGTCATCCTCGACTTCGGGCTTGGGCGGCAGCTTGGACAGGGCCAGCGCCGTCTCGTCCGCCGTCGGCAGACGCAGGCGGGTCACGCCACGGAAGTTGTCGGGGTCAACCGGCTTGCCCTTTTTGGTGATGGTCAGCTTGCCCTGACGCATCAGGCCCAGCGCCGTGGCGCGGACCTTCGGCAGCATGCGCTGCCACTGTTCGGGCTGCAGGATCTTGGCAATTTCAGCCGGCTCGACGCTCTTGCCCTCACCCAGTTGGTTCAGGCGGTCGAAGATTGCGGATTCGATGGGATCGCTCATGGCCGCCCTTATGCGTCAGGTCCGCGCCGGAAGTAAGGCCCGACATTGATCGGTGACGCTGGCAGATACGAAAAAGGCGGCCCGCAGACCGCCCCTTCCCTATTTCAGGCCCGCCGAAGCCGCAGGCCGCGCATTGCACGCCGCCAGCCAGCGGTTCAGATGCTCATACTCTTCGGGCGGGCGATATTTGACCAGACGCCCGAAATCGACCCCGCACACGCCGACGATATCGGCCATGGAGAAACGGCCCGCCAGATATTCATTGTCGGCCAGATGGCGGTTGAGCGCCTTCATGAACTTCTCGGCGGCAGCCTTGTTATAGGCCCCGACCTCAGGAACGGGGGCCTCCAGCGCGGACAGGGCCGGATGGGTCATCCGCACGAACATCATCATCGGATTGGCCAGATAGAGCTCGGCGCGGCGAGTCCACATCTCGATGATGGCCGTCTCCTTGGGATCGACGCCCATCAGGTTCGGCTCAGGGTACACGGTTTCCAGATAGCGGGCGATGGCCACCGTTTCGGTGAAACAGGTGCCGTCATCCAGCTCCAGCGCCGGAAGGTGGCCAAGGCCGAACTTGTTACGGAACTCGGGCTGTTTGTGCTCGCCCGCCAGAAGGTTGACCTCGACAGTCTCGAGATCGTCGATCCCCTTCTCGGCCACGAACCACGCCACACGGCGCGGATTGGGCGCCAGCTTCGTCGTATAGAGTTTCATCGTCCCGTCCCCAAAGAGAAGGGCCGCATAAGCGGCCCTTAGTTTTCTTTGAGAACGAAGTTATCAGGCAAAAATGCTGGCAGGCAAGGCGCCCACAATACAGGCCGTCATCAGGGTAGCGAGGAAGCCGCCCAGCAGGGCCTTCCACACCAGCCCCAGAACTTCGGGACGTCGCTCCGGCAGCAGGACCGACAGGCCCGTCACCGTAATGCCGACCGAGCCGATGTTGGCAAAGCCGCACAGCGCATAGGTCATCAGCATACGGGTGCGTTCGCTCATGGCTTCCGGCGCGATCTTGCCCAGTTCGATAAAGGCTACGAACTCGGTCAGGGTCAGCTTCACGCCCAGCAGCCAGCCGGCCTTGGAGGCCTCGGCCCATTCCACGCCCGTCAGCCATGCAATCGGGGCGAACAGAACGCCGAGGATGCGCTCGACCGACAGCGGCTCGCCGCCGATCCAGAAATTGCCGACGATCAGGTTCACCAGGGCCACAAAGGCCACGAAGGTGATCAGGACCGCAGAGATGTTTAGCACAACCATCAGGCCATCGGACGTGCCCTTGGTGATGGCGTCCATGGCCGAGTCATATTTCAGGGCCGAGTTGTAGTCGGCCTTCGCACCGCCCTCGCCCGGCTTTTCCGGGATCAGGATGCGGGCCAGCAGCACAGCGGCCGGAGCCGACACCACCGAAGCCACCAGCACGTGACCGGCGGCATTGCTGAGGACCGGCGACAGGATGGTCGCATAGGCCACCATGGTCGAGCCCGCCACAGTGCCAAGGCCTACCACCATCATCAGGAACATTTCCGAACGGGTCAGCTTGTCCAGATAGGCGCGGATGACCAGCGGGGTTTCCACCATGCCGAGGAAGATATTGGCAGCAACAGCCAGTGCCGAAGCGCCGCCCAGCCCCATGGTGCGCTGGAACAGGAAGCCGAAGCCGAGGGTCAGCCACTTCAGCACCTTCCAGTGCCACAGCAGGGCCGACAGCGCCGAAATCACGATGATGAGCGGCAGGACGTTGAAGGCAAAGGTGAACAGAGCGCCCTGGTTCTCGACGACATAGGGCTGGTCACCACCGGCGAGGAAGCCGAACACGAACTGGGTGCCCTTGGCAGTCGCCAGCTCCAGTCCCTTCACCGAGTTGTTGATCGCATCCAGTACGACCTGCGAGCCCGGAATGGCGAAAGTCGCCAGCACCAGCGCCGCTTGCAGCAAAATCGCCCCAATGGCCAAACGCCACGGGAAAAGCTTACGGTTTTCAGAAATCGCCCAGCAGCCGCCAACAATAACGGCAAGGCCGAACAGGCTCTGGAGGTTCAGAAGGTTGAACATACGGAATCTCTTGGCCGTTCATTCGGCGCATTTATCCGCTTGAACGACAGCGCGGGCGTAGAGGCAAGTCCCTACGCCCACACTTCTACAAAAAGACTAGAAGGTCAGGCTATCCATTGCTGACAGAGCATTGGCTTGCGAGTCCGCATAGAAATGCTCTTCCGGTGCAAGGTAGATGGCCACATAGGCCTGACCGTCCTTGGTCACCAACTGACCATAGCCCTTGATGCGAAGCCCCGCCGTCGTGACTGCCGCGAGGTCAAAACGCACACCGCGGTGGCCCGAGGCATTGACCGGACGCGGCGACGACGTGGTCACGTCGTTATAGCCATAGGCCTCCACGCTTTCCTTGACGAACTCGACCTGCTCCAAGATTCCCATGTCGGCGCGCCAAGCGGGTGTGGTCTTTTCGCGGCGGCTGTTGGGACGTGCCAGATGCTGGCCTTCTTTCAAGCCCGAGCTGAGATACAGGCTGTTCAGACCCGGCCCGTCCAGAGTCAAAAGGCGCACCTCTTTAAGGTGTCCGGTCACCGGTGTGATGTCGTTCCAGCTGCGGTCCAGCGTATAGGTGCCGCCACCGGCCTTATAGGGGCCGCTGACCTCGGAGATCGACACACAGGCCGTGGCGGATGCGACCACCGCAACCATGGCTGCCGTCTTCACGCTCGCTATGAGCTTGCTCATTCTTTGTCCCCCTCGAGACGAGAAAGCTGGTCCTCGACGATCCACAGATCATCGGCTTGAGGAGCCAGCGAGATGTAGGTTTTGAATGCGTCACGCGCGGCGGCGTGATTGCCCAAGCGCGCTTCTAAGGTTCCCAGCTCGCGGTGTGCAGCGACGGGTGCATCGGCATGACGAACGGCAGCGCGATAGGCGTTGACGGCCAGCAGGTCATCGCCCTCCTGACGGCGGCGGCGGTAAACCTCGCCCTTGTGATAGGACAGAAGGCCTAGGTCCTCGCCGTCTTCCGACAGGCGGTCGAGCAGGTGGAGCAAGCGCCCGAAATCGCGATGCCGATGCTCGTCCTCGATCCACGCCGTCAGATGTGGGCGGATGATCGCACGATACCGCAGTCGATCCTCCCGCGTGGCACCTTTATAGCCCAGCTCATCAGCCTGTCGGGACAGGCTTGCGATCCGGTCTGCCGTCAACGGGTGGGTACGGAACGCCGACCCATAGGCTTCGGAACGGCGGACAGAGCGGAAGCTGGACGCCGCGCTTTCTGCCGTCAGGTTCTGCCAGATCGATGCACCGGCCGAGGCGTCAAGGCCCAGTTTATGGACCATATCCAGCCCCATCCGGTCCGATTGGGCTTCCTGCGACTGGTTATACCCCATGAAGGCCGCCATGCTGGACAGATAGACGGCATCGATCAGCTCGCTGACATCGACCTGATAATAGACGCCCGCCGCTACCGCCCCCATGGAGAAGACCAGCAAGGCATTGTTGGTCAGCTTCTGGGTCCGCATCCGCTCATAGGTGTGCTCCTCAAGGAAGTGCGCCACCTCATGACCCAGCACAAAGGCCAGCTCGTCCTCTGTCGAGGCCCGCAACATCAGGCCGGACCACACCTCGACCGCCCCATTGGGCATGGCCGTGGCGTTGAACACCGGACGGTTCATCACATAGACGCGGATATCGCCACAGTGATCCCCCGCCACCTTACAGGTCAGCGCCTGCACATAGGCATTCAGCGCGGGATCGGTGTTCCGGTCGCCGCGACGGCGCGTGTAGGTCTCGGTCTCTTCGGCAATGCCCCAGAGTCCTGCCTCGGCCGTATTGGGCCTTGGCGGTTCACCGGGGGCGCGGACCTGTGCCAGCGCGGTCGAAGCGCCCAGCACGAGCGTCAGCGCCGCAAGGCCGCCAGCTGCAAAACGCATGCGGTTATTGGGCAGCATCGGCCTGAACGCGCAGCGGGGCATCCTTGAGCAGACTGCCCACCAGTGAACGTGCACCGTTCTGATCACGCATATCGGCATGCGGACCGGCGACAGCATAGTTCACCCACATCACCTGTCCGGTCTTGAGGTCAACCAGCGAGGCCATGATCTGCTGCTGGCCCAGCTGCATCCCTACACCGAAGGCGCTGGCGACAACAAAGGCTGCGACGCGCCCGCCGCTGGCATAGGTGCCCTCACCCGAGATGAAGAGCGCATAATCGGCACCGAAATGTTCGGACAGCAGCTCGGCCCCATCGCCGATCGTCCAGACGAAGTCATCCTTCTTGGTCGCCAGCTTGGCACCGGCATAGCCGTTATATTCATGGGCGATGATGGCAGCGATCACCGCCTCATTTACGCGTACCACCTGACCGATACGGCCATCCATCAGGTCATCGACACTGCCGACCACATATTTGTGGCTGTCGGCAGCTAGCGCGGACTGCACCTCGCGCAGGATGTGCGCGCGCGCCTCTTGGCTCCACTCCTCGCGGGGTTCGGTCACACCACCTGCCGTCAGCATACCCAGTTGGATACGCGGTTCGACGATCAGAACAGTCGATCCCGTCTCGGGCGCGCGAACAACCTCGGCCTTACGGACAGCCGTTTGCGTACAAGCCGCCATCAACAGGCAGCTTGCCGCGATAAGCAAACGTTTCATTTTCCCCCCATCGCGCACCGCGCGATTCAGTCCGACGAAGAAATCCGTCTCTTTCCAAGGGGATATCACGACACATTTTTGCCGCAATACAAAAAACGGCAGGCCCTTGTGGACCTGCCGCTTTAAAATCCGCGCGGGACGATATTCAGGGCCGAAAGAGCCTTACAGTTCGCCGCGCACCAGCTTTTCGTAGTCGGACATCAGGCCGAGGCTGATTTCGCCGGGGACGAAATTATATTCGCCGACCGAACCGACGGGCGTGACCTCTGCGGCCGAGCCGGTCAGGAAGCATTCGCTGAAATCAGCCAGTTCTTCCGGCAGGATGTTGCGGACAACAACCTCGATGCCCTTAGCCTTGGCCAGATCGATGACGGTCTGACGGGTGATACCGTTCAGGATGTTCGACACGTCCGGCGTGTGGATGACGCCGTCCTTGATGAAGAAAACGTTGGCACCGGTGGCTTCGGCCACATAGCCGCGCCAGTCCAGCATCAGGGCGTCGGCAAAGCCCCGCTGCTCGGCGGCGTTCTTGGACATGGTGCAGATCATGTACAGGCCCGCAGCCTTGGCGGTCGACGGAGCCGTGGCCGGATCCGGACGGCGCCACTTGGCCCACTCCAGCTTGATGCCCTTCTTCTTCACTTCAGGGTCGAAGTAGGACGGCCAGTCCCACACGGCGATGGCCAGGTGGACCTTGTTGCCGATCGACGAGACCGACAGCTTGTCCGCACCCAGATACGCCACTGGGCGAATATAACAGTCCGTCAGGCCGTTACGCTCACAGGTGTCCTTGCAGGCCTGATCAATCTCGGCCACGCTATAGGGAATCTCGAAGTCGAGGAGTTCGGCGGACCGTTTCAGGCGCTCACTGTGTTCGGTGAGCTTGAAGATCTTGCCGTTATACATCCGCTCGCCTTCGAAAACGGACGAGCCATAATGGAGGCCATGGGTCAAAACGTGCGTTTTTGCTTCGCGCCAGGGAATGAATTCCCCATCGAACCAAATCCAGCCGTCACGATCATCGAAAGGAACTATGGCCATTTGCAAATCATCTCCCTGCACCGGTGGCTGTTTAGACCCCTATCGAGGCCGCTCGTCAACGTTGCCGACCACCAGTTTTTTAGCGGAGCGCCCTGTTGAGCCTTCATGATCCCCGCAACAGCCGATCCGGACCCGTCGCTGCGAACGGCAGCGGCCGCCATCTGCTGATCGTCGATGATGACGACAGAATCCGCGAACTGCTCAAAGAATTCCTCGCGCGCGAGGGTTATCGCGTCACCGGCGCCGCCCACGCGGGCGCGGCGCGCCGTCTGGTCGAACTGATCGAGTTCGACCTGATCGTGCTGGACGTGATGATGCCGGGCGAGAGCGGATTTGACCTGACCAGCTGGATCCGCTCGCAGGCGGCCCTGTCCAAGACGCCGGTTCTGCTGCTAACGGCCAAGGGCGATCCGAATGATCGGATCGAGGGTCTATCGCGCGGGGCCGACGACTATATGTCCAAGCCGTTCGACCCGCGCGAACTGGCGCTGCGGATCGAGGCCATCCTGCGCCGCACGGGCGGCAAGCCGCTGACGGCGAAAGAAATCAAGATGGGCCCCGCCGTCTTCAACATGGAGCGGCTGGAGCTGACCGTGAACGGCCAGCCGCAGCGCCTGACCGAGGCCGAGGCCCAGTTGCTGAAAACCCTCGCCATCAGCGCCCACGCCCCTGTCGAGCGTATGGCCCTGTCGCCTGACACCGCCGACATTACGGGCCGCGCCGTCGATGTTCAGGTCACCCGCCTGCGCCGCAAGCTGGAAGTGGACCCCAAGAACCCGCGCTACCTGCAAACCGTGCGCGGCATCGGCTATATGCTGGCTCCTGATTAAACGGCGGAGCATATCGCCATGCGGCTGACGCCGTTCAATGTCTGGGCGCGATGGTTGAAGCGCCGCCTGCCGACCTCGCTTTGGGGCCGGTCTCTGCTGATCATCATCATTCCGGTGCTGATCATGCAGGGGGCTGTCACCTTCGTCTTTTTCGACGCCCACTGGCAGACGGTGACGTCGCGCCTGTCCGAAGGGCTGGCCGGCGACGTGGCATGGGCCGCCGAAAGCTATCAGGACGACCCGACGCCTGAAAATCTGGCCCTGATCGTGGATCGCGCCCAGCGCAACATGCAGCTGTCGATCGCCTTTCAGGAAGACACCAAATTGCCGACCGAAAAGCGGCGCGGTGCCATCGGGGTGGTGGACCGCACGCTGGAAGCGGCGCTGCAATCACGCCTGTCACAACCCTTCTGGTTCGATACCACCCGCTATCCGGCCTATGTCGACATCCGTATTCAGGAAGCCGACGGGGTGATGCGGATCATCGCCCCGCGCGAACGCGCCGTGGCGACGCAGGCCCATATCTTCGTGCTGTGGCTGATGATTGCGACCGCTCTGCTGCTGGCGGTGGCCGTGATCTTCATCCGCAATCAGGTTCGCAGTATCGAGCGTCTGGCCGAGGCTGCCGAAGCCTTTGGCCGTGGCGAGACGGTGCCCCGCTTCAAGCCGCACGGTGCGCGCGAAGTGCGCGCCGCCGCCACCGCCTTTCTGGAAATGCGCTCGCGTATCCAGCGCCATATCGACCAGCGCACGGCCATGCTGGCCTCGGTCAGCCATGACCTGCGTACGCCCCTGACCCGTCTTCGTCTGGAACTGGCCCTTGCCCCACCCTTCAAGCGGGCCGAGGCCATGCGCGCCGACATGGACGAGATGGAGCACATGATCGACGAATACCTCGCCTTTGCCCGTGGCGAGGGCGGCGAGACGCCCCAGACGATCAATGTCCAAGAGGTGCTCGACCGTATCGCCAGCGACGCCCGCGGTGCCGGTGCCGAGGTCGAGGTCGTGGTCGAGCCGGACCTTTCGATCACCCTGCGCCCCATGGCGTTCCGCCGTGCGCTGGGCAATCTGGCCAATAATGCGGCCAGCCATGGCGAGCATGTGCGCCTGTCGGCCCGCCACCTGCCCTCGGGCGGTGTGGAGTTCGTTGTCGAGGACGACGGTCCCGGCATCCCCGACGACATGCACGAGGAAGCCTTCCGCCCCTTCTCGCGCCTTGATCCGTCGCGCAGCCAGAACCGCAAGGGCGTGGGCCTTGGCATGGCCATCGCCCGCGACGTCGCTCGCGGTCATGGCGGCGACATCATTCTGGGGCGCAGCGACATGGGTGGGCTGAAGGCCTCAATCCGCTTGCCGCACGGTAAAGATTAAATTCGCTGAACCTTCTGGAAATCCAACCGTCGATATACCATGTTGGAATCGCTCCAGGGGGGCCTGGAACAAAGGAGTGTCTGATGCGCTCGATCGCCAAAATCGCTTTTATCGCCGGCGCACTCTCGCTGGCTACGACCGGTGCTGCATTCGCCGAACCGGCGGCCGTGAACATTGTCCTCAGCCCTGAATTCGCCAAGACCGCCGAAAAGCTTGGCGAGCGCGAGGTTCAGGACCAGCTTGAAGACTTCACCCGTCAGATTGAACGCACCCTGACCCGCCGCAATGCGCTGGACGGTGCCGAGATCAATCTGGTGGTGACGGACCTGCAGCCGAACCGCCCAACCTTCAAACAGCTGACCGACCGTCCGGGTCTGGACGCTATGCGCAGCCTGTCGATTGGCGGCGCAGCCTTTGAAGGTACGGTCACTCTGGCCGACGGCACCACTCAGGAAGTGAAGTACCGCTATTACTCGCCGACCATCATGGATTCGGTGGGCAGCACGGTCTGGACCGACGCATGGCGCGCCAGCAACCGTCTGGCCAACAATCTGGCCCGCGGCCAGTACGTCAGCCGCTAAGCTCGGTCGATTTATCGACAGCCGCCTTCACGGCGCCTTGGACGGGACGGTCCAGGGCGCCGTTTTCGTTCAGCACCTCCAGACCCGCACGGGTCACACCGCCCGGCGAGGCCACGCGGTCGATCAGCGCATCGAGGCTCTCGTCACCGACGACACCTGCTGCGGCTGAGCGCAGGGTGGCGCGGGCCAGCCGCACGGCCACATCTTCCGGCAGGCCCTCTGCAACACCGGCCTCGGCCAGTGCGCGGGTAAAGGCAAAGAAATAGGCCGGACCACAGCCCGACACTGCGGTCGCGGCGTGCATCAGGTCCTCGCTGTCCAGCACAGCCGTCTCGGCGATAGGCTCGAACAGGGCCATGCCCTGCGCCAGAGCATGCGCATCCGACGACCACAGGCTAGCCACGCCCTTGCCCTGCGCCACGCCCGTGGTGGGCATGATGCGCACGACCTTGCGGCCATCAAAGCCCGCCGAAATGGTCGCTTCGGGAACGCCCGCCATGACCGATACGATCACGGCATCCTTGCTCAGATGGGGCAGGATGTCCTGCGCCGCCTCGACCCATTTGGCGGGCTTTACGCCGATCACAAAGGCCTTTGCCTCGGCCAGCGTTTCCAACGGCGGATTGATGCGTGCGCCCAGCGCCCTCGCCTTTTCGGCGACGGGCTTTTCGCTGGGGGTCAGGATGATCAGGTCTTTGGGATCAACCGCGCCTGTCAGCAGCCACCCCTCAAGGATGGCAGACCCCAAACGACCCACCCCTTGAAGAACAACTGCATTAGACATTTTAGGCGTTACCTACGGTTTCAAACAGACAGGCGTCGATGGCTTCCTGCGGCTTCTTGGAGCCACGGCACATGAAGTCGAACGCGGGATAATAACGGTCAGCAGCCTCGACAGCAGCGTCGATCATGGATGCCGCCTGCGCCAGCGTCGGGCGCTCGCCGTGCGGCAGGGCCAGAGCGTGGCGGAAAACGATCTCGCCCTCGTCCGGCCAGATCTCGAAATGGCCCAGCCAGGTGCGCTGGTTGATCATGGAAGCCAGTTCATAGGCGGATGCGCGGCGGCTCTTGGCCACGCGCAGGTCCAGCGCCAGACACAGTTGCAGGCAGTCCCCCTCGGGGCGCCATGCAAACCACAGCTCATAGTCTTTCCAGCTACCCGCAAGGGCAAAGGCCAGGTCGCCTTCATCCGTGCGGTCGAACGGCAGGTTCTCCGCGACGAGAACGTGTTCGACCACGTCCAGCGGATCAAAAGGCAGTTCGACCTCGTCGGGTCTCGCGGCGTCCATCAGGGCTTCAACTTCTCAAAACTGTGGCGACTCATCTGTCGCCTAAGGAACGGTAGGCGTGTTCGGAGATTCGGCTCAACGGGCCGAATCTTACGATTCTGTGGAGGGGTTGCTGTTCTCGCCCTTCAGAGCCGCAATCTCGGCCCGCAGTGCAGCGATTTCAGCCTTCAGAACGTCGAACTCGTCACGACGCACCAGATCCAGTTCAGCCACCAGACGGTCAGCCTGTGCGCGCCAAGCGGTCTTGGCCTCTTCCCCTGCTGCCTGGGCCAGGCCCATGGCGCCAGTCGTCATCTTGGCGATTTCGTCGAGAATTGGATTGCGGGTCTGCATCAGACGCCTCCCATCCGGTCGGGTTAACAAAAGCTCACGCAAAATGGTGAACGAAACCTTTCAATCAGGTGCTTCGCCGTTTTGTTCAAGGGCATTGCCAAATTTCGAGGTTTTCCGACGCATTTATCCGTTAACCCTCAGGATTCGCGGACATAGCGGCAGGGAATTGCTGTCCTTGTCCCTGCCCTGATCTTGCCACCGCTTGGGTGGGGACGGACGTCATCTGACTTGCTATACCTGCACGATCAGATCGCGCAGGAGTCCCTCCCCTTGACCTTCCCAGAATTTGATCCGGTCCTGATCCATCTCGGCCCGCTGCCCATCCGCTGGTACGCACTGGCCTATATCGCCGGCATCGTTCTGGGGTGGATGTATGCCGCCCGTCTGGTGAAGACGCCGCGCCTGTGGGCCGGTGGCAAGCCGCCGGTGACGGGCCCGCAGTTGGACGATCTGGTGTTCTGGATCGTACTGGGCATCATTCTGGGCGGTCGCTTTGGTTATGCCGCCTTCTATAACCCGTCGCTGTATGGCCAGATATTCACCGGAAGCTCTCTGGGCGAACGGCTGGAAATCCTCCAGATGTGGACCGGCGGCATGAGCTTCCACGGCGGCTTCCTCGGCGTCGTGGTCGCCTGCAGCCTCTATGCGTGGCGCAAGAAGATTGCCCCGCTCAGCCTTGGCGACCTGATCGCGCCGGTCGTGCCGATCGGCCTGTTCTTTGGCCGTATCGCCAACTTCATCAATGGTGAGCTTTGGGGCCGCGAAACGACCGTTCCGTGGGCCATCCGCTTTTGTAACCAGAAGATTCTGGACACCTATGGCCACTGCCCCGCAGGCGATGCGCCGCGTCACCCCAGCCAGCTTTACGAGGCCGGTCTGGAAGGTCTGGTGCTGTTCCTCATCATGTCGCTGGCCATCTGGAAATGGGATGCCTTCAAGCGTCCGGGTCTGGTCACGGGTATCTTCCTGACCGGATATGGCGTGGCCCGCGCGTCGCTGGAAAATGTGCGCCAGCCCGACGCCCACCTGTCGGACCTGCCGTTCGGCCTGACCATGGGCATGATGCTGTCGACGCCGATGATCATCGTCGGCATCGTCCTGATTGTCCGTGCCCTCAAGCGTCCGGCGCTCGAGGCCTAAGACGGTGCCCTACGCCTCCCCCGCCGACGGCACGTCGCAAAGCCTGAAGGACCGTCTGGTCCGCGAGATCATCCTGACCGGCCCCATGACGGTGGCCGACTATGTCACCCGCTGCCTGCACGACCCCAAGGGCGGCTACTATGCCACCCGTCCGGCGCTGGGCGAGCGGGGTGACTTCATCACCGCCCCCATGGTCAGCCAGATGTTCGGCGAGCTGATCGGCCTGTGGGCGGTCGAGACTTGGCAACGGCTGGGCGCGCCGGAAAAGGTGCGCTTTGTCGAGGTCGGCCCCGGTGACGGCACGCTGATGAGCGATGCCCTTCGCGCTGCCCGCCTGTCGCCCGCCTTCCTTGAAGCCGCCGAGCTGATCCTGATCGAGCCGAGCCAGCCGCTGCGTCAGGAACAGGCCCGCCGTCTGGCCGATGCCGACCTCGAACCGCGCTGGGTCAAATCTCTGGCGCAGATCGAAACCGACGCGCCGGTGATCCTGGTGGCCAACGAGGTGCTGGACTGCCTGCCGGCCCGCCAGTTCATCAAAACCGAAGGTGGCTGGGCCGAGCGCCGCATCGGCGTGGACGACGCCAACAACCTGATCTTTGGCCTGACCGCCATCAGCGAGGGCTTCGAGACGCCCGAGCTTGAGATCGAGGTCGGTCAGGTTCTGGAAATCTCGGAACAACAGGCCGCCTTCGGGCGCGACCTTGCGGCGTTAGTCGCAGCCACGTCGGGTGCGGCCCTGCTGATCGACTATGGCCGCGCCAAGACGGAGGCCGGAGACACCCTCCAAGCTCTCAAACGTCACCAGAAGGTCGGCGTTCTGGACGAGCCGGGCGAAGCGGACCTGACCCAATGGGCCGACTTCCCGCTGGTGCTGGAAGCCGCCGTCCGCAGCGGTGCCGACGTGACCGGATGCATCGGTCAGGGCCTGTTCCTCGCCCGTCTGGGTATTGTCGAGCGGGCCAAGGCTCTGGCCGCCGCCCGCCCCGAGGCCGAGGACGTGATCCTGCGCCAGTTCCACCGCCTGACCGCCCATGACCAGATGGGCGAACTGTTCAAGGTGGCGGCGATCTTCTCGCCGCGCTCGCTGACCGTACCGGGGTTTGAAGCATGACGCCCATCACCCACCCCCTTCTCGACCTTGCCGGTATCAAGCACGGCTTCTTTACCCGCGAGGGCGGCGTGTCAGAGGGCATCTATACGGGCCTGAACTGTGGCGTAGGCTCCAAGGACGATCCGGCCCGCGTGGCCGAGAATCGCCGCCTCGTGGCCCAATGGTTCGGTGGCGACAGCGACGACCTGTGTGGCTGCTACCAGATCCATTCCGCTGACGCCGTAGTGGCCGAGGGCGGCTGGAAAGGCGAACGCCCCGAGGGGGATGCTGTCGTCACCCGCGCACCCACCACCATTGCCACCGTTCTGACCGCCGACTGCGCCCCGATCCTGTTTGCCGATCCCGACGCCCGCGTCGTAGCCACGGCCCATGCGGGGTGGAAAGGCGCGCTGGGCGGCATCATCGCTGCGACGGTGGATCAGATGGTCGAACTGGGAGCCGCGCGCGACAACATCCGCGCCGTGGTCGGCCCGTGCATCTCGCAGGCCTCCTATGAGGTCGGGGCCGACTATGAGGCGCGCTTTGCCGCAGAAGCACCCGGCAGCGAGCGTTTCTTCATCGCCGGTTCCAGCGATGACAAGCGCCAGTTCGACCTGCCCGGCTTTGTCCTGTGGCGGCTGGAGCAAGCAGGCGTGACGCAGGCGGCGTGGACGGGCGACGACACCCGCACCGACGAGGCCCGCTTCTATTCAAACCGCCGCGCCTATCTGAACGGCGAGCCGGACTTCGGCCGGCTGATCGGGGCCATCGCCCTGAGTGAATAAAGAAAAGGCCCGCTGCGATCACAGCGGGCCTTTTGCTTGATGTCTTAAGCGGGCGGATCAGCCCGCCATGGCCAAAGCCGGAACGCGGGTGGTGAAACGCCACGCCTTGGGGTTGGCCAGCAGAGCGCGGACCAGCTTGTTGTTCAGCTGGTGACCGGCCTTATAGCCTTCGTAGCGGGCCATCAGCGGCGCACCCAGTACATACAGGTCACCAATGGCGTCCAGCGCCTTGTGACGCACGAACTCGCGTTCCATGCGCAGGCCGCCCGGATTCAGGATCTGGTCGCCGTCGATGACCACAGCGTTCTCCAGCGAACCGCCACGGGCGAGACCGGCCTGACGCAGGGCTTCAACCTCATGGGCGAAACCGAAGGTGCGGGCCGACATGATTTCCGAACGGTAGGTGGTTTCGTCGACAACGAAATCGATCACCTGATTGCCGATCACCGGTGTCGGGAAGTCGATCTCGAAACGCATTTCGAAACGGTCGCACGGCAGAAGCGAGGCTTTCTTGTCGCCCTCTTCGACGTGGATCGGTTCCAGCACCTCGATGTAGTGGCGCGGCTGCTCCTGACGGCGGAAACCCGCACGGTCCAGCAATTGCACGAACTGCTCGGCCGAACCGTCGAGGATCGGCAGCTCGGGGCCGTCCACTTCAACGGTGGCGTTAGAGATACCCAGCGCGCACATGGCCGACATCAGGTGCTCGATCGTCGAGACACGTACGTCATCGGCATTGGCGATCATGGTGTTCAGGCGCGCGTCGATGACAGCCTCGCCCGAGACCGGAATACGGTTGTCGCGGTCCTTGATGTCCGTACGCACGAACACAATGCCCTGATCGGCGGCAGCCGGACGTACGGTCAAGCGCACACGACGTCCGCTGTGGACGCCTACACCCGCGCAGATGGCAGGGGCAGTGATCGTATGTTCAAAGGGGTCGTTGAAGACCGTCACGCTTGAACTCTTCAATACGCGCTGCAAAACGGACAGCGCCGGAAGGTGGCATTTAACCAAACGTTCGCGCACGCGAAATGAAAGTCGGGTTTCGAATTGTTTCGAAATCACGACAGTTTCCGTAACACCGCCGCACAGCAAAAAGCCCCGCAGCGAGGCTACGGGGCTTGATGGGATTAATCGTAAATCCGGATCAGTTGGCCAGACGGCGCAGGAACGACGGGATCTCCAGATCGTCCTCTTCGGCATAGCCACGTTGATCGTGGACCTGCTGCGGCTGGACCGACTGGGTCTGACGCAGTTGCTGGGTCGTACGGTTCGAGCCGGACGGCGGCGGCGGCGAATAGGTCGGCTGCTGCGGCGCGGCGCGACGACGGCCGAACAGCGACCAGCCGCTGCGACGGTGCGAGTCGTCGTAATATTCTTCACGCGGGGCTTCGGCTTCCGGCTCCGGCTTTTGACGGCGCGAGGTCGGTTCGCGGTCCATGTACAGGTCGCCCTGCTCCTGGCCCGAAGCGGTGTTGCGGTTGCGGCCTTGCTCGAACTCTTCAACCCACGGATCGACGATCGGGTCGAGGGTGCGCGGAGCGTCGTGGATCACCGGCTCCGGACGCACTTCCATGCGCGGCTCGGGCGCACGGACGGGTTCCGGCTGCGGTTGCGGTGCAGGCTGCTGGGCAACCGGCTCGATACGGACTTCTTCGCGCGGAGCGGCCGGAGCAGCCGGTTCCGGCTGGCGGCGGTTCAGGGTCGAGGCGACCGGCTCGATTTGCTGGATCGAAGCTTCGTCCATGCCGGTGGCGACAACCGAGACGCGGATCTTGCCTTCCAGAGCCGGGTCGAAAGCGGCACCGAAGATGATGTTAGCGTCACCGTCGACTTCGGCAGCGATAGCGTTCGCAGCTTCGTCGACTTCCAGCAGGGTCATGTCCATACCGCCGGTGATGTTGACCAGAACGGCCTTGGCACCGTGCAGGCTGGTTTCGTCCAGCAGCGGGTTGGCGATAGCGTTCTGGGCAGCCAGCAGGGCGCGGTCTTCGCCCGAAGCCTCGCCAGTGCCCATCATGGCCTTGCCCATTTCCGACATCACGGCGCGGACGTCGGCAAAGTCGAGGTTGATCAGACCCGGCAGGATCATCAGGTCGGTGATCGAGCGAACGCCCGAGTGCAGCACCTGGTCGGCCATCTGGAAGGCGTCCGAGAAGGTGGTGCGTTCGTTGGCGACGCGGAACAGGTTCTGGTTCGGAATGACGATCAGGGTGTCGACGTAGCGCTGCAGCTCGGCGATGCCGGCTTCGGCCAGACGCATACGGTGACGGCCTTCGAAGGTGAAAGGCTTGGTCACAACACCCACGGTCAGGATGCCGCGGTCACGGGCGCACTTGGCGATAACCGGAGCTGCACCCGTACCGGTGCCACCGCCCATACCGGCGGTGATGAAAACCATGTGCGCGCCTTCGAGGTGCGCGTGAATCTCGTCAGCCGATTCCTCGGCCGCATTCATACCGACTTCGGGATGGGCACCGGCACCCAGACCTTGGGTAATGGTGTCGCCCAGTTGAATGCGACGGTCGGTCTTGGCGAAGCTCAGATGCTGGGCATCCGTGTTGGCACAAACGAACTCGACGCCCTCAAGGCCCGAGTCGATCATGTTGTTAACGGCATTACCGCCTGCACCACCGACGCCAAACACGACGATCCGGGGCTTCAGTTCAGTGGCTTGTGGCTTCACCAGCGAGAGAGACATTGTGTTTCGACCTTCCGACCCTGCCCATTCATCCCAATCGACCCCCGCCGAATCGCATTGGTTATGAGCGGGTTAATAAAAGACCCGACAACGTTAACGGATCATTACCGGACTAATATGAGTCGGGCGCAGATGAAGCCTGCAAAACCAAGTTTTGTGGCTTCAGCGTGTATTTTTCCGCCGTTTCCCGTCGACTTCCTTAACCAAATGCCAATTCCCGCTCTCTTCAGAGGGTTAAATGGTTAACGATGACGGGCTTTGACGGCGCAAAAGTTTATACAGCGCACGCAGGCTAACCCTTTCGGACGAAAGGGCCAAGGATCGTAAAATCGGGTGCGGGATGGTCAGGAGAGGTCGTGCGCCCTCCCCTTTCGCCGTAATCGTCAGAAGTTCTCGCGCAGCCAGTTGGCGGCACGGTTGAACGGACCGCCCGAGTGGACGCGCGGGGCGTCGGCGGCGGTGACGTGGCGGCTCATCAGCTTGTGCACCGACACAGCCTCTCGCGGGCCATAGGCGGCGCGCAGCAGCACACCTGCTGCCGAGCAAAAGGCCGGACCTGCCGCAGCCGCAGCAAGGTGGGGCGCGCGTTGCGGGCGGCCCAGACGGACGGACGGGTGGTCGAAGACCCGTTCGGCCAGTTCACGCACCCCGTTCAGCTGGCTGGCACCACCGGTCAGGACAATGCCCATGCCCGGATTGATGCGGACGCCAGCAGCCTTGAGACGGTCGCGGGTCAGTTCAAGCGTCTCTTCCACACGCGGGGCGATGATGGTTTTCAGCATGGCACGGGGCCACACCACCGGACCGGCGGACGGGTCTTCGCCACGCGGCGGAGCCTCGACCATCTCGCGGTCCTCGTTGTTGCTGGCCATGGCCGAGCCGTAGAGGGTCTTGAGACGCTCGGCACCGGCACGCGAGGTGGCCATGCCACGGGCGATGTCAGCGGTGACGTGATCACCACCGACGCTGACGCTTTCGATGTGCAGCAGCGAGCGACCGCCCCACACAGCGGCAGAGGTCGTGCCTGCCCCCATGTCGATGCAGATCGAGCCCAGCTCCATCTCGTCCTCTTCCAGCGCCGCCAGCGACGTCACCAGCGGAGCCGAGGCCACGCCCTGAAGGTCAAGGTGGGCACGTTCCAGACAGTTGCCCAGCGCGCCAAAGGCGCTTTCGGCCATGGACACGACCAGCAGGTCGAGGCCCAGCGTATGGCCTTGCAGACCGCGCGGATCGTGAACACCGCGCGCACCATCCACCGACCATGCCACCGGCAGGACGTGGATCGGGCGACGGTTCGGCAGGCTGATCTTGGACAGGGCCGCACCGATGGCTTTAGCCAGATCGTGGTCGGTGATCTGGTTGGCCCCCAGCGAGACGCTGGCCGAGACGCGGTGGCTGGCCATCTGGCCGATAGACGAGGTGACGACCACGCCGTTGATCGTCAGGCCCGCAGCGCGCTCTGCACGCTCCACGGCGCGGACGATGGCGTCGGCGGCGTCTTCCATATTGACGATGATGCCGCCGCGCACGCCCTTGGACTGGACGTGACCCGCGCCCGCAACGCGGATGGTGCTGTCGGCGCGACGGACGCCGTCCGGCTTCATGATGAAGCAGGCAACCTTGGACTGGCCGAGATCAAGCGCAGCCACAGCGGGCGTGCGCGTTGAAGCCCCCACCTGATCCGCCTTCTTGTCTCGCAACAGCCCAATCATCTCAGTGTCTTCCCGTGATTTCAGTTCACGCCGTGCCTTCGGAAGGGCGAACCGCCACTTCTTCCGGCGTACGAAGGTCTACGCGTGCGAAGCCCAGATCGAGCAGGCGCTCGCGCTGGTCCAGAGCATCCAGACGGATCAGGGCCGATTCCTGATCGACAGCCGGAAGCTGGATCAGGGCACCGTCCTTAAGACGCAGGTCCCAGCGACGCTCGTCCACGCGGACCAGCGCGTCGATGCGCGACATCAGGCGCGGACGCTGGCGCAGCAGTGGCACGATGTCGGCGGCGGCCTGATCGGCACCCTTGCCGACGATCAGCGGCAGCTCCGGATAGCGGCCCGGATCGGCGCCCTCGATCACCAGACCGTCGGTGTCGATCACCTGTGCACGGCCCCCGACCTGCCAGACGGCAAGGCGGTTATGCTCGGTCACGTCCACGATGATGGTGTCCGGCAGCAGGCGCACGACGCGCGCTTCCTTGACCCAGCCGACCTGTTCGACGCGCTCGCGCACGGCGTTCAGATCAAGGCTGACAATCGGTTGGTCCTGATACAGGCCCACGGCACGTTGCACATGGCCCAGAGCCTCTGGCGAGGCCCCCGAAACGTGGACGTTACGCAGCTTCAGCCCCATGCCGACCGTGGCGGCATCGAACTTTTCAATGGCAGACGCAGAGATACGCTCGGCGCGCGCACCGGTGGCCAGAATGGCACCGACCACGACCACGCCGCCGATCAGGCAGGCGACAACGACGCGCGGGGACATGTCCATCCGCCCGACATTGGCCATGCGGCCTTGGGGCGCGCCGCGCTGGGCCTGCCCTCTACCTGACTGTCGCTTTCCGCCGCGAACTACCGCCGGCATGAAGCGTCCTCCACCAACCAACGAACCAGAGTGCGATAATCCATCCCGACAAAGGCGGCTTGCTCTGGTGCGAGCGAGGTCGGCGTCATGCCGGGCTGGGTGTTCACCTCCAGCAAGACAAGAACATCGTTAACGTCGTCATAACGGAAATCGGAGCGGGACACCCCGCGGCAGCCCATGGCCGTGTGGGCTAGCTCCGCCTGACGTAAAGCTTTGTCAAACACGTGCGCCGGAAGCTCTGCAGGCAGGACGTGGCGCGATCCGCCGGGCGCATATTTGGCTTCATAGTCATAGAAGCCCTTGGTCGGGGTGATGTCGGTGATGGTCAGGGCGCGTGGGCCATCCTTCTCGCCGATGACGGCGACGGCCAGTTCCTTACCGGCTACAAACGGCTCGACCATGACGAGATCGCCATAGGTCCAGCTGTCCTCGCCGACCTCGGCGACGGGGCGGTTGGCCCCTTCCTGAACCACGAACACGCCGACGGACGAGCCTTCGGCGTTGGGCTTCACGACATAGGGCGGCTCGATAACGTGGCGGCTGGCGACCTCGTGACGGTCATAAAGACCGCCGCCCGGCACGGTCACGCCCGCCGCACGCAGAACGGCCTTAGACTTGTCCTTATCCATCGCCAGCGCCGAAGCCAGCACGCCCGAGTGGGTATAGGGAATGTTCAGCGTCTCAAGGATGCCCTGAACGCAGCCATCTTCGCCCCATGCGCCGTGCAGGGCGTTGAACACAACGTCAGGTTTAAGCTCGGTCAGGACCTGCGCCAGATCACGGCCCGCGTCCACGCGGCTGACCTTGGCCACCTGCCCTTCCAGCGCATCGGCACATCGCGCGCCGGATTCCAGCGAAACTTCGCGTTCCGAGGACAGACCGCCCATCAGGACGGCAACGTGGAGGGTATTAAGAGGCGCGAGCATGAGACAATCCGAAGACTAGCCTCCCCCTATCGCCTCAATAGGGTTAACCACTTGGAAACGATAGTGGACGCTGGCCCCTTCCCTTTCAAAAAACGTGCATAACGTGCACGGCGCAGTTCAACGACAGGGATATTCGGGATAGAGGGCCGCCAGAATCGAGGCGCTGGCGGGCTTGTCGCGCTCTTCGGGATATTCCTCGAAAAAGGCGACCACCAACGCCCTCAGGCGCGAGACGTCGGCTTCATCGGTGACGCACAGGAACCGGATGCCGACCTCGCGGTCACCGGTCGCATTGGTTTCGCTGGCGGCGGCTTCGTCACGGGCCAGCGTGACGACGTAGCCCGCCAGATCCAGCCCGTCATGCACGCCGAGAATGAAGGTCCGGCAGCTGGCATCATACCGCGCATACATCGGATCGGTCGCGGGCGTTGAGCACCACAGGTAAAGGCTATGGCCGTCGATGAAGTTGGCGCGGGCGACATGCGGCACGCCCACGGCGAGGCCGCACGCCAGCAATCCTGCGAGGATGGTTGTTTTCATGGCCCCCTCCGTCGGCACAAGGTTTCTGAAGACAGAAACCGTTGCGAGCCGACTCGGTTGCCAATCGCCCCTTAGCCCGGACGGCCGATACGCTTGATTTCCCAGCTCAGCTGGATGCCGGTCTTGGAGAAGACGTCCTGACGGACAATCTCGCCCAGACCTTCAAGGTCGGCAGCAGTCGCCTCGCCCGGATTGATCATAAAGTTGGAGTGCAGCTCGCTGAACTTGGCACCGCCGCCGGTCATCTTGAACAGCTTGCCGCGCCAGCCCGCCTCATCGACCAGCTTCCACGAGGAATGGCCCTCGGGGTTTTTGAAGGTCGAGCCGCCAGTCTTTTCGCGGATCGGCTGGGTCTTTTCGCGGCGCTCGGTGATTTCGGCGATGCGGGCGGCGACCGCTTCGGGATCATCGGCCGTGCCGCGATAGGTGGCTTCGGTCCAGATGATGTCCGCCGGAGCATTCGAGTGGCGGTAGGTGTAGCCGAACTCATCGACCGTCAGCTCTACCTTCTCGCCCTTGCGGTTCACGCCGCGGGCCGAGACGAGGATGTCCTTGGTCTCGGAGCCATAGCAGCCCGCATTCATCGTCAGGGCACCACCGATGGAGCCGGGAATACCGGCATAGAATTCCATGCCCGCGATCCCCGCCTTGGCCGAGGCGCGCGCCACCATGGAATCCAGCGCGCCTGCGCCAGCGGTGATGGTCACGCCGTCGGCCACGACCTGACCCCAAGCGCGGCCCGCCAGACGGATGATCACGCCCTTGATGCCGCCATCGCGCACGATGACGTTGGAGCCGACGCCCAGCGGATAGACAGGAACCTCTTCCGGCAGGGCCTTGAGGAAGTCGATCAGATCGTCCTCGTCCGCCGGAATGAACAGGGCATCGGCCGGACCACCGACGCGGAACCAAGTGTAAGGCGCCAACGCTTCGTTCAGCAGCAGTTTGCCGCGCACGCTTGGGGGAGCCTTGGTCCAGTCAGTCATCAGTATCTCGTTTGCCGTGCAGTCGGTGGCCTGTAACGGGCCGTTGTCGGGTAGCCGTAGATGTCCCTAACCCCCGCCCCGCGCAAGAGGAAACGCTTTCTCTCGACCATGGCCGAGCCTTGGCGGACGCTGACCATCCTGATGCTGGTGGTTGTGCCGGGTGTCTTGGCTTCATTTGCCCTGACGATGGGGATTATGATTGTCGCCGAAAATCTCGGCACACCGATGGATTTCAATCAGGCTTTCAACACTGTGATCGTGTTGATCATCAGCCTGATCTTCCTGCCCATGGCGCAAGCCGGAGCCTACCGCTGGACGTGGCACACTGACCGGAAAATGGCCGACGGGGTTTCGATAGGCGATCTTCCCGATTTCGGTTCGGAGCCGACCGATCCGCCCCCGCACGTACAGCGGCCACTCAAGCGCAAGCTGTACTATGCGGCCCTATACTGCCTTTGCATTGGATTGCTGATCGCGATCTATGCGCCCCTGCCCCATCGCGAGGCCATCGCAAGGCTGATCGACAGGCTCAGTTTCGGTCGTCGGTCGGCTTGGTCACTGATCCAGATTATGATGGGACTTGTCCCCTCTCTGCTGATGATGGCGGCCCTTCTGGTTCCGGCAGAGCGGATGCGCAAAAGGCAAGGCCAGCTCGCAAGCTCTGCGCAACAGAGGCTTGAATATCAGGCCCACACAAACTGGCTGGGCAGCCTTGCTATCGCATTCGGCATGGCATCCCTGCTTAGCTTCGTCTTCGGTATGTGCGTTCGCGCCTATCTTTGATCAGACCATGACGCAAAAGGCCCCGCCATTGGGTCAATCGCGGGGCCTTTCGAAGAAGCTAGCAAGTATCAGGCGGCGTTAAGCCAGTGCTTCCAACTGTGCCGGAAGGGCATAGGCCCACGAGGTAATGTCGCCCGCGCCGAGGCAGACGACCAGATCGCCTTCCTTGGCTTCCTCACGGATCACCTTGGCCAGAGCGTCCGCGCTTTCCAGCGCCGTGGCGTGCCGGTGACCGAACTGTTTGATGCCGCTGACCAGAGCGTGCTTGTCCACGCCCTCGATCGGCTGCTCGCCCGCCGGATAGACGTCGGCCACGATCACGCTGTCCGCATCCATGAAGCAGGTCGAGAAGTCGGCCATCAGGTCGCGCAGGCGGGTATAGCGGTGCGGCTGGACCACGGCGATCACGCGGCCCGGCTGTTCGGCGTTCTGGACAACCTGACGGGCGGCCTTCAGCACGGCGGCGATTTCGACGGGGTGGTGGCCATAGTCGTCGATAATACGAACGCCGTGGGCAAAGCCCGTGGTGGTGAAGCGGCGCTTCACACCGCCAAAGCTGGCCAGACCGGCACGGATACTGTCATCGTCGACGCCGACTTCGCGGGCGACGGAAATAGCCGCCAGAGCGTTCGACACATTGTGCCAGCCTGCCATCGGCAGACGCAGGCCGTTGATGCGGACATCCTCGTCGCTGGCGTGCGAGGCGCGGATGACAACGTCAAAGGTCGAGCCGTCGGGGTCCATCTGCACATTCTCGGCGCGGACCATGGCCTGCGGGTTCAGGCCATAGGTGATCAGGCGGCGGTTGACGATCTGGGCCGCCAGCTTCTGCACCTCGGGGTGGTCGAGGCAGACGACACCGAAACCATAAAAGGGCGTATCCTCGATGAAGTCGCGGAAGGCCTTCTTCACGGCATCGAAATCGCCGTAGTGGTCGAGGTGTTCGGGGTCGATGTTGGTGATCATCGCCACGGTACATTTCAGGCGCAGGAACGAGCCGTCGGACTCGTCGGCCTCGACGACGATCCAGTCGCCGTCGCCAACCTTGGCGTTGGTGCCATAGGCATTGATGATGCCGCCGTTGACGACGGTCGGATCGAAATTGCCGGCATCCAGCAGGGCCGCGACCATAGAGGTCGTCGTCGTCTTGCCGTGGGTACCGCCCACGCCGATCGAGAACTGCAGGCGCATCAGCTCGGCCAGCATTTCTGCACGGCGCACCACCGGAATGCGGCGCTCGCGCGCTTCGATCATCTCGGGGTTATCGGCCTTCACAGCGGTCGAATAGACAACAGCCGACACGCCCTCGGTGATGTGGGCGGCGTCGTGGCCGATGTAGATGCGGGCGCCCAGCTTTTCGAGGCGCTCGGTATTGGCGCTGGCCTTGGCGTCGGAGCCCTGCACTTGATAGCCGATTTTCAGCATGATTTCGGCAATGCCGCTCATGCCAATGCCGCCGATACCGACGAAGTGGACGGGACCAAGGGCGAACGGGACGGGACGAAGACGACGGATCATGACGGCCTCATAAACCCGTCTTAACGGGTTGCGAAGGGCCAGATCGGTCTCCGGCCGAGAAAGATGACATAGCAGCGATCAAACGTCCGCGTTCCCGTAATGCCCGTACGGACATCAGGCTTTGTTAACGCCCTGCCCCTGTCCCAACGCCCGAAATGCCGCCAAGCTTCACCGAACACAAAAATTTTCGCAGACTCTGAATCCGCCAAAACCCTTATCCACCGGACTCTTGAGAGTCATGGAGATCAGCGTTTGACTCTTCGAAGAATCGGAAAACCGTTTTGATTACCAACCGTTAACCACGATGACTCACGATGCGCCCTCAACACCACAGGGGCCGCGTATTCATGTCCGACATTCAAACCGACGTCATCCTTAGAGGCGACTGCATCGAACGTTTGAAAGGCCTGCCGGACAAGTCGGTAGACATGGTCTTTGCTGACCCGCCCTATAATCTCCAACTGGGTGGCGATCTGCTGCGTCCGGACAACTCCAAGGTCGACGCCGTGGACGACGACTGGGACAAGTTCGACAGCTTCGCCGCCTATGACGCCTTTACCCGTGCCTGGCTGAGCGAATGCCAGCGCGTCCTGAAAGACGACGGCACGCTGTGGGTCATCGGCAGCTATCACAACATCTTCCGTCTGGGCGCGGCGATGCAGGACCTCGGTTTCTGGGTTCTGAACGACATCATCTGGCGCAAGTCGAACCCGATGCCGAACTTCAAGGGCACGCGCTTCACCAACGCGCACGAGACCCTGATCTGGGCCGCCAAGTCGCGTGACCAGAAGCGTTACACCTTCAACTACGACGCTCTGAAGGTCTTTAACGAAGACACCCAGATGCGTTCGGACTGGACGCTGGCGCTGTGCACCGGCTCGGAACGTCTGAAGGACGCCGAGGGCAACAAGGCCCACCCGACCCAGAAGCCGGAAGCCCTGCTTCACCGCGTGATCCTGTCGGCCACCCGTCAGGGCGACGTCATCCTCGACCCCTTCTTTGGCACCGGCACCACGGGTGCGGCGGCCAAGCGACTGGGCCGTCACTTCATCGGTATCGAACGCGACGAGACCTATGCCGATCTGGCACAGGCCCGCATCGATGCCGTTATTCCGGCGGCTCCCGAAGACCTCGCCATCACCGGCTCCAAGAAGGCCGAACCCAAGGTGCCGTTCGGCGCACTGGTCGAGGCTGGCCTGCTGTCGCCGGGTGACAAGCTGTACTGCCCCAAGGGAGAGCGTGAAGCTCGCGTCCGTGCCGATGGCTCCCTGGTGTCGGGTACGCTGACCGGCTCGATCCACAAGCTGGGTGCCCTTCTAGAGAACGCTCCGGCGTGCAACGGCTGGACCTACTGGCGCATCAAGACCGATCAGGGCCTGCGCCCGATCGACGCCCTGCGCGCCGAAATTCGCGCAGGGATGCAGTAAGACTTCACGGGCGGCGCATCGCCCGCAACTTCAAGGGCCGCATCGAAAGGTGCGGCCCTTTCTTTATGCGGCCAGCGCCCTCTCCAGCGCCTTCCTGAAAACAGTCGGCAGGGATTTCAGCGCCTCTGCCTCATCCATCCAAATCAGCGACGGGTCATCCGAAGTCCCCGTCGCCACATTGGCCGTCAGGTCCAGCGAGAAGTGGGTGAAGACGTGGTTGATCGTGCCCGCCTCGGTCCAGTCGGCTTTGAACGGCGGGGCATAGACGGGGGCCGCGCTCCATTCCGATCCGGCCAGACCCAGCATCCCGCCAAGCAGACCCTTGTCGGGACGACGGACCAACCCCACCCTGCCCTTGCCGTCGCGCAGCACAAAGACATGGCCCAGACGGTGCGGGCGCTCGGCCTTCTTGGCCTTGCGGGGATAGGATTGCGGGTCGCCTTCTCCATAGGCCGCACATCCGAACGACAGCGGGCATTGTTCGCAAAGGGGCGATTTGGGGCGGCACACCCGCGCCCCCAAGTCCATGAGCGCCTGCGGCCAGTCGGACGGGCGGTGAGCGCTGACAAACAGACCCGCCAGACGTTTCAGCTCGGGCCGTGCGGCGGGGACTTCTTCCTTCACCGCGAACAGGCGGCCCATCACCCGCTCGACATTGCCGTCCACGACATTGGCCGGACGCCCGAAGGCGATCGCCGCCACCGCCGCCGCCGTATAGGCCCCCACACCTTTCAGCTTCAGCAGGGCCTCTTCGGTATCGGGGAAGACGCCGCCGTATTCACCGGCCACCATCCGCGCACAGGCCAGAAGGTTACGGGCACGGGCGTAGTATCCCAGCCCTGCCCACGCTGCCATCACATCGGCATCCTCTGCCGCCGCCAGATCGCTGACCGTCGGCCAGCGCGTCGTGAAGGCGTGGAAATAGGGGGCCGCATGGACGGTGGTCGTCTGTTGCAGCATCACTTCGGACAGCCATACCCGATAAGGATCGGTGCGCGTCGCCTCGCCCGGCGCGGCGCGCCACGGCAGGTCGCGGGCATTGGCGTCGTACCAATCCAGCAGGGCGTTACGCAGGCGTTCGATCTCTTTGGGCGTCATGCCGCCTGAATAGCGGCTTTATTCGCGCCCGACAGCCATCTTCCCATCGGCACATCCGCAACTTTGGCCTATAATGCCGCCCATGCGTCGCAGACCCCTACCCTCTGAAGAAGAAACACTGCGTATTCTGTCGGAAAGGCGGACCAAGCGGACCCTGCGCCCGCCGCCCCTCGCCTCGCAGAAGCTGCAGAAATTCATCCGCGAGCTGGACCAGAAATTCGGCCGCGACGCCAATAGCCTTGAACCGCGCTGGGCCGAGATTGTCGGCGAGCGGATCGCCCGCGTGTCCAACCCGATGCGGATCATCAAGGGCAAGGGCAATGCCGGTGGTGTTCTGGAACTGAAGGTGGTCGGCCCCGCCGCCCTTTTGGTCCAGCACCAGCAGGAAGAGATCATCAATCAGGTGAACCTCTATCTGGGCAGCAAGACCGTCGAGAAAATCCGCATCCAGCAAGGTCCGGTCAAAGCCCTGACCTCTGCGGCCAAGCCCAAATCGCGCACGCGCCCGCCTCTGCCGCCCATTCCGCCCGCTGCCGAAGCCGAGCTGGAACAGTCCGTCGCCCACCTGCCCGAACATCTGCGTAAGGCCCTGACCAAGCTGGGCAAGGCCGCAATCGTACGCAGTCAGGAAGAGGCGGACGATCCGTACCGTTGACAAACCAACGGTGCTCTGTTTGCCGTATTCCCAGCGAAGGATGGCCGGGGCGCACGCGTCCCTTATTCTTAGACAACATACGCTTTTGAGGTCCGACCTATGGCTCCTACTTTCAAATTCGCGGCGATGAGCCGTCGCGCCGCCATCACCGCTGCTGCTCTGATGGCCACCGCTGCCATCGCCGGCTGCTCGCAAAAGTCCGGTGGTGCCGCCGAGGGCGACATGGCTCTGGGCGCCGCCGCAGGGGCCAAGGTCACCGTGGTCGAATACGCCTCGGTCACCTGCAGCCACTGCGCCGCGTGGAACAAGGAAGTCTGGCCGGAATTCAAGGCCAAATACGTTGACAACAACAAGGTCCGCTTTGTCTTCCGCGAGTTCCCGACCCCGCCGCAGGACATTGCCGCCGCTGGCTTTATGCTGGCCCGCTGCGCTGGCGACGACAAATATTTCGACGTCGTCCACGCCATCATGGAGTCGCAGCAGGAATGGATGAACGGCGTCCCGCCGCGTCAGAGCCTGAACCGCATCGCACAGGGCGCTGGCCTGTCGCAGGCCCAGATCGAGACCTGCCTTAACGACAAGGAAGGCGTGGCCGCCCTCGAGAAGCGCATCCGCGCCGGTATCGACGCAGGCGTGACCGGTACGCCGGCCTTCTACGTCAACGACCAGAAGGTCGTGGACTCCTCGCTGGCGGGCCTGTCGGCCGCCGTCGACGCCGCATTGGCGAAGTAAGCACACAGGTGAATGGTTATGGGTGGGCGTTTTAAACTCGGCGGCATCGTCGTCGCTTCGCTTCTGGCTTTCGCTCCGGCAGTCGGCGCGGAGGACATGTCATCGGGTTCGCCCACCCTTTCCGGCTCCGCGCGTTCGGCCACCCCGCGCGCGGCGGCTATTCCGGATCACCTGTCGTCCGACCGCGTGATGGGCCGAGCCGATGCCCCCATCACCATCATCGAATACGCCAGCTTTACCTGCTCGCACTGCGCGACCTTCGCCAATGAGGTCCTGCCCACCATCAAGCGCGAGTTCATCGATACGGGTAAGGCCAAGCTGATCTTCCGCGACCTGCCGACGCCGCCGGTTCAGGTGTCCAACACAGCTGCCGGTATTGGCCGCTGCGCCGCGCCGGACCGCTTCTTCGATGTCGCCAACTATTTGATGCGCGAACAGTCAGAAGCCTTTGCCAGCCGCAATATCGAGCAGTGGCTGGTGGGCAGTATTGCCGTCAGCGGTCGCACCACCGAAGAGGTGATCGAGTGCATGCGTCGCCCGCAAATCACGCAAACCCTTCTGGAAGACGTCGCCTCGGCCTCGGCTGCAGGCGTAAACTCCACTCCGGCCGTGTTTGTTAACGGTCGTCGCGTACAGGACCACTCGCTGGCCGGTCTTCGGGCCGCCCTTCAACCTCTGGTGCGCTAAAACCAACCTATGCATTTCCAGCGCCTTCGACTTTCGGGCTTCAAGTCCTTTGTCGATCCCGCCGAGGTTCAGATCGAGCCCGGACTGACCGGGATCGTCGGACCGAACGGCTGCGGCAAGTCGAACGTGTTGGAGAGCCTGCGCTGGGTCATGGGGGCCAACTCGGCCAAGGCCATGCGCGGTCAGGGCATGGAGGACGTGATCTTTGCGGGGGCCGCGGGCCGTCCGCCGCGCAACCATGCCGAAGTCACCCTGACCATCGACAACGCCCTGCGCCGCGCGCCCCAGCCCTTTACCGATGAAGCCGTGCTGGAAGTCTCGCGCAAGATCGAGCGCGGGCGCGGCTCGACCTACCGCATCAACGGCAAGGAAGTGCGGGCGCGTGACGTCCAGCTCCTGTTCGCCGATGCCTCTACGGGGGCTAACTCTCCCGCCCTTGTCCGTCAGGGGCAGATTTCCGAGCTGATTGCGGCCAAGCCGCAGAACCGCCGCCGCATCCTCGAGGAAGCAGGCGGGGTGTCGGGCCTGCACACCCGCCGCCATGAGGCCGAACTTCGCCTCAAGGCCGCCGAGGCCAATCTCGACCGCCTCGACGACATCGGCAAGGAGCTGGAATCCACGCTCAACCGCCTGAAGCGCGAAGCCCGTCAGGCGGAAAAGTACAAGAAGATCAGCGCCGAGATCCGCGCCCTGCAGGCCGCCCTGCTCTATGTGCGCTGGTCCGACGCCAAGGAAGCCGCCGCCAACGCCAAGGCCGAACTGCGTGCCGCCGAACAGGCCGTGGCCGAGGCCACCACCGCCTCTGCCGCCGCCCAGACCGCCGCACTTCAGGCGCAGGAAGCCATGAAGCCCGCGCGTGAGGAAGACGCCGTCGCAGGGGCCCTGCTTCACCGCGCCACGCTGGAGCGCGACCGTCTGGATATGGCCGAACAGGCCGCCAAGGCCGAGGTCGAGCGGCTTCAGGCCGAGGTGGCCCGCATCAATGCCGACATCGAGCGCGAAGGCCGCATGGCTGCCGATGCCCAGCGCGAGCTGGACCGGATCGAAAACGACCTGACGCGCCTGAAGGCCGAGATCGCCGCCGCGCCCGAACGCACGCCCGAACTGGAACGCGCCGTCGCCGAGACCGAAGAGGCCCGCCGTCAGGCCGATGCCGAGGTCGAGCGTTTGGCCGGAACGCTTGCCGCCGTGGAGGCCCGCGCCAACGCCGAAACGGCTCGCAAGCGCGACGCCGAGGCCCGCCTGACCCGCGTGACCGCCCAGCGCGATCAGGCCAAGCGCGAGCGCGAAGCGCTCGGTCCGCTGGAAACGCCCGAGAT
>NZ_CAMZFB010000030.1 GCF_947305955.1 uncultured Brevundimonas sp.
CCGGAGCGGCCCTTTTTCTTGGTCGAAGTCAGACAAGAAAAAGGGCCCGCCGAAGCGGGCCCTTATCCGAGTACAGCCGATGACGGATTTAGGCGTCGACGGCGGCGTCCAGTGCGTTTTCCTGAATGAACTCGCGGCGGGGTTCCACCACATCGCCCATCAGCTTGGCGAACAGATCGTCCGTCTCGCCAGCGTGCTCGACCTTGACCTGCAGCAGGGTGCGGGCGTTGACGTCCAGCGTCGTTTCCCACAGCTGCTCGGGGTTCATCTCACCCAGACCCTTATAGCGCTGGATGGCGATACCCTTCTTGCCGGCGTCGAGGACGGCGGTGAGCAGGTCCAGCGGGCCGCGAACGGTGACCGTCTTGTCCTTGCGGCGGAACACGGCGGGCTTGTCGAACAGGCCGTCAAAGGCCACGGCGCGCTCGCCCAGACGACGGGCGTCCATGGAGCGGCCAAGGATTTCATCCAGCACCACGGTCTCGCTAACGGCGCGACGGATGCGCGTGAAGGCCACGCCGCCCTGTTCGGCCAGTGCGCCCGCCCACGGACCGTCACCCTCTTCGTTATAGAGGTTGAGGCGCACAGCAGCCTGTTCGGCGCGGGTCAGCAGCTCGCCATTGTTCTCGTCGAACAGACCCGCAAGGGCACCCTGTTCGATGGCAAAGGCCGGAGCGCGGGCCGCCAGACGGTCCACGCCTGCCTTGAAGGCCTTGGCCTCGCGGACCAGTTCCTGCAGGTCCAGACCCGCGCGGACTTCGCCATTGCCGGTTTCCAGCGTGGCGTCGGCACAGCCTTCCTCGATCAGGTAGGCGTCCATTTCCGCCTGATCCTTGATGTAGCGGTGCTGCTTGCCCTTGGAGACCTTATAGAGCGGCGGCTGGGCGATATAGACGTGGCCGCGCTCGATCAGTTCCGGCATCTGGCGATAGAAGAAGGTCAACAGCAGCGTACGGATGTGCGCGCCGTCGACGTCGGCATCGGCCATGAGGATGATCTTGTGGTAGCGCAGCTTGTCGGCGTTGAAGTCGTCGCGGCCGATGCCGGTACCTAGTGCGAGGATCAGGGTGCCGATGGTGTCGGACGACAGCATGCGGTCGAAACGCGCACGCTCCACGTTCAGGATCTTGCCGCGCAGGGGCAGAACGGCCTGGTTTTCGCGGTTACGGGCCTGTTTGGCCGAGCCGCCTGCGGAGTCACCCTCCACGATGAACAGTTCGGACTTGGCCGGATCGCGTTCCTGACAGTCGGCCAGCTTGCCCGGCAGCGAGCTGATTTCCAGCGCCGACTTGCGGCGGGTCAGTTCGCGGGCCTTGCGGGCGGCCTCGCGGGCGGCGGCGGCCTCGATGATCTTGGAAACGATCATCTTGGCTTCGGCCGGATGTTCCTCGAACCAGGTCGACAGGCCTTCCGAGCAGAGCGCTTCCACGGCGGGGCGCACTTCGGACGAGACCAGCTTGTCCTTGGTCTGCGAGCTGAACTTCGGATCGGGAACCTTGACCGACAGCACGCAGGTCAGTCCCTCGCGGGAGTCTTCGCCCGAGACGGAGACCTTTTCCTTCTTCGCCGCGCCAGCTTGATCAATGTAGCTGGACATCACGCGGGTCAGGGACGCGCGGAAGGCCGACAGGTGGGTACCGCCGTCGCGCTGCGGGATGTTGTTGGTGAAGCACAGCATCGTCTCGTGATAGCTGTCGTTCCACCACAGGGCGCAGTCGATCTCGATGCCGTCCTTCACACCTTGAATGGTGATGACGTCCTTGAGGATCGGGTTCTTGGACTTGTCGAGGTGGCGCACGAAGGCTTCGACGCCGCCCTCATAGTGCAGGATGCTCTCGATCGGCTCCGCTGGACGGTTGTCGCGCAGTTTGATCAGCACGCCGGAGTTCAGGAAGGCCAGCTCGCGCAGGCGGTGTTCCAGCGTTTTGAAATCGAATTCGATGAAGCGGAAGGTGTCGATCGACGGGAAGAAGGTGACCTCGGTCCCCGTCAGCAGCTGACCCGCCTTGGGGCCTTCGGTGCGAACCGGCGCATCGCCGACCACTTCCAGCGATTTGACGGTGTCACCGCGCTCGAAGCGCATGTGGTGCTTCTTGCCGTCGCGATAGATGACCAGTTCCAGATAGTCCGACAGGGCGTTCACAACCGAGACGCCCACGCCGTGCAGACCGCCCGAAACCTTGTACGAGTTCTGGTCGAACTTACCGCCCGCGTGCAGCTGGGTCATGATGACCTCGGCGGCGGAAACGCCTTCTTCCTCGTGGATGCCCACCGGAATACCGCGGCCGTTGTCGGTTACGGTGCACGATCCGTCGGCATTGAGGGTGACGGTCACCAGATCGGCGTGGCCGGCAAGGGCCTCGTCGATGGCGTTGTCCACCACCTCGTACACCATGTGGTGCAGGCCCGAACCGTCATCCGTGTCACCGATATACATGCCGGGGCGCTTGCGCACGGCATCCAGGCCTTTGAGAACCTTGATGGAATCGGCGCCGTACTCTGGCGCGGGAGCAGTCTGTTCGGTCATGAAAACGTCGGCTCAGGGTCCGTGGGTCGGACGGGGAAATGGCAACCTGATGGCCACCGGCTTCGTGACGCAATTCACTACGTCCCGAAGCTCCCAACATATAGGAATTTTGAGGCAAAAAGCCAGCTTTTGACGGCTTTTAAGCTGCGAAAACCCTGCACCCCGAGTGGTCTTAGACGTCAAAGCCTCTGGGGCTGACAGAGACGAACTGGGCCCGTCCTTCCAGCGCCGAAAACAGGGGGCGTTCGGTGCCCGTCATAAAGGCCTGAAGGCCAAGGGCTTCGATCTCGTCGAACAGGGCCGCACGGCGGGCTTCATCGAGGTGGGCGGGGGCCTCGTCCAGCAACAGGACAGGCTTGGCCGTGCCCTCGGCCAGTCGTGCGGTCTGGGCAAGGATCAGGTTCAGCACCAGCGCCTTCTGCTCGCCGGATGATCCCTCGGCGGCGGGGCGGTTCTTTTCGCGGTGGATGGCGGTCAGGTCCGTGCGGTGCGGCCCGAACAGGCTGCGGCCCGCCGCGCCGTCACGGGCGCGGGCGCGGGCAAAGCCTTCGCCCAGCATGGACAGGATGTCGCTTTCGTCCGCTCCATCCTGCGCCATCTGTTCCGCGGGCCCCTCAAGGCCAAGGTCGGCGAGGGGGAAGGGGCGGTCGGCGCGGGCGTCGATGCCTTCCTGAAGGGCTTTCAGCGCGGCAACGCGGTTGACGGCCGCGCGCGCTCCCGCCTCGGACAGGCGAGCCTCCAGCGCATCCAGCCACAGGGGATCGGGCCGCACATCTTCATTCGAGAGAAGGCGGATGCGCTCGCGAAGCGCCTTCTCATAGTTGGAGATGGCGGCGGCATGGTCGGGATTGGCGGCAAAGACCAGACGGTCGAAGAATTTGAGGCGGTCGGCGCGGGCGTCCGAGAACAGGCGATCCTGCTCGGGCGTGGCCCAGACGGGGCGCAAATGCTCCAGCATCCGGCCCGGTGCCGCCGTCTCTGCGTCGATGCGAACGATGCGGCGCGCGGACGGCCCCATGGTTTGAACGCCCGTGCCGATCCGGACCTCTCCGTCAGCGGTGTCCAGTGTGGTTGAGATACCCCACGGTCGGCCCATGGCCTCACCCGGTTCGCGGCGCCCCATCTCCGACGCCGTGGCCCCGCGCAACCCCTTGCCGGGGGTCAGCAGGCTGATGGCTTCCAGCAGATTGGTCTTGCCCGAACCGTTCGGCCCGTACAGCACCACAGGCCCGCCGGACAGATCCAGACGCGCCGCGCTGTAGGAACGGAAATCAGTGATGGCGAGGGAGGTGATCAAACGGATTTCTGACGACCGATGCGGCGGGACGCGAGGAAGTTAGCCTATAGCTCAAGCCTCGCCGATACCCAACGCATTGGAACCGTTGCCTTACGTTCCGCCTTCCGCTTTGTGCGGGCCGGATCTCTTCGGTGCCGCAAAGCGAAGGAGATCGATATGCAAGACATCCCCCGTCGGCCTCGGCCCCCCTATCCCCTTATCGCCATCATCTTTATGTTCCTGATAGCGGACCTGTTGCTTCTATTCCGGATGGGATCGGACATCCTGTTCTGATGTCAGGCCGATGAGCTATACCGTCGCCAACATCATCGGCACCGCAGCGGCCCTGTGTTCTGTCACCAGCTTCGCGCCTCAGGCCTTCAAAATCTGGAAGTCGCGCGATGCCTCTTCTGTCAGCCTCAAAACCTATGCCCTGACGGTCACCTGCTTTGTGCTTTGGGTTGTGTACGGCGTCATGACGCAGGCGTGGCCGGTCACCTTGGCCAACAGTTTCGCCCTGGTCATGTCGGCGATCGTGCTGACGATGAAATGGAAGTTCCGAGACCGGAAGCCGCAATGAAAATGGCCCGCCCCGTTTCCGGTGCGGGCCATAATCTATTGGCTCTGATGGCAGCTTAGACGCGCAGCGGCATCAGCACGTACTGAACACCGACGTCTGCCGGATCGAGCACCAGCGTGGGGCTGGCGGCGTCGGCGAATTTGAAGCTGGCGATCTCGCCGGTGATCTGGCCGGCGACGTCCAGCAGATAGCGGGCGTTGAAGCCGATTTCGAACGGCTCGTCCGAATAGCCGATTTCGACCTCTTCTTCGGCCTGACCGGCTTCCATGTTGCGGACGGTCAGTTTCACGCGGTCGTTGTCGAAGGCTAGCTTCACCGAGCGGCTCTTTTCAGCCGAGATGGTGGCAACGCGGTCAACGGCCTTGGCGAACAGGCTGTTGTCGATGTCGGCAGTGCGCTCGTTACCCTTAGGGATTACCCGCAGGTAGTCGGGGAAGGCGCCGTCGATGACCTTGGAGGTCAGGCTGGCTTCGCCGAACTCGAAACGGATCTTCTGGGCCGAGACCTGAATTTCCACCGGACCCGAACCATCGTCCAGCAGACGGCGGACCTGATCCACGGTCTTGCGCGGGACAATGACGCCCGGACCGCCCGCCGCACCTTCCGGCGCAGGGGTTTCCGCCAGTGCGAGACGGTGGCCGTCGGTGGCCACGGCGCGCAGCAGCGGGATGCCACCATCGGCGACGGTGTGCAGGTAGAGGCCGTTCAGATAATAGCGCGTTTCTTCGGTCGAGACGGCGAAACGGGTCTTGTCGATCAGGCGGGCCAGATCTTCCTTGGGCAGGGTGTAGCGCGCGCCCGAAGCCTCGTTCGACATGACGGGGAAGTCGCCCGCCGGAAGGACCGGAAGATTGAAGCGCGAACGGCCAGCGGCCACCACCAGACGGGGGTCATCGCCCGAATAGGTCAGGCTGACCTCGGCACCGTCCGGCAGTTTGCGGACGATTTCGTACAGGGTGTGGGCCGGAGCCGTAATCTGGCCCTCGACGTTTACCTGCGCCTCGGCCTCATCGACCATTTCCATGTCGAGGTCGGTCGCCGCGAACGACAGGCGGTCGCGGCCCGCCGTCAGCAGCACGTTCGACAGGATCGGAATAGTGTTGCGACGCTCGACGACGCTCTGGACGTGGCCCAGTGCACGGAGAAGCGCGGAACGTTCGATAGTCAGCTGCATATGGTCTCGCCCGGTCGCGATCGGGATTGACGCCCCCGATCGAAATATATGGAGGACGACACTAGCGGATTGCGCGTCAGCCGCAACGTCTGAGACTTAACTTGGGGCGCCTACTCACGAAATCCACAGGCTCAGCGGCTCCTAGGCCACGAAAAAGGCCGCGCTTCAGGAAAAGCGCGGCCGGATTTCGGTGAGGCAGGGAGGACTTAGCCGCGCAGTTTGCGGGTTAGGGCCTCTACGTCACGGGCGATCTGTTCGTCCTGCGACAGCATTTCCTCGATCTTGCGGACACCGTGCAGGACGGTGGTGTGGTCACGGCCACCGAAGCGACGGCCGATGTCCGGATAGGAACGGGTGGTGTGCTGCTTGCACAGATACATGGCGATCTGGCGCGGACGGGCGATGGCACGGGTGCGGCGCTCGCTCAGCAGGTCGGCCTGTTTCAGGTTGAAATGCTCGGCGACGGTCTTCTGGATTTCGTCGACAGTGATGCGACGCTCCGGACCACCGCGCATCGAGGTGCCCAGCAGGGACTGGACTTCTTCGACGGTCAGGCTCGACAGGCGGGCACCGGCAACGGCGGCCAGGGTGTTCACGGCGCCTTCCAGTTCACGCATGGAGCCCGGCGTACGGTCCACCATGTGTTCCAGAACTTCCGGACGGGCCTCGCCGGCGACGACACCCAGCTTGGCAAGGGCGCGCAGGCGGCTTTGGGCCACGGCGACCTTGAGGGTGCGGTCAGCGGCTTCGACCGGGCAGGTCAGGCCGGCAGCGAGGTGGCTGCGAAGACGCGGTTCGATATCGGTCAGGGCCACCGGCGCGCGGTCAGCCGACAGAACGATGCGCTTGCCGTCCTCGATCAGCGAGGTCAGGGTGTTCAGCAGTTCTTCCTGGGTGGAAGCCTTGCCGCCCACGAACTGGACGTCGTCGATCAGCAGCATGTCGGCGGTGCGAAGGCTGTCCTTGAAGGCCGCGGTCGAGCGGTCTTGCATGGCGCGCACGAAGGTCGACAGGAAACGCTCGGCGGTCAGGTAGATGACCTTGGCGTTCGGACGCAGGCGCTGGGCTTCCCAGGCGATGGCGTTCAACAGGTGGGTCTTGCCGTAGCCGTACGGGCCGCAGAAGAACACCGGATTGAAGTGGCCGTCAGCCCACGAGGCGACTTGTTTGGCGATGGCCAGAGCAAAGGCGTTGCCGTGGCCCTCGACAAAGGTGTCGAAGGTCAGGCGCTCTTGCAGGCCAGCGGCACGGACGGCGCGGGCGCTGTCGACCGAAGGGGCAAAGGTCGGCGCAGCCGGAGCCGCGGCAGGCGCGGTGCTGATGGAGTTCAGACGCGGCACTTCGCGCGCGGCCGACGGCAGGATCGAACCCACCTCGGCACGGCAGCGGACGTCCAGACGGCGCGACAGGCCATCCAGGCCCAGCCACAGCTCGTTCATGCGACGCAGCGCGTTTTGGCGAACCCAGTCCCGCGCATAGGCGGTGGGCGTCACGAGGATGAGATTGCCCTGTGCATCCACACGTACCGCCGAAGGGGCGATATAGGAGCTATAGGGGCCATCTCCGATTTCCGCTTTCAAGCGGTCTGCAGCTTCATTCCAGATCCGGTCCGGATCGGTCATCTGCCCCATTGCAACGCCCCCAATCATTATAGAGTCACCCGCCAGAGTTATTTCGTCATTCACCGTTGCAGCGCGCCTTCAGGAGCTGACATCAGGGACGACTTCTCCTGTCACGCCAAACATACATTTGGCGCGTGGGGTCGTTCTCACAGACAGACATCTCCGCCGAGGGAAACCTTTGATTTCTCTCGTTCTTCATCCTTGGGGATGGAAGTGCGTTACCCCTTGAACTTACTCAGCGGGCCGCGGGAATCAACGTGGATTCCGACTCATTTCTGCACTTAAATTTGTTGACTCGCGCAAACCCCCGTCAGGATTAGAGAAAAGGTATTTTTTTGCGGAGACGGCCTGCAAAATGTGCCGGGTACGGGGCATTGCAGACAGCAAGAAGGCGAGACAGCAAACGCCATCTCGCCTTTGAAATCGTTCGATTTTCTTGCAATACCCGTATCACGGGTATTTACGCTACGGTACGTAACCTATGCCGATTTTTACATCGGCACGGAGACGGACTTAAGCGGCCGACAGCTTCTTCAGCTGGGCAGCCAGACGGCTGACCTTACGCGAGCCGGTGTTCTTGTGAACGACGCCCTTCGAGACGGCGCGCATCAGTTCCGACTGAGCGGTGATGAAAGCGGCCTTAGCAGCTTCCACGTCGCCGCCGGTGACGGCTTCTTGGAATTTGCGCAGGTAGGTACGCACGCGGGTGCGGCGAGCCTTGTTCACTGCAGTCCGCGCTTCGATCTTGCGGATCGCCTTGCGGGCGCCGGCGTTGTTAGCCATTTGAAAAACCTTCGAACGATAAGCGCCACAAGCTGTGAAAGCCTACGGCGATGAAATCTCAAGAGCGGGCGGCTATAGCGGAAACCCTGTAATCGGTCAACGCAATGCCACCGGAATTGAGTCGGGACGGGGATTCAAGCCCTGCCGCCCCGACAGGTGTGGAGCCTTTTAGCGGCTGGTGAAGGCCGGCTTACGCTTCTCGATAAAGGCCGCCATGCCTTCCTTCTGGTCCTCGAACGCGAACAGCGAGTGGAACAGGCGGCGCTCGAACTGCAGACCTTGGGCGAGGGTGGTCTCGAAGGCGGCGTTGACCAGTTCCTTGTTGGCCATGACGGCCAGCGGCGACTGGGAGGCAATCTTGGCGGCAGCCTTGCGGGCCTCGTCCAGCAGTTCCTCAGCCGATACCACGCGCGACACCAGACCGGCACGCTCGGCCTCGGCGGCGTCGATCATGCGGGCGGTCAGGCACATGTCCATGGCCTTGGCCTTGCCCACGGCGCGGGTCAGGCGCTGCGAGCCACCGATGCCCGGCGCGACGCCGAGGTTGATCTCTGGCTGGCCGAATTTGGCGGTGTCGGAGGCGATGATGAAGTCGCACAGCATGGCCAGTTCGCAGCCACCGCCCAGTGCATAGCCCGAGACGGCTGCGATGATCGGCTTGCGGAAGCTGGCCACGCGGTCGTGGGCGCGGGCGAAGAAGTTTTCCAGATACATCTGGGCGTACGACTTGTCCGACATCTCCTTGATGTCGGCCCCTGCGGCAAAGGCCTTGGCCGAACCGGTCAGGATGACGGCGCGGATGCTGTCATCGGTGGCGGCGGCCTCGAGGAAGTCGCCCAGCTCGCCCAGCAGTTGCGAGTTCAGCGCGTTCAGCGCTTCGGGACGGTTCAGGGTGACGACGGCGTATCCGTCGTCATGACGCTCGACCAGCAGGGTGGAATAGGTGTCGGCCACAGATGGCTCTCCTTATTCATTTATACGGGCGAAGGTTTAGACCGTCCGGCGAACGGCACAACCTGTTTATGGTCAGGGGCTGGCTCAGCCCTTCTGGCAACGCGGACAGTAGAAGGTCGAGCGGCCACCCTGCACGATGCGGGCAACGGTGCCCTTACAGCCTTCGGTGCGGCAGGCTTCGCCCTCGCGGCCATAGACATCGAAACTGTGCTGGAAATAGCCCTGCCCGCCTTCGACATTGGCAAAGTCCTTGAGGGTCGAGCCACCGGCGCGGATGGCGTCGTTCAGGACATTGCGGACTTCTGTCGCCAGTCGCTCCAGCTTGGGCCGCGACACGGCCCCTGCGGCGGTGGTGGGGGCGATGCGCGCGCGGTAAAGTGCCTCGCACACATAGATATTGCCCAGCCCTGCCACGATCTTCTGATCCAGCAGGCTGACCTTGATATTCTGTTTGCGGCCCTTGAAGGCCTCGACCAGATGGCTGCCCGAAAAACTGTTGCCGAGAGGTTCCGGCCCCAGATCCTTGAACCAGGGGTGGTTTTCCACCTGATCGGTCGCGATCAGGCCCATGAAGCCGAAACGGCGCGCGTCGGCATAGCCCAGTCGGGTCAGCACACCATCCTTGTCGGCACAGGCGACGAAATGTTCGTGCGGGCCTTGGGTGGGGACGACATCCTCGAACGTTCCCAATGGATCGCCATCCAGCGTGAACCGGCCCGTCATGCCAAGGTGGGTGACCCACGTCTCGCCCGTGGACAGGGGCATCAGCAGATATTTGGCGCGGCGGTCCACCCGCAGGACGGTCGCCCCGTCCAGACGTTCGGCAAACCGATCCGGAAAGGGAAAGCGAAGGTCGGGGCGGCGGTGCAGCGAGCGTTTCAGCGTCGCGCCTTCCAGCACAGGCGTCAGACCCCGTCTGACGGTCTCGACCTCGGGTAGTTCGGGCATGGTTTCTCCTTCGCTAGGGGGAACCTAATGTCCCGAAGCGCAGGGTTGAAGAACCGGTCTGATATATCGTTGTCATTACGCCGAATTCGCGGTTAGCGTGCGCTCAATCATATCGGAGCGCGGTCCATGCGCTCCGGGATCAAGGATAATGTCCATGTCGGCACCCTCTGGCGGGGAAACGGCCCGCCCATCCGCAAAGCGGGTCGAGTTTACGCTCCGCGCCCTCATCCTCGGCTGTCTGCTGGCGGTCATCTTTACCGCCGCCAATACTTATCTCGGGCTCAAGGTCGGCCTGACCTTTGCCTCGGCAATTCCGGCGGCGGTGATTTCCATGTCGCTGCTGCGGGCCTTCAAGGGCTCGACCATCTGGGAAAACATGACCGTCCAGACCGTGGCCTCGGTCGGCGGGGCCATGAGCTCCATCATCTTCGTCCTGCCTGGTCTGGTGATGATCGGATGGTGGATGAATTTCCACTTCTGGGAGTCGTTCGCCATCTGTGCGCTGGGCGGCATTCTAGGGGTGACCTTCTCCATCCCCCTGCGTCGTACGCTCGTGGTTCAGTCCGAACTGCCCTATCCTGAAGGCGTCGCTGCTGCCGAGGTTCTGAAGGTCGGCTCTCCGGGCGAGGGCCAGACCGAGGAAGCCGTGCGCGAGAACAAGTCCGGCCTGTGGGTCGTGATTGGCGGCGCGATTGCCTCGGCCTTCTTCGGCTATCTGGCGGCGGCCAAGGTCTTTGCCGAACAGACGGCGGCCTTCTTTAGGATGCCGGCGGCGCTGGGCGGTGGTGCGACGGGCTTTGGCTTCTCCATGCAGTTCGCCCTTCTGGGTGCGGGTCACCTGATCGGTCTGGCTGTGGGCCTGACCCAGCTTCTGGGTCTGGCGCTGGCGTGGCTGATCTTTGTTCCGGTGCTGACCTCGCAGGGCTTTGTCGACTGGTCGGCGGCCCATGGTCTTGTCTCGGTGGCCGGTACGGTTCCGGCTGATGCCAGCGCCCAGGATCTGGCCATGGCGGTCTGGTCCAAGGAGGTGCGCTTCATCGGTGCCGGTGTGATCGGTGTGGCGGCCATCTGGACGCTGGCCAAGCTGGCTGGTCCGCTGGTGACGGGTCTGGCCTCGGCCTTTGCCGCACAGGACAAGCGCGCCCATGGCGAGGCGCTGACTCTGACCGAGCAGGATATCCCGATCAAGATGGTGGGCCTGCTGTCTCTGGTCTCTCTGGTAGGGATCGCCATCTTGCTGGCCGTGTTTGCCCAAGGCACCTCGCTGGCCGGTCAGTCCGTCCTGCTGGTCGTGGGGGGGCTGGCCTATGTCATCGTGGTCGGCTTCGCTGTGGCGGCGATCTGCGGCTATATGGCCGGTCTGATCGGCTCGTCGAACAGTCCGGTTTCGGGCGTGGGCATTCTGGCCATCATCGCCTCCTCTCTGTTGATGCTAGGCGTTCTGGCAGTGGCAGGGGTTCCGGCCGATCCGTCCGTGATCGCCTTTGCTCTGGTCGTGACGGCGGTGGTCTTTGCCGTGGCGGTGATCTCCAACGACAACCTGCAGGACCTCAAGACCGGCCAGCTGGTCGAGGCTACGCCGTGGCGCCAGCAGGCTGCCCTCATCGTCGGTGTGGGTGCAGGTGCCCTGGTCATTCCGTTCGTGCTGGACATGATGAACCAAGCCTTTGGCTTTGAAGGCGGTCCGGCTGCTATCGTCTCGGGGGCCGAGCCACTGGCTGCGCCGCAGGCGACCCTGATCTCGGCTCTGGCCAAGGGCGTGATCAGCGGTGATCTGCGCTGGGACCTGATCGGTGTCGGTGCGCTGATCGGTGTGGTGATCATCCTGATCGATATTGCCGTCCGCAAAGCCAGCAAGGGCCGTTTCAGCGTGCCGCCGCTGGCCGCCGGTATCGGCGTCTATCTTCCGGCCTATGTCACCACCATGCTGGTCATCGGTGCGGTGTGCGGCTGGCTGTATGAGCGCGCCATTGCCAGCACCCGCTTTGCCGATGTCGGTCGCCGCATGGGCGTCCTGCTGGCCTCGGGCCTGATCGTCGGGGAAAGCCTGTTCGGCGTGCTGACGGCTGCGGTCATCGTGGCCAGCCGCAATGAAGCGCCGTTCGCCCTCATCGGCGAGGGCGGTGCATGGCCGGCCATGTGGGCGGGGCTGATTGCGTTCGGCGCTCTGACCTTTGTCCTTTATCGTTGGACGATGAGGCGCTCGGCCAAGGTCTAGGCTGTGAGAGCGGAGACGAAAGCCTCCGCCGCATGGCTCAAAGCACGCTCCCTGTGGCGTAGCCGATAAAAGGGCCGCTCAGGCAGTTCGAGCGGCAGTTGAACCAGCCGCCCGGCTTCGATCAGAGGTCGGGCGGCCAGTTCCGAAATGGCGGTGACCATCTGTCCCGCACCGACCGCCGTCAGGATGGCTTCGTTCGACGGCAGCGTCAGTTCAACTCTCAAATCATTAGCCGACAGGCCATCGGGCAGGTGGCTCTCGAACTCGCTTCGGGTGCCGGACCCTGTCTCGCGCAAGGCCCAGCCCAGCGAGGCCAACTCTGCGGCTGACAGCGGGCGCGTACGACCAGCAAATGGATGGGCGGGGCTGGCCACGACGATCAGGCGATCCGCGCCGACGGCATGGCGTTCGAGTTGGTTCGCATCCTCGGCCCCCTCAATCAGGCCCAGTTCGGCCTCGGTATTCAGCAGGGCCTCGATGACCTGATGGGTATTGCCGATCCTCAGTTCCAGATCGATGGCCGGATGTCGGGCGCGAAAGGCGGCCATGCGCGGCGGCAGCCAATAGGCGGCGATGGTCTGGCTGGCATAGACCCGCACCAAGCCGCGCCTCAGCCCGGCCAGATCATCCAGAACCATCTGCGCGGCCTCGGCGCGTGACAGGACGGCGCGGGCCTCGGGCAGAAAGGCCTCACCCGCGCTATTGAGCGCCAGCCCCCGACCCACCCGGTCGAACAGGCGGATGCCGTGGCGGGTCTCCAGCGCATTGATGGCCGCGCTGACGGCAGACTGGGTCATGCCCAGATGCTCTGCGGCCCGCGTCATGTGCAGGGCCTCGGCCACGGCGCAGAAAATGCGAAGCTGTTCGAGTGTCATGTGTCATTGATCGATAAAATCGATTGTTAAGTCAAAAACAATCCGTTGGATCGATAGGTCTGGCTGGCCGATAGAAGGGCCAATGACCCAGACAGCCCTCACCGCAACGCCTGTTCGACTGTCTGTCGATACTGCGCTCAACCTCTTGCCGGGGCTGGCTATCTCGGCGGTGGTGGCTGGTTCTGCCCTCGCGCTTCAGGCCGTAGAGCGGCACGTTATCGGCTTTGCGTGGGTCGAAGCTCTGGTTCTGGCCATTTTGATCGGCGCGGGACTTCGCCTGTTCTGGTCGCCGTCGTCGCGTTTCATGCCGGGCATCCGGTTCAGCGCCAAAACCCTTCTGGAAGTCGCCGTCGCCCTCTTGGGCGCGACGGTGTCGGGCGCAGCGGTGGTGGCCTTGGGGCCGTGGCTGCTGCTGGCGATCATCGGGGTGGTCGCTGTGGCCATTGCGGGTGGCTTTCTGATCGGACGGGCCTTTGGCCTTCCGCCCGCCATGGCCTTGCTGGTGGCCTGTGGCAATGCGATCTGCGGCAACTCCGCCATTGCCGCGATTGCCCCCGTGATCGAGGCCGAGGGCGAGGATGTGGCGGCGGCCATCGGTTTTACCGCTGTGCTGGGCATCGCCGTGGTGCTGCTGGTCCCTGTGGTCGGGCACCTGTTGGGCTATCAGGCCACGGGCGTGGGTGTTCTGGCAGGGCTGACGGTCTATGCCGTGCCACAGGTTCTGGCAGCGGCGGCCCCCGCAGGGGCGGCGGCGATCCAGACCGGCGCTGTCGTCAAACTGGTGCGTGTCCTGATGCTGGGTCCGGTGTCACTGGTGCTGGGCCTTCTTCACGCACGGACGATCCATAAGGGCCAGCGTCCCAAGCTGTCGCATCTGGTGCCGTGGTTCATCATCGCCTTTTTGGCCCTAATGGGATTGCGCTCTGCGGGCCTGATCCCCGAGGCCATACTGGTGCCTTTGGATCACGGTGTGACGGCAATGACGCTGATGGCCATGGCGGCACTGGGCCTGATGGTGGACCCCAAGGCGGTGGTGCGGGCAGGGCCGCGTGTTGCGGCTGTGGCTGGGATTTCCGCCCTCATGATCGGGGCCTTGGCGGTCGGTGCGATCACCATTCTGCGGCTCGGCTAAAACACCTTGCCCCGATATTGAGCGGGCAACGCCTTATCGCTGCTCTGGTGTTTTTGGCTCCGGAGTTGTAAGAGGCCCCCGAAATCCTTCCCACATCTGCAGCTAGTTTGCAGCGGCGCGGGCCCCCCGTGACCGAACACAGTCCGCCCGAGCCCGAAATAATGAACCTACGTAACGTCGCCATTATCGCACACGTTGACCACGGCAAAACGACCCTGGTTGACGCTCTTCTCGCCCAGTCGGGTGTCTTCCGCGCCAACGAGGCGACCACGGAACGCGCCATGGATTCCAACGACCAAGAGCGCGAACGCGGCATCACCATTCTCGCCAAATGCACGTCCATCTTGTGGAACGGCAAGGCTGGCGAAACCCGCATCAACATCATCGACACCCCCGGCCACGCCGACTTCGGTGGCGAGGTTGAGCGTATCCTCGGCATGGTGGACGGCTGCGTCCTTCTGGTTGACGCCGAAGAAGGTGTCATGCCGCAGACCAAATTCGTTCTGACCAAGGCCCTGAAGATGGGCCTGCGTCCGATCCTGTGCATCAACAAGGTTGACCGCGCACACGCCGATCCGGACCGCGTTCTGAACGAAACCTTCGACCTGTTCGCCGCTCTGGGCGCGACCGACGAACAACTCGACTTCCCGGTCATCTACGCATCGGGCCGTTCGGGCTGGGCCTCGCTGGACCTGAACACCCCGAAGGACAACCTGCACGACCTGTACGACCTGATCGTCGACCACGTTCCGGCTCCGGCCGCTCAGGAACGCGTCAACGAGCCGTTCCAGATCCTGAACGTTCTGATCGAGTCCGATCCGTTCCTGGGCCGCATCCTGACGGGCCGTATCCACTCGGGTAAGGCTGTTCCGGGCATGGCCATCAAGGCCCTGTCGCGCGACGGCAAGACCATCGAACAAGGCCGTATCACCAAGGTTCTGGCCTTCCGCGGCCTGAAGCGCCAGCCGGTTGACGATGCCGAAGCCGGTGACATCGTCGCCATCGCCGGTATGTCGAAGGCCACCGTGGCCGACACCCTGTGCGCTCTGGAAGTCACCGACGCCCTGCCGTCGCTGCCGATCGACCCGCCGACCATCTCCATGACCGTTGGCGTGAACGACAGCCCGCTGGCTGGCCGTGAAGGCGACAAGGTCCAGTCGCGCGTGATCCGCGACCGTCTGCTGAAGGAAGCCGAAGCCAACGTCGCCATCCGCATCACCGAAACCCCGGGCGCCGACGCCTATGAGGTTGCCGGTCGTGGCGAACTGCAGCTGGGCGTTCTGATCGAGAACATGCGCCGCGAAGGTTTCGAATTGTCGATCTCGCGTCCGCGCGTGGTCTATCAGAAGGACGAGAACGGTCAGGTTCTCGAACCGATCGAAGACGTCATGATCGACGTGGACGAGGAATACTCGGGCATCGTCATCGAGAAGCTGTCGGCCCGTAAGGCCGAAATGACCGACATGGGCCCGTCGGGCGCAGGCAAGACCCGTATCCAGCTGAAGTGCCCGTCGCGCGCACTGATCGGTTATCAGGGCGAGTTCCTGACCGACACCCGTGGCTCGGGCGTGCTGAACCGCGTCTTCTCGCACTACGAACCGCACAAGGGCTCGATCGAAGGCCGCCTGAAGGGCGTTCTGGTGTCGAACTCGGACGGTGAAACCGCATCCTACGCTCTGTGGAACCTGGAAGAGCGCGGCGTGATGTTCGTCGGTGCCGGTGAAAAGACCTATCAGGGCATGATCATCGGCGAGAACTCGCGTTGGGATGACCTCGACGTCAACCCGATCAAGGGCAAGCAGCTGACCAACGTGCGCGCCTCGGGCAAGGACGAAGCTGTCCGCCTGACCCCGCCGCGCAAGATGTCGCTGGAGCAGGCCATCGCCTACATCGAGGAAGACGAACTGGTTGAAGTGACGCCGAAGAACATCCGTCTTCGCAAGGAAATCCTGAACCCGTCCTTCCGCAAGAAGCGCCAAAAGCCTGAGTAAGCTTTAGCTTACGAAGTCAGGGGCGGCTCAGACGAGCCGCCCCTTTTTCGTGCGCGTCAGCTTACTCAGGTTTTGAGTTGTCCTCATGTGCCCGCCGCCTTGCGGCGCGCCCATGAGGACGCTTGGCCCCTACGCTCGCCCCGCGGGGGCTCGCTGCTTGAGGGGCTTGTTCTTCCCCTAACACTTGCCGCGCGGCGGCTCGTTACTTGAGGGGATTTCCTTTCCCCCATCGGTCGCGGCGCGGGCTGTGCTGGCGCATGAAAAAGGCCAGCGGTGGGGTGCCGCTGGCCTTCTTTGTCGGTGGTGGTGTCTTTTACTTCCGCAGGCCGAGGAGGCCGCGCCAGCCCTTGCTGGTGAGGAGTGCGACGTCGAGGAGGGCGAGGGGGAGTGGCGTGGTGGTGGGTGCCGCGATGAATTTCGGACGCCAGACGGGGCCGAACTTGCCCTTGTAGGATCGCAGGCCCTGGAAGCCGTAGATGGCGTTGGCCTCTTCGAAGATCAGCGCACCGACGCGGGCGAAGACCGGTGATGTTCTGCGGTCCTCCAGACCCGACAGCGGGGCCATGCCGAGGTCCAGATGGTCGATGCCTGTCTCGCGGCACCATTGGGCCGTGCGGGTGAACAGATAGTCCATCACCCCGTGCGGGCCGTCGGGCACATAGCGCATCAGGTCGATCATCGCTTCCTTGTTGCCCGCCCCCATCAAAAGGTTGGCAAAGGCGACCATGCGGCCCTGTTCACGCACCACGGCAATCGGGGACTGGTTCAGATAGTCGATGTCGAAACGGCCCATGGAGAACTCCTTCTCCGAGCCTTCGGCATTATCGATCCATGCGTCGGAGACGGCCTTCAGCTCATCAGCCACGGCTTTCGCCTCACCGGGCATCAGGACCGTGAAGACCGAGCCTTCACGCTCGGCGCGGTTCACGGCGGTTCTCAGGTTCTGCTTGCCCTTGCCCTCGGTAGAAAAGCTGTGGGTCGGCACCACGGCGGCCTCGCCGACCTTGCGCATGGCAAGACCCATGGTCGCCAGATCGGCCAGTACGCGCTCGCTGATGGAGTAAAAGACCGGCGCGCCACCATAGCTGTCAGCCAGTTCGGCAAAGGTCCACAGCAGCTCCAGTCGCTCGGACACCAGACCTGCCGGTTCGCTCATGGCGATCCAGCGGCGCCCGCGCACGCGATAGGCCAGAAAACTGTAGCCCGACGGCGAAAACAGCAGAGCCTTGTCGCCCAGCAGAGCCAGACGCGCCTCGGGCGGGGCGACCTCGGCTTGTTCCAGTGCGATGCGTGCTCGCTCGATTTCTTCAGCGGTAGCCGGACCGTGGCTGCGTGCCCCGGGGGCCGAAAGCAGAGAGCGCAAGGTGACCGCGAGGGACAGGACGGACAGCACCGCACCCGCACGCAGGAAGCCCGACGCCTGACTGTCCGTCAGGAAGGTCCACCACAGGGCATCGTCATAGGGTGTCTCGCGATAGGCAAAGAAGCCCAGCCACAGCATGGCGATGACGGCGGCGGCCAGCATCAACAGCCATGCGGGGCGCAGCGGCTCGCCCAGACGCGAACGCCGGTTGAAGGCCGAACGGCACGGCCACATCAGGGCGGCGGCCACCAGCATCTCTGCGGCCTGCATCAGGTTCAGCCCCTTGAGCACGGCAAAGATCGCCCCGACGATCAGCGCCACCAGAGCCGCATAATAGGCCCCGCGACGGCGCCGCCACAGACCGGCAGAGATGAACAGCAGCAGGAAGCCGGTGACGCTGGCGGCAAAGTGGCTGAGGTCGATGACCGCAGGCTGGGCCCAGCGTCCAAGCGTGTTCAACCTGTCCGAAAATTCGGGTGTCACAGCCGACAACAGCATCAGCCCGCCCAGCAGGAAGCTGGCGGCCGCAAACAATTGTGGCGTCAATTCGTATGCGAGACTCCCGAGTCTGCGAGCGATGCGGGGGAGAGTCCGGCTTTTTTTCTGGGTCATACGCTGTGTGAGTGGTGAAGAGCGGCCGTGCCGTTCTTTTTGCCCATGATGGGCGATGTGGGGGTCATTTCGTGGCGAATGCAACAAAGGTTTACACGAGGTGTTCACCTTTTTGCGAGCGCCAAGGCTCGCCAATCGAGGAGTTCGATATGATCCGCAAGACCGCTTTGCTTACGACTGTTGCCGCAGCCCTGGTAATTGGCGCTCCGGCCCTTGCCCAAGAGCAAACCGCGCCCGAACAAACCCCGACCGAGGCGACCGCAACTCCAGCTGAACCGCAACGTCTGACCCTGACGCCGGGCTCGACGGTCAAGGGCAGCGACGGTGCTGCACTGGGCCAGCTCGTGGGTGTTCAAAACGGTGCATCGGGTCAGGAACTCACCGTGCGCGGTGCCGATGGCCAAGTCCGTCCGGTCTCGGTCGCCGGTATCCATCAGGAAGGCGCTGAAATCGTAGTGGCCGCAACCTCGGCCGACTTCCAGTCCGCGACCCCGATCGCCTCGGACGCCCCGGCTGATCCGGCTGCGGATACGACTGCAGACCCGGCCACCGACGGTAGTGCCGACACTCCGGCCGACGAGCCGACCAGCGAACCGGCTGATGAAGATCCGAATGCCTGATACGGTTCGTAATCCGGCATGAAAAAGGGCGACCCGCGTGGGTCGCCCTTATTCGTTGCGCACGACGTTTTAGCCGCGCTTCTTGATAAGGTCGAGCAGGAACAGGAGGATGACCGCGCCAACCGTGGCGATGATAATACCCCAGATCCAGCTGCCAGAAGCATCAAAGCCGAACACATTGTTCGCCAGGAAGCCACCGAGCAGCGCGCCGATGACACCCACGACCAGATTGGTCAGCAGACCATGATCACGCTTCATGATCTTCTCGGCCAGCCAGCCGGCCACGATACCGATGATGATCCAGGCGATGAAACCGAAGCCACCCATGCGTTTCTCCTTATAGTAGCGAAGCCGTTTGCCTCGGCTAGCTAATGCGTAACCGTGATCTCGGTTGCCTTCCGGACTGTTTCTTATTGTCAAGGTTAATGCGGCACCGCCCTTGCTCTGCTTGTGGTGGAGGCTGGGATTCCCGTCCTCCGGGTTTCACATTGGGACAGCGGGAAGGTGCCGTGGCTACAGATTTGGATCTACATATCGGACGCCGGTTGAGACGCCGCCGTCGTGTTCTGGGTCTCACCCAACAGCAGTTGGGCGAGCGGCTGAACATCCGTTTCCAGCAGGTGCAGAAGTACGAATGCGGGGCGAACCGCATCTCTGCCGCACGGCTGTGGTATCTGGCGGCGGCACTCGAGACGGACGTGGGCTATTTCTACGACGGGTTCGAAGCCCCTGTGGCTGCGCCCCGCATACCGTCAGAGTTGTACGGCGAAGACGACACCGTGGTGAAAATGGTGGGTCGTTAGGACCGCTGCGACCCACTCGCCTCTCGCCGTAATGCTATGCGGCGTGTAAGGCAGGCGCATGACCGAACTCGAAGCCTTCGCCGTTGAGCTTGCCCGCATCGCTGCGTCTGTCAGCCTCCCGTTCTTCCGCACGGATATGGAGGAGGTAAACAAGGCCGCACCGGGAAGCTTCGATCCCGTAACCGAGGGCGACCGCGCGGCGGAACGCGCCATGCGCGAGGCGATTTCGGCCCGCTATCCCGACCACGGCATTATCGGGGAAGAGTACGGCGAGACCCGTCCCGATGCGGAATATGTCTGGGTTTTGGACCCCATCGACGGCACGCGGGCCTTTATCTCGGGCCTACCGGTATGGACCAATCTGATCGGTCTGCGACATCAGGGCGTGCCGCTGATCGGCATTGTCGGCCAGCCCTATATCGGCGAGATTTTCATCGGCGGCCCCAGTGGTGCCCGCCTGATCACGCGGGACGGCGAGCGCCCGCTCAAGACCCGCCGCTGCGATGAACTGGCCAAGGCCGTGGCGGCGACGACGGATGCGGATATCTTCCTGGGCCAGGACCGCGAGGGCTGGGAGCGCCTCAAGACCTCGGTGCGCCTCGCCCGTTACGGCTGTGATGCCTATGCCTATGCCATGGTGGCCGACGGGCGGATCGACCTTGTGGCCGAGAGCGAACTGAAGGTGTGGGACTGGACCGCGCTGATGCCGCTGGTCACGGCGGCGGGCGGTAACTTCGTCGGCTGGAACGGGCAGGCACCGACATCGGCGGACGGGCGGGTACTGGCGGTCGGCGATGCCGCGCTGGTCGAGCCGGCTTTGAAGGCCCTTAACGGATAAGAAAAAGGGGTGGCCGATTGCTCGGCCACCCCTTTTCATTGGGACGCTGTCTTTAGCGCGGTTGGGGACGACCGGCCGCGATAAAGGCACCGATGCTGTTGTAGGTGACAGCGGTGCGTTGGCCGTCACAGACGACGCCCTTCACATAGTCATCCAGGCTGTCGCGCACGATCGGCTCGAACTCATAGTCGTTCTCGATACGCTCCTCTTCGGAACCATCGGCACCGATATAGATTTCCAATCCGGTCTTGGACTGGCGGGCCGAGCAGCGGAACAGCATTTCGGTAAGCGAATGGGTTTGGTCGGAAGCATCGCCGGAGCTGGGCACGCGAGCCAACATCACGCGGCTGACGCCGTCGCTCTGGGTGATCGCATTCACGTCCAGCATGAAGACGGTGGCGCTGCTGCGGGAAACCACGTTCCAGCTCGGGCCGGTTGTGGCTTCGGCCGGAGCGGCAGCGGGGGCGAGAATTTCTTCCTGTGCCTGCGCCATCGGGGCAGCCATCAGGGTCAAAGCCATCAACGACAAGGAAATCATGGTGAGTTCTCCCATTATGTCGGGCGTATTTTGATCAAGGCATGGGCTTTTGCAATGGTGTGGCTTGATACCGTCGATGTTTCGCCGTCTTCCTTGGACACGGTAGGGGAATGACCCGCTTCAGTTTCGTATCCCTGTTGATCCTGTTGATCCTGTTGGCCGCGTGGGTGGCCTCTCCGACGCTGGCTCAGGCGCAAACCGCACAGAACAATCGCTCGGTGGCGGCACTGGCCGCGACATGGCCGACGGCAGAGTTCGCCTCCAACCACATTGTGGTTCAGGTGGTAGGCGAGCAGAACGGTCCCGATATCGTCCTGATCCCCGGTCTGGCCTCCACATCCGAGGTCTGGGGCAAGATCGTTCCGGCATTACAGGGACGCTATCGGCTGCATCTGATCAATGTGCGGGGCTTTGGGGCCTATCATGCCCAAGGCAATGCCACGGGCGTACTGGGGTCTACCGTCGCCTCGGAGATTGAACGCTATATCCGCACCCAACAGATGGTGACCGCCAACAGAAAGCCTGCCCTGATCGGCCATTCCATGGGCGGTCAGGTAGCCCTGCGGATTGCTGCCGATATGGGTGACGATATCGGGCGGGTGATGGTGGTCGACTCCTCGCCCTTCTTCCCCTCGCTGATCAGTCGCGGAGCCACCCGTGCCGATGTCGAGCCTTTGGCACGACTGGCCTATCAGGGCGTGCTGCTGATGGGCGACGACATGCTGCGCAGTGCGCCCGCGCGCATGGGCTTAGAGCTGGGTGAGGGGGCTGACCGCGTCTTCAACGGACTGGGCTGGCAGGGCGGGGATCGCCGCGTGCTGGCGCAGGGTGTGTTCGAGGTGCTGACCACAGATCTTCGCCACCGCCTGCCCCAGATCACGGCACCGGTCACGGTGGTTTATGGCTGGAGCGCGGATGCCAGCAGCCCCCGCGCTGTTGTCGATGACCTGTTCCGCTACAGCTTCATGAACCTGAACACGCCGGCGACCTTCCAGCGGATACAGGGCGCGGAACACATGGTCATGATCGACCAGCCCCGCGCCTTTGAACGCGCGGTGCTGGCCTTTCTGAGATAGCCGGTCAGTTCGCGGCCAGTTGGCGGATCGCAGCCTTCAGGGCCGCGTCGTCCAGCGTTTCCAGCGGCAGCGGATGGTCGGGCGTATGCGGCTGGTTATGGCCGCGCTCACGACCGCGATAGACCTTGATCGGGATGGATAGGCCGGACAGTCCGCTGGGCAGTTCGGTCTCGCGGATTTCCATATAGAGGGTGTCCGCAGAGGTCTCTGTGCCGATCTGTATGCCGCCTGCGGCCTTCCACACATCCACCGCGTCCAGACAGGCCGATACGCACATATAGTCGGTCAGGATGAAGACCTTGCTGCTAACCGGTGACGTTGACGGGGCGGGCGATTGCGCGGCCTCGCTTTCAAAGGTTTCGGTCCAATAGGCATCGCCGCGTGCGATGGCCTCGCCCATGCCCACTCGAGCCTCGTCGAGGAAGGCGATGACCTCGTCGGGGGCCTGTCCCTTCAGGATGTCATGGATTTCGCCAAGATAGGCGTGGTTGGCTGTCGAAGCACGCCAATCGACGGCCTGCGATGATTTCGGCGCGTGGTGTTCCAGCCATGCCTCGCCCCACAAAGTCCTGGCCATGCGCTGGCTCCAGCTGGACGAGCCGCCGCGATTGCCGCGCAGGTCAAAGACCACATAGGGGGCGGATCGCAACTCGTCCTGACGGGCGGCCATCCCGTCCAACACGGCATTTAGCGAGCCGAAGGATGCCGATTGCGGGTTGGCGTCAAAGGTCGGGGTGGCGATCCAGAAGCCGCCGTCGTCAAGGCGGGTCAGATGGGCCTTGGTCGCAGGCACGGCTGCGGCAGCGGTTTGTGCCTGTTGAAGCTCGTCGCCGCCGACGCGCCATTGCAAGGCATAGGCGCGGCTTTGTCCGTCAACCTCGAAGTCGCATTGTGCGGGCAATGGGGCAAACGGATTGCCTTCGTCGATGAAGAGTAGATCGCCAAAGCGCTGGCGCTGGGCCTTCAGGAACCAGCGGCCACGGAACTGGCCGAGGCGCTGGGAGGCCAGTGCCTCGGCGGGCACGCCATCACAGGATACGAGTTTGGACCCCGCTGGCGGCATGTCGGCACCGGCCTGCGTGGTCGTCACGACAATATCGTCGCCCTGATAGGCAGTCAGGAAACCGGGCCAGCGACGTTCATAGGCGCTGGTGACCTTGAGCGAGGCGAAGACGTGGGCGTCGTCAAAGCTGGCGACATAGCCTCTGATTGCCCACCACCAGCCATCCATGGAGGAGGTCTGGGAGGCGCGAGCCAGTGCTGTGTTCAGCCCTTCATCCAGTTGGCGGCGAAAGTCCGGATTAAGCGGGTCGTACGGGCCGGGGTGGCTGTCCTGCAGGGCGGCGTGAATGGCCGTCGCGTCCTGACGCAAGGTGTCGGCCCAGTCACGATCCTGTCCGTCCGAGGCATGGGCGTTGTGGCCAACGGCCATGGCTGCAAACGCCATGAGAGGAAGTGCAGATTTAAGCTTCATCACCCTGTCCCCATTGGAATTCCATCGTTCTGCCAAGCTTTGACTTTGCCGATGGCCGGATTCAAGTTGGGATTTGGTAATGTTAGGGACGGGTGGGCTGTCTGCGGGCGATAGCGGAAACCCCTGACCGCAGTTGTTCCTCGGATAGGGTTTCCAGCGGCATCCGGTGTTGCGGTGTATGCGGCTGGTTATGGCCGCGATACCGGTCGCGATAGACCTTCATGGGAACGGTGACGGTCGCCAGCCCGCTAGGCAGGTTGGCATCGCGCATTTCCATATAGACGGTGTCCGCAGAGGTTTCCCGTCCGATCTGGATCGCCCCTGCCGCCTTCCACAGATCGACGGCATCCAGACAGGCCGAGGCACAGCTATAGTCGGTCAGAACCAGTATCCGACCCGTTGGCAAAAGAGCTGTGGGGGCGCGGTCTTCGGCCACCTCGCGTGAGGACGTTTGTCGGTAATACATTTCGCCATTGGCCAGTGCCGCTTCCATGCCGCGAATGGCATCGACCGCATAATCGCGCACCTCGTCAGTGGTCCCTGCCTCATCCAGAGAGGACAGGAAGGATTTGAACTCATCGACATTGGCTTGGGAGGCCCGCCAGTCGACGCCCGAAGACGGCGGAACGCGGTGGCCTTCTACCCAGTCTTCTCCCCAAAGGGCGCGCGCCATGTTGAGGGACCAGATTGAAGAGCCGCCGCCATTACCCCGCACATCGAAAACGACATAGGGCGCGGACCGCAGAAGGTTCTGGTTCCCCTCCATTTGGGCGACAAGTGCGTTCAGGGCCTCGAAATTGGGGCCTTGGGGATTGCTGTCAAAGGTCGAGGCCGAAATCCATATCCCGCCGTCATCCAGCGTCTGCATGCCGATGTTGAAGGGCGGTGCCTTGACCATGGTGTTGCGGATCTGGCTGAGTTCGCTGCCGCCGTCGCGCCACTCTAGCGAATAGGATTGGACCCCGCCGTCGTGTTCGAACCGGCATTCGCGCATTTCTTCCTGCCAGGGATTCTGGGCGCTTAGGAAGGTCCAGTCGCCGAAGGCGGCGCGCTGGGCTTCCAGTGACCAGCGGCCCCGGTATCGTCCCACACGCTCCTGCGCCAGAGTCTCGGCATCGACGCCGTCGCACTCGATCAGTTTCGCACCGAGCGGGGGTAGGTTCGCCAATGTGTCCGAACGGGCGACGATGCGCTGCTCAAGACCCTGATAGCGGGTGAGGAAGCCGGGCCAGCGGACGGGGAAACCCCAATTGCCCACCGATGACAGGATCACATGGCCGTCGTCGAAGCCGGATACATAGTCGCGCAAGGCCCACCACCAGCCACCCTTGGTATTTGTCCGGGAGGCCCGCTCTAGAGCCAGTGCGAGCCCTGCGTCCAGTTGCTCGCGGAACTGCGGATTGAGGGTGTCATAGCTGCCGGGATGGCTGTCCAGCATGACGACATGGATGGCGCGGGCATCGGCGTCCAGCTTCTGCGCCCAATGCGGGTCATCGTCAGGGAGACTTTGGGCCATGGCCGGCGCAGTAAAACACAGGCTGGAGATCGCCCACGCAAGGACACGGCTTTTCATAGGACCCTCAACACGCTTCCCTCAGACGGGTCAAACTCCTGAACCTATGAAACGTTCAGGAGGGCCTCCAGCACGGCCTTGCCATAGCGGTCCAGCTTGCCTGCGCCGACGCCGCTTATGCGTCCCAGTTCGGTTTGGTCACGCGGACACTGGATGGCGATTTCCACCAGCGTCTTGTCGGTGAAGATGACATAGGGCGGGACCGCCTGTTCCTTGGCACGGTCGCGGCGCCACGCCCTCAGGGCTTCGAAGCGGGCGCGGACATCGCTGTCGAGGCTTTCCATCGGCAGGTTGCGGCCCACATTCTTGCGCGGCTTTTCGATGTGGGTGCGGGCGGGCGGCTGTTTGACCCTGACCTCGCGCTCGCCACGATAGACGGCACGCACGGCTTCGGGATCGCCCAGCTTCAGGATGGGATAGCCATCGGTGGCCTCTTCCACCAACAGGCCCTCGAACATCAGATGGTCGAACACATCGCGCCAGCCGAGGATGGTCAGGTCCTTGCCGATGCCGAATGTGGAAAGGGACGTCTCCCACGCGGCATTGTCCTTGGCCTTGCCGATCAGGTGATCGACCACGCGGGTGCGCCCGAAACGCTCGCCCAGACGCTGGACAGCCGCCAGTGCCTTTTGTGCGGGGACCAGCGCATCGAAGGTCATCGGCGGCTCGCCGCAGATATCGCAGCAGCCGCACGGCTCGGCGGTGGTTTCACCGAAATAGCGGCGCACGGCCTGCGGGCGGCAGGTCGCACCGTCCAGCATGGCAAACAGCTGGCGCACCTTGCGGGTCTGGACCTGTTTGACCTCTTCGGCCATCGGACGCCCTTCGAGGCGGCGCAGCGACCACGCGATGTCGGACGGACCAAACAGGGTGATACCCTCGGCGGGTTCGCCATCGCGGCCCGCGCGGCCCACCTCCTGCCAATAGGCTTCCAGACTGCCGGGTGGATCGCAGTGGATCACATAGCGCACATCGGGTTTGTCGACGCCCATGCCAAAGGCGATGGTGGCGACCATGACCGCGTCTTCCTCGTTGAGGAAGCGGTCAAGGCGGATGTCGCGCTCCTTGTTGTCGAAGCCCGCGTGATAGGAAATGGCGTTGATGCCGCGATCGCGCAGGAGTTGCGCCAGACGGTCACAGCCGTCGCGGCTGCCGCAATAGACCACGCCCGAACGGCGCGGACGCTCGGCGACCAGTTCGACCACGCGCTCGTCGTTCTTGGCCCGCGAGCCATTGCTCTTGCGCTCGGCCGACAGTTGCAGATTGGGGCGGGCAAAGCTGTCCACGAAGACGCGGGCATCTTCCAGACGGAGCGATTTGACGATGTCGTCGCGGGTTCGCGCATCGGCGGTGGCGGTCACGGCGACACGCGGCACACGCGGGAAGATTTCTGCCAGACGGCCCAGATTGCGATAGTCGGGTCGGAAGTCATGACCCCACTGCGACACACAGTGGGCTTCGTCGATGGCGATCAAACTGATCGGCAGTTCGGCCAGACGCTCAAGCATCGATCCGGTCGCCAGACCTTCGGGCGAGACGTAAAGCAGGTCCAGATCACCCGAACGGGCCTCGCGCCAGACGGCGTTTCGCTCGTCCAGCGACAGGCCGCTGTCGAGGCGGGCGGCATTGACCCCCTGCTGTTTCAGGGCCTCGACCTGATCGGTCATCAGCGCAATCAGCGGCGAAACGACCAGACCCACACCGGGGCGCAGGATGGCGGGGATCTGGTAGCAGACGCTCTTGCCGCCGCCGGTCGGCAGCACGGCCAGAGTGTTACGACCGCCCAGAACCTCTTCGATCACCTGCGCCTGAAGGCCACGAAAATCCTTGTGGCCCCATACCCGCTCCAGAAGCACGCGCGCATCATGCAGGGTCGGCGACGGGTCTTCGTAAGCGGCGGGATCGAACATGGGTGCTGTCTGCCACTATTCGGCGCGCCCTGTCATCCTGCGCTAAAGGCGAAGAGGCAGAAGTGATCGCGACCAACGCCGACTGTCGCCTATGACGCGCGAAACCATTATAGGGCAGCGCATGAACAGCCTGATCTATGGCCGCCCGCCCGCCGTATTCGACCCGCCCTCGTCGGCCCAGCAGACCTCTCCGCTCATTCCCGGATCGATGGCGCTGGAAGACTGTGCGCCCGCGTCGGCGGATGACATCACCCTCTATGCTCCGCCCGGTGCGATCGAGCGCCGCTATGTGCTGGCTCTGGCGCTCCGCGCGCTGAAGGTCGGCGGCAAGCTGGATGTCATGGCACCCAAGGACAAGGGCGGCTCGCGTCTGGGCAAGGAGTTGAAGGCTTTCGGCCTTGAGTTCGCCGAGACGGCAAAGGCCCACCATCGCCGCGCCATCATCACCCGCCCCGAAACTGTCGAGGGTCTGGACGAGGCGATCAAGGCCGGTGCCCCGCGCATGGTGCAGGGGCTGGAGGCATGGTCCCAGCCGGGCATCTTCGCGTGGGACCGTATCGATACGGGCACGGCCCTGCTGGCCGATGCGCTTCCGGCGCTGAAGGGCAACGGCATCGATCTGGGCTGTGGCTATGGGGCCTTGGCCACGGTGGTGCTGCGCTCGCCAGCCGTCACCTATCTGCGGATGGTCGATATGGACCGCCGCGCCATCGAGGCTGCCAAGAAGAATATCACCGACCCCCGCGCCAGCTTTGAATGGGCCGATGTGCGTCTGCTGGATGCCGCAGGCACCCTTGATTTTGTTGTCTCCAACCCGCCTTTCCACGATGGCGGTATCGAGGACAAACGTCTGGGCCAGAAATTCATCCGCAAGTCGGCGGAACTGCTGAAAAAGGGCGGGGTGGCATGGATCGTCGCCAACCGTCACCTGCCGTACGAGAACGACCTCAATGAGGTGTTCAAGCGCGTGAACATGGTCGCCGATCAAAACGGCTTCAAAATCTTTGAAGCGGTGAAGTGACCATGGCGAAAGTGCCGACATCTCGCGTCGACAAGCTTCTGTCTTCCATGGGCTATGGTTCGCGCAATGAAATGGCGCGGATGGCCAAGGCGGGCGGCATCATGCTGGACGGCGAGGACCTGACGGATGTGACCAAACGCATTCCCGTCACGCCCGATCTGCCGTCACGCATGGAGATCGACGGTGAGCCGCTGGATCCGGTTCAGGGTCTGGTGATCCTGCTGAACAAGCCGCTGGGCATGACCTGTTCGCACAAGGAGGACGGGGCGCTGGTCTATGACGTGCTGCCGGAACGCTGGCTGCGCCGTGATCCGGCGATCTCGACCATCGGGCGTCTGGATAAACAGACCTCGGGCCTGCTGCTGCTGACCGATGACGGCGACCTGCTGCACCGTGTCATCAGTCCCAAACGCCATGTGAAGAAGACCTATCGCGCCACGCTGGCCCGCCCGCTGAATGGCACCGAGGGGGCCTTGTTCGCGTCCGGCGAGCTGATGCTGGAAGGCGAGGACAAGCCGCTGGCCCCCGCCGAACTGGAGGTGGTGTCGGAAACCGAGGCCCTGCTGAGCGTGACCGAAGGTCGCTATCATCAGGTGCGCCGCATGTTTGCCGCCACGGGCAACCATGTCGAAGCCTTGCACCGCGAACGCTTGGGTGGGTTGGTTCTGCCTGATGACCTCGCACCAGGGGAATGGAAACTGCTCAATGCGGAAGAAGTGACGCTCATTTTTGCAGGGGGCTGAATAGGTCTGCCGGAACGACCTGTCTTGTCGTACGCTGTTCTTCGAAGAGAAACGACAGGAACGACAGTCATGAGTTCATCTTCCAAGCGCGCACTGGATCAGGTCGAGCAGCTTCTAGTCGATCAGACAAAGTCCCTTGAAAGCTTCACGCACCGCGAACTGACCGAACTGGCCCACCAGCTTCGCAGCCGACGCGAGCGCGTCCAGCGCATGATCCGTCAACGCGCGCGCGACGCGCGCCGCTCCGGCAAGGCCAATCCCGATACGGGCGCGCATGAGAAGAAATCACTGCTGGTCGAGGCGATTGACCGCGTGAACAGCGTGCTGGCCGAGCGTGCGGCCACGCGCACCGGCCCGAGCGAGGCCTCCAAGCCCGCATCCAAACCCAAGGCTCCGGCGAAGGCCACCGCAAAGGCCGAGGCCAAACCGGCAGAAAAGCCCGCCGCAAAGTCGGAGGCCAAGCCCAAAGCCCCCGCGAAGGCTGCGGCCAAGAGCGCCGACAAGAAGCCTGCCGAAAAAGCAGAGAAAAAGCCCGCTACGGCCAAGAAGCCAGCGGCCAAGAAGAGCTAAACCTCTTTTGCGGATGCAAGCGGCCTTGACCTGAGGGTCAGGGTCGCGCACCCCGTTATCCATGACCGAGGTGAAGATCTGCGGGCTGACGACGCCCGAAACCCTGAAGGCCGCTGTGGATGGCGGTGCTGCCTATGTCGGGGCGGTGATCTTTCCCAAAAGCCCGCGCCACATAGAGCCCGAGGCTGCAGGCCCTTTATTCGACATCGCACGCGGGCGCACCGCCATTGCCGCGGTGGTGGTCAATCCTGACGATGACCTGTTGTCGCGCATTGCCGAACACCTGAAACCCGACTTCATCCAGCTTCATGGTGCCGAGACGCCCGAGCGTGCCGCCGAAGTGCGTGCCCTGACGGGGGCGGGCATCATCAAGGCCTTGCCGATCCGCGAGGCCGCCGACTTTGACGCCGTGCCCGCATGGCGTGATGCCGCCGACATCCTGCTGTTTGATGCCAAGCCGCCCGCAGGGGCCGATCTGCCGGGGGGTGTGGGGCACAGCTTTGACTGGCGGCTGATCGCGGACCGGTCATTTTCGGCAAAATGGTTTCTCGCAGGTGGGCTGGATGTGGCCAACATCGGTGAAGCCTTGCGCGTGACCCGCGCTCCTATGGTTGATGTCTCCTCTGGCGTTGAGAGCGCGCCGGGTGTTAAGGACATCTCCCTGATCCATGAATTTCTAGAGGCCGCGCGCCGGTCCTGATTTCGACGTTTTCCTTCCCGTAGATTGCTGACGTGAACGCACCCCTGACCAACACCTACGCATGGCCCGACGAACAGGGTCGCTTCGGCCCCTATGGCGGACGCTTTGTGCCCGAAACCCTTATGCCGCTGATCCACGAGTTGGACGCGGCCTATAAGGCGGCCAAGGCGGACCCGACCTTTCAGGAAGAGCTGGACGGCTATCTGAAATACTACGTCGGCCGCGAAAGCCCGCTGTATCATGCGGAGCGCCTGACCGAGCATTTCGGCGGGGCGCGGGTGTGGCTCAAGCGCGAGGACCTGAACCACACGGGCGCGCACAAGATCAACAACTGCATGGGCCAGATCCTGCTGGCCCGCCGCATGGGCAAGACGCGCATCATCGCCGAGACGGGCGCGGGCCAGCACGGCGTGGCCTCGGCCACCGTCTGCGCGCGCTTTGACCTGCCGTGCACGGTCTATATGGGCGCGGTGGACGTCGAGCGTCAGCAGCCGAACGTCTTCCGCATGAAGCTTCTGGGGGCCGAGGTGAACGCCGTGACGGCGGGCGCCGCGACCTTGAAGGACGCGATGAACGAGGCCATGCGTGACTGGGTCACGAACGTGGCCAACACCTATTACATCATCGGCACGGCAGCCGGTCCGGCTCCCTATCCGGAGATGGTGCGCGACTTCCAGTCGGTGATCGGCAAGGAAATCAAGAAGCAGTCGATGGAACAGATGGGGCATCTGCCCAATGCTGTCGTCGCCTGCATCGGCGGTGGCTCCAACGCCATCGGTGCCATGCACCCGTTCGTCAATGACGAGGGCGTGCGCCTCATCGGCGTTGAGGCCGCAGGCCACGGTCTGGACGTGGACAACGGCCACGCCGCCTCGCTCAAGGGCGGGCGTCCGGGCGTGCTGCACGGCAACCGTACCTATCTGCTTCAGGATGCCGACGGCCAGATCCTCGAGGGTCACTCCATCTCGGCAGGCCTCGACTATCCGGGCATCGGTCCGGAGCATGCGTGGCTAAACGACCTCGGTCGTGGCGAATACCGCTCGACCACGGATGACGAGGCGCTGGAAGCCTTCCAGATGATCTCCAAGCTGGAAGGCATCATTCCGGCGCTGGAGCCGTCGCACGCCCTGGCGCGTGCGGGCGAGATTGCCCGCGAAGTGGGTAAGGGGGGCGATATCGTCGTGGTGCTGTCCGGTCGGGGCGACAAGGACATCTTCACGGTCGCCAAACACCTTGGAGTGGAGTTGTAACCATGATCGCACTCGTCTCGGCGCTGGCCCTCGTGGCCGCGCAGGCCGCCCCCGCCGCCGCTGGCCCCGTCAGCATCGCCCCGACCGATATCGAGGTGAAGGCTCCGGCTGTCGTCTCGCCCGACTGCGGTGGTCTGTTGTCCGCTCCGGCCTTCTGTGTGACGGCCCGCATGGACCAGCTGGGCGGCGTGGCCGACGCCTATATCGAGGACTTCAAGGCCAAGGGCTGGATTCCGGCCGATGGCGACGACAACCGCGTCATTCTGGTCAAGCGCCGCGAAGGCGGTGGCTGTGACGGGATGCAGATGGTCGCCTTCTTTGACACCTCCAAGCCGCAGGCTGCCGAAGAAGCGGCCTATCTGGGCTTTGCCATCATTCCGGGCGACGTCTGCGCCGCCCCTGAAGGAACCAATCCGTGACGACTGCGCGTATCGATGCCCGCTTTTCCGAACTGAAGGCCCAAGGCCGTGCGGGTTTCATTCCCTATGTGATGACAGGCGACCCGTCGCGTGACGAGGCGCTGGAAATCCTCAAAGGCCTGCCGGCTGCCGGTGCCGATATCATCGAACTGGGTCTGGCCTTTTCGGACCCGATGGCCGAAGGCCCGCCGATCCAGCGCGCAGCGCTTCGCGGTCTGAAGGCCGGTATGACGCTTCGCGGCACGCTCGACCTCGTGGCCGAGTTCCGCAAGACCGATACGACCACGCCGCTGATCCTGATGGGCTATCTGAACCCCGTCGAATCCTATGGCTATGTGCGTTTTGCCAAGGAAGCCGCCGAGGCGGGTGTAGATGGCCTGATCGCCGTGGACTGCCCGCCGGAAGAGGCTGGCGATCTGGCGGCGGCCATGGATGCCGAACAGATCTCGCTGATCCGATTGGCCACGCCGACGTCGGATGATGCGCGTCTGGCCACCATCGTTCAGGGCACTTCGGGCTTTGTCTATTACGTCTCCGTCGCGGGTGTGACGGGCGTGAAGGAAGCACAGGCCGCCTCGGTCGCTCCTGCTGTCGAGCGCGTACGCAAGGCCTCGGGTCTGCCCGTCGCCGTGGGCTTTGGCGTCAAGACGCCAGAGCGCGCCGCCGAGATCGCCCGTGTGGCCGATGCGGTGGTTGTCGGCTCGGTTCTGGTGGACGAAGTTGCCGCTGCACTCGAGGGCGGACAGTCGGCTGTCACCCGCGTTCTGGACAAGGTTCGCGAACTTTCCACCGCAGTTCGTGGTGCGCGCACTAGTGCTTCCGTTGCGGAAACCGTTTAAGAAGCGCCCATGGTCGATAAGAATTCCGAGAACAAGGCCCGCGGCGGCTGGCTGTCGCGCCTTTCCCCCGGTGTCCGCAAGGTCGTCAAAACCACGGACACGCCGGACAATCTTTGGGTGAAAGACCCCGACACGGGCGAGATGATCTATCGCTCGGACCTCGAAGCCGCGCTTTGGGTCACGCCGTCGGGCCGTCACATGCGTATCAACGCGCCGACCCGTCTGAAGGCCACCTTCGACGACGGCAAGTTCGAGGCCATCGACACGCCCGCCGTGCCGGAAGACCCGCTGAACTTCTCGGACGGCAAGCCGTACAAGGAACGTCTGGCCGCCGCCCGCAAGGCTGCGGGCCGTCCCGACACCATGGCTATCGGCTATGGCAAGATCGCCGGCACCGACGCCGTGGTCATCGTTCAGGATTTCACCTTCATGGGTGGCTCGCTGGGCATGGCTGCCGGTGAGGCCTTCATCACCGCCGCTCAGGAAGCTGTGAAGCGCGGTGTGCCGCTGGTCTGCTTCACCGCCGCCGGTGGTGCCCGTATGCAGGAAGGTGCCCTGTCGCTGATGCAGATGGCCCGCACCACCCTGGCCATTCAGGACCTGAAGTCGGCGCAACTGCCCTATGTCGTGGTTCTGACCGACCCGACCACGGGTGGCGTGACTGCTTCCTACGCCATGCTGGGCGATGTGCATCTGGCCGAGCCGGGTGCCCTGATCGGCTTTGCCGGTCCGCGCGTGATCGAAACCACCATCCGCGAAAAACTGCCGCCGGGCTTCCAGCGCGCCGAATACCTCAAGGACAAGGGTATGGTGGACAAGGTGGTGACCCGTCACGACCTGCCGCAGACCCTTGGCCGCATCCTGTCCATCCTGATGGACGGCAAGCGCAAAAAGGCCGCCTGAGGCCGAAACCTCTAAAGGGAAACGTCGCGTCTTGGACCCGATTTCAGAGCGTCTGAAGGCGCGGCACCCCCAGCGCATCGACCTGTCCCTTGGCCGTATGCAGGCCCTGTGCGCCGCGCTGGGCAATCCGCAGGACCGCCTGCCGCCCGTCATCCATGTGGCGGGCACCAACGGCAAGGGATCGACCGTTTCGCTGATCCGGTCGATCGCCGAGGCCGCGGGCCTCAAGGTCCATACCTATACCTCGCCCCATCTGGTCCGCTTCAACGAGCGCATCCGGCTGGCCGGAGAGCTGATTTCCGATAACCAACTGAACGCCATCCTCGACCGCGTCGAGGAGGCCATGGCAGCAACGGGCGGAGAGGCGACGGTGTTTGAAAGTACCACCGCGGCGGGCTTCCTTGCCATGGCCGAAACGCCTGCTGATCTGGCCATTATAGAGGTCGGGCTAGGCGGTGTGCTGGACGCCACCAATGTCATCGAGCGTCCGCTGCTCAGTGTCATAACCCCCGTCGATCTGGACCACGCGGAGTTTCTCGGCACCGACCTCGCCGGTATCGCCCGCGAAAAGGCGGGGATCATCAAGGCTGGAGCCCGCTGTGTGGTGGGCCGCCAGTCCGAACCCGCCATGGCCGAGATCGAGCGCCGCGCGCAGGCGGTCGGCTCGCCGCTGACGGTCATGGGTGTCGATTTCGATGCATGGTGCGAACGTGGCGCTCTGGCCTATCAGGACCAGACTCGCTTCCTTGATCTGCCCGCGCCTGCCCTGTCCGGCGCGCACCAGTTTGACAATGCGGGCGTGGCGGTAGCGGCGGCTCTGGAACTGGACCTGCCCGAAGAGGCGATCGCCAAGGGTCTGAAGTCCGTCTTCTGGCCTGCGCGCATGCAGCGTCTGACCGCAGGGCGCTATGCCGAAAAGGCCAAGGTTGCCGATGCCGAACTTTGGCTGGATGGCGGGCATAACCCCCATGCGGCGCGCGCGCTCGCCCGCGTTCTGGCCGACCGCCACGCCAAGGCTCCGCGACCGCTGACGCTTATCGTCGGCATGCTGAACAACAAGGATGCGGGCGGCTTCTTCGAGGCGCTCAAAGGACTGGACGCCCACGTCATCGCCGTGCCGTTCGAGGGCAATGCCACAGAGCCGCATGCCTTGGCCGCCGTCGCTCAAGGACGCGGCTTTGGCGCGACGACAGCCGCCTCGGTGGATGAAGCCATGGACCGCGCCTTGGCGCTGGGAGCCGGACGCATATTGATCTGCGGCAGCCTCTATCTGGCAGGCGAGGTTCTGGGCGCTTCTCCAGAGACGTGGCCGCGATAAGGGCTCATGAAAAAGGGCGGCTCCGTCGGGAGCCGCCCTTTTCTATATCCGTTGATCCGCAGATCAGCCGACGCCAGATTCGGCCAGCCATTCGACGATCTTGCCCTTGGGCATCGGACCGACCTTCATGGCGGTCATTTGGCCGTCCTGGAACAGCATCAGGGTCGGAATGCCCTTCACGCCCAGCTTCGACGGGGTCATCGGGCTGTCGTCGATGTTCAGCTTGGCGATGGTGACCTTGTCACCGATTTCGTCCGACAGGGCTTCCAGCGACGGGCCGATCTGCTTGCACGGGCCGCACCATTCGGCCCAGAAGTCCAGCAGCACAGGCTTGGAAGCTTGCAGGACTTCGGTTTCGAACGACTCGTCGGTGACCTTGAGAGTGGCCATGGTGTCTCTTTCTATCAGTGTCGGCGCAAGGCTCGCTCGCGCCTGTCGGTCATGATTTGGGGCAGAAGGCCGCGTTAATCAATGGGCGTTCGGTTCAGCGCCTGCATCAAGATCGCGCTATCGACCGGCATCAGCTTCGGCCCGTCGGTCCACACCAGGGCCGCCTCGACCGTGCGCTCGGGATAGAGCTGGCGCAGGACGGCGGCATAGACCGCAAGCTGGGTCAGATAGGCCGGGTCGACATCCTCCAGACGATCCGGAGCCGGACGATTGGTCTTGTAATCGACCACCAGCACCCGGTCGGGAGTGATGACCAGAC
>NZ_CAMZFB010000031.1 GCF_947305955.1 uncultured Brevundimonas sp.
CGGACTTGCCCGCGCCGGTGGCACCGGCAGCCCCCTTCGCGCCTGCCGCCCGCGTGGCCCCCGCACCGGTCGCCCCGGCACCTGTTGCGCCGATGCCCGCGCCCAAACCTGCCGTTGCCAAGCCGGTCCAACCGGTCCAGCCGGTCCAACCGGTCGCTACCGTGCGCCCCGCACCGGCCGCGCCGCAACCGCTGAAGGCCCCCGAGGCACCTACGTCTGAAACCCCCACGGTCGCAAAGCCGGCCAAACCTCTGCGTGCTGCGAACGAGGTGGCAACCCCTGCCACCGCTACCCCCGCTCGCCCGCGCACGGTCGCAGAAACCGTTGCTGCCCTGAAGACCACGGGCCTTAGCGGCGCTGCGCTCAAATCACAGCCCATCGAAGATGGCTGGGAGGAGTTCTAATGAGCAATAGTCCAAGTCCTACCCCCGTGATCACCCTGCCAGCCGTGCTGGACATGCGGGCGATCGAGCCGCTGGCCGCCGGATTGGCTGCCGTTCGCGGCCAGCCCGTGGCGCTGGAAGCCTCGGCGGTCGAGCGTCTGGGGGGGCTGTGCCTGCAACTGCTGTTGTCGGCCATCAAGACTTGGAAATCGGATGGTCACGCCCTGACCTTCCTCAACGTTTCCGAAGCCCTCGCCGAGCAATGGCAGGGCTTTGGTGCTTCCCCCGAACAGCTTGTAGCGCAGGACGCCGCCTAATGACCAAAACCGTTCTGACCATCGATGACTCGCGCACCATGCGCGACATGCTGATGCTGGCTCTGAAGGATGCCGGCTATAATGTGGTTCAGGCTGTTGACGGTGTGCACGGCCTTGAAGTGCTGGCCGAGCAGCGTCCCGACGTCGTGATCACCGACATCAACATGCCGCGTCTCGATGGTTTCGGCTTCATCGAGGGCATGCGTGCCGATCCGCAATATGCGGGTGTTCCGGTTCTGGTTCTGACCACTGAAAGCGATGCCGCCAAGAAGCAGCGCGCGCGTGACGCGGGCGCAACCGGCTGGATCGTAAAGCCTTTCGACCCCGTCCGCCTTGTCGACGCCGTGCGTCGCGTTGCTGCCTGACCCTGAACTGATCCTAAGGACGACCCCCAGTCATGAGTGAAGATCCGTTCGAAGCCATCAAGGCCACCTTCTTCCAGGAATGCGAAGAGCTGCTCGGCGATCTCGAGAGCAACCTTCTGGAACTGGAGTCGGGTTCGACCGATATCGAGACCATCAACGCCTGTTTCCGCGCGGTTCACTCCGTCAAAGGCGGGGCAGGGGCCTTTGGTCTGGACGACCTTGTCCGCTTTGCGCACGTTTTCGAGACCCTGATGGACGAGCTGCGCTCGGGCCGCAAAGAGGTGGATGACACCATCGTGCGCGCCCTGCTGCGCGCCAACGATGTCCTGAACGACCACGTCACGGCGGCACGCGGTGCCGGTCCGGCGGTGGATCCGGCACGTTCCCAGTCGCTGATCGCGGAACTGGAAACCCTGACCCACGGCGCGCCGGTGTCGACGGCAGAGGATGCTTCGGACTCGCTGGACGACGATTTCGGTTTCGTGCCGGTGGCCCTAAGCCTCGATGACTTTGGCGCAGGCGATCCCCTGCCGCCGCTGGACCTGCATGCGGTGCCGGATATTACGCCTTCATCGGAGCCGACCGGCTGGAAGATCATCTTCCGCCCGCATCCGCGCCTCTATGCCAATGCCAATGAAACGGGCCTGCTGATCCGTGAACTGGGCCGTCTGGGTCCGGTCGAGGTCTCGCTGGACGATAGCGGCCTGCCGGAACTGGATGCGCTTGATCCGATGGACTCCCATCTGGTCTGGACGATCCAGCTGAACGCTCCGGTGCCGGAAGCCGACGTGCGCGACGTTTTCGATTTCGTCGAAAGCGATTGCGACCTGAACATCACCCCGCTGGCGGGGGCATCGGTCGATGATGGCCTGCCGCCGCTGGCCCCGGTGGCTGACCTTGGCCTGCCCGATCTGTCGGCTCCTGTTGCAGACCTGCCGGAGCTGGGTGGCTCGACAGAGGCCGACATCGCCGCTCTGGTGGCGCTGGCACAGGCCGATACGGCTGCCCGTCTGGGCGGCGGCGAGGCCAAGCCCGCAAACGACGAACCCGCCGTGCTTGCGGCAGCTCCGATTGACGCCCCAAAGCCGGTGGCCGCAACGACGGCACCCGCAGCCGCTAAGGCTGCGCCTGTTGCTGCGGCACCTGTTACCATCCGCGTCGATCTGGAACGCGTGGACCGCCTGATCAATGCTGTGGGCGAGCTGGTCATCCAGCAGGCCATGCTGGCCCAGCGCGTCTATGAGAGCGGTCTGGCCCGTTCGTCCGATATCTCGCTCGGCCTCGAGGACCTAGAGCTGCTGACCCGCGAGATTCAGGACAGCGTGATGGCCATCCGCGCCCAGCCGGTGAAGTCGGTGTTCCAGCGCATGCCGCGTCTGGTCCGCGAAGTCGCCGACATGACGGGCAAGCGCGTCAAACTGGTCACGACCGGCGAAGACACCGAGGTCGACAAGACCGTGGTGGAACGTCTGGCCGAGCCGATCACCCACATGCTGCGCAACGCCATCGACCACGGTCTGGAAAGCCCCGAAGAGCGCGAAGCCGCGGGCAAGCCGGTTGAGGGCACGGTCAAACTGGCCGCGTTGCACCGTTCGGGCCGGATCGTGATTGAGATTTCCGATGACGGTAAGGGCATCAACCGCCAGCGCGTCCGCGCCATTGCCGAGGAACGCGGTCTGGTGACGCCGGACCAAATCCTGAGCGATGACGAGGTCGACAACCTGATCTTCCTGCCAGGTTTCTCGACCGCCAAGGAAATCACCGACGTGTCGGGCCGCGGCGTGGGTATGGACGTGGTGCGCCGCTCCATCCAGTCGCTGGGTGGCCGTATCTCCATCACCTCCAATCCGGGCAAGGGCTCGACCTTCACCATGTCGCTGCCGCTGACGCTGGCGGTGCTGGACGGCATGGTCGTAGGCGCGGCAGACCAGACTCTGGTCGCACCGCTGGCCGCCATTGTCGAAAGCCTGACGCCCAAGGCCGAGGACATCCATCTGGTCGGCGGCGTCGATCCGGTGCTGATGTTCCGCGACGAGTTCGTCCCGCTGGTCGATGTCGGCCAGTCCATGGATTTCCGCAGCGACCCCACCGACCTGAAGGGCGGCGTGGTGATGATCGTCGAGACCGAAGGCGGCCAGCGTGCCGGCCTGTTGGTCGACGCCATCCACGGCCAGCGTCAGGTCGTCATCAAGTCGCTGGAAACTAACTACCGCCACGTCCACGGCGTTGCGGCTGCCACCATTCTGGGCGACGGGCGCGTGGCCCTGATCCTGGATATCGATGCACTGGTCACGACCGGACGTCGACGTAATACCCCCCGCTCTGAACTGAAAATGGCGAGCTGAACATGACCCAAGTCACCCCTAACGTCGCCGGTACCGATCGCGAGCTGATCGCCTTCCGCATTGGTGAACAAGAGTTCTGCGTTGATATCATGAGCGTGCGCGAGATCCGTGGCTGGACGCCCGCGACGCCGCTGCCGCGCTCGCCCGCCTATATGAAGGGCGTCATCAACCTGCGGGGCACGGTGCTGCCGATCATCGATCTGGGCGCACGCTTTGGCCTGCAGACCGGAGAGCCGACCGAGCGTCACGTCATCATGGTGGCCCACGTCGGTTCGCGCCTTGTCGGCCTGCTGGTCGATGCGGTGTCGGACATCGTGCAACTGACCGACGCCTCGATCCAGCCGACGCCGGACGTCGCTTCGGAAAGCGTCAAAGCCTTTGTGAAGGGCATCTTTGCGGTTGAGGGCGGTCGTATGATCAGCCTGATCGACCTCGAGCACGTCCTTCCGGCAGAAGTCGAAGCCGAAGCCGCATGACCATGACGTCCGGGCGGGAAATGCTGGTGGACGGAGAGTTTCCGTTCACCCAGGCAGACTTCCGCCACATTGCCAGCGCGCTTCACAGCCATGCAGGGATCGCCCTGCATGAAGGCAAGGCTGCGCTTGTCTATTCGCGGCTGGCCAAGCGTCTGCGGGCGCTGGGATTGCGTAATTTTGCCGAATACGTCGAACTGGTGGAATCGCCGGAAGGGCGTGAGGAACGTCAGGCCATGACTGCGGCCCTGACGACCAATGTCACGCGCTTCTATCGCGAACCGCACCATTTCGATCACCTGCGCGACGTGATGATGCCCAAGCTGGCCGCGCGTGCGCGTGCCGGTGGGCGTGTGCGCCTGTGGTCGGCGGCCTGCTCCAACGGGCAGGAGCCATATTCCATGGCCCTGACCGTGCTGGAAAAGCTGCCCGAGGCGCTGGACTTGGACGTGCGTATTCTGGCCACCGACATCGACCCCAATATGGTGGCCGAAGGGCGGCTGGGTATCTATTCGGATGACCTGCTGGCACCGGTTCCGGCTTCGGGCCGTCGCCGCTTTACGCCCCTGTCCGACCGTCCCGGCTATTCGCAGGCCGACGAGACCCTGCGCCGTCTGGTGGTGTTCAACGAGCTGAACCTGATCGGCAACTGGCCGATGAAGGGGACGTTCGACGTCATCTTCTGCCGCAATGTGGTGATCTATTTCGACGACGCGACGCAGGAAAAGGTGTGGGCGAGATTTGCTCCCATCCTGAATCCGGGCGGTGCGCTGTACATCGGCCACTCCGAGCGCGTTTCCGGTCCTGCGGCGGACCAGTTCCAGACCTGCGGCCTGACCACCTATCTGCGCACCGACGCCCGTTCGAGGGACGCCGCATGAACAAGGTCAAGGTCCTCGTCGTCGACGACAGCGCGACCATGCGCAGCCTGATCGCGGCTGTTCTGCGCCGCGATCCCGAGATCGAGGTGGTCGGCACGGCGGAAGACCCGCTGGATGCCCGTACTAAGATCAAGGAACTGAACCCCGACGTCCTGACGCTGGATGTCGAGATGCCCAATATGAACGGGCTGGACTTCCTCGAGAAGATCATGCGCCTGCGGCCCATGCCGGTGGTCATGGTCTCGACCCTGACGCAGGCCGGTACGGATGTGACGCTGGCCGCGATGGAAATCGGGGCCGTGGATGCGGTGTCCAAGCCCGCCGTCGGCGTTCCGGCCAGCGAGGCCTTTGCCGATCTGGCCTATAAGGTGAAATCCGCCGCCCGCGCCCGCGTGCGCCCGCTGGAGCCGCGTCAGGTCCAGAGCCATCAGGGCACCTATCACGCCGACCCCAGCCATATTCTGGCGATCGGTTCGTCGACGGGCGGCGTCGAGGCTTTGCTGACCATTCTGTCGGCCTTCCCGGCCAATTGTCCGGCGACGGTCATCACCCAGCACATGCCCGCCACCTTCACCCGTAGCTTTGCACAGCGTCTGGACAAGACCTCGGGCGCACAGGTGTCGGAAGCCGTCGATGGTGCCGTCCTGCAACCGGGACACATCTATCTGGCACCGGGTGGTGCCTATCACCTGACGGTGGTGGGCGGACGCTGTCGTCTGGTCGCGGCGGATCCGGTCAATGGTCACAGGCCGTCTGTCGATGTGCTGTTTGAATCCGTGGCTCGTCTTGGCCGTCCGATGACGGGTGTCATCCTGACCGGAATGGGCAAGGACGGTGCGCGCGGCCTGCTGGCCATGCGTCAGGCCGGTGCCCAGACCTTCGGTCAGGACGAAGCCAGTTGCGTCGTCTACGGCATGCCCAAGGCCGCCTATGAAATGGGTGCCGTCCAGCGCCAGATGCCGCTGACCCGCCTCGCCCCCGCTATTCTTGAATCGTGCGCTGTCAAAGGCGCCAAATCGTCTGTCGCGTAAGGATCTCCCCCATGCCAGCAGCTTCTGCCATCCGCACACTCATCGTCGACGACCAGTTGACGATGCGCGCACTGGTCCGCACCAGCCTGCAACAAATCGGCGTGCGGGATATCGAGGAAGCCCCCGATGGTGAGGCGGCCCTGCGGGCACTCATCACCAAGCCGGTCCACCTTGTGATTTCGGATTTCAACATGCCCAACCTGGATGGTCTGGGTCTGTTGCGCGGCATCCGCGCCCACCCGCCGATTGCCAAGACCGCCTTCATCATGCTGACCGGCCGTGCCGACCGCGAACTGGTCCAACGCGCAGTCCAGTATGGCGTGAACAACTATCTCGTTAAGCCCTTCACCACCCAGCAGCTTAAAGAGAAGCTGGAGTCGGTCTTCGGCCCGCTGCAGTGACGCCTGTGTCCGACATTGCGGCAACGGAAAAGCGCGTCCATGTGGGACAGGGTGACCACTACGTCACCTCCGATCCCAATGTGGTGCTGACGACGGTACTGGGCAGCTGCGTTGCCCTGTGCCTGCGCGACCCTGTGGCCGGTGTCGGAGGCATGAACCACTTCCTGCTGCCCGAAGGCGGAGCGGACGGCACCGCCGCCAGCCGCCGCTATGGGGCCTATGCGATGGAAGTGCTGATCAACGATGTCCTGAAGGCCGGTGGCCGTCGCGACCGTCTGGAGGCCAAGCTGTTTGGCGGTGGCCGGATGTTCGACAGCCTCAGCGACGTGGGCGCGGCCAATGCCGCCTTTGCCGAGCGTTTTCTGGCCGATGAAGGCATCCCCGTCGTTGGCGGAAGCCTGGGCGGTTTTGGTGGTCGACGTGTCCACTACTGGCCTGTAAGCGGTAGGGCGCGGCAAAGGGCAGTGATCGATGCGGCGGCGATTCCGCCACCCTCGGTCCCCAAGCCCCAGGTCGTGGCCGGCGATGTGGAGTTGTTTTGATCATGGCTGAAGATTTACGCGCCCTGCTGTCGGCGATTGCCGCCGAAATGTCCGATATCGCCGCGGGTGTTCAGGCCGCAGGCGACCTGACCGGCGAAGTCATGGGTCGGCTGCCTTCCGAAGAACGGCTGTCCTACATGGTCCGCATGCAGGCCTTTGATGTCCTGACCCAGCGTCTGGATGCACTGTCGGCGCTGGCTGACGCGCTGGCCTCGGAACAGCCGATGGATACGGCGCTGGCGGCCCTGCCGCTGGCCGAAATGGCCGAGCGTCTGCAGGAAGCCGTCTATCGTCAGGGCGTGGCCAAAGCGCCCTCCGCCAAGGATGACGCCGGCGAACTTCAGCTCTTTGACTGATGAACAAGTACGACCGCGTTAATCTGGAACATTCGTCGGTCCTGTTGATCGACGATAACCAGCAGGCTTTGGATATGCTGGGCTCCGTCGTTCAGGGGTTCGGTGTGCGCGAGCAGATCAAGCTCGGCTCGGCGACCGAGGCCGTAAAGCTGCTGTCGGAGCGCAATGTCGATCTGATCATCATCGACTGCAACGATCCGGAAATGGATTCCTACGCCTTCACCCGCTGGCTGCGACGTCAGGGTGAGCCGTTGAAATATACGCCCGTCATCATGGTCACCGGCCACGCCACCCAGAACAAGGTGCAGGAAGGCCGCGACTGCGGGGTCAGCTTCGTTGTCGTCAAACCGATCACCCCCAAGGTTCTGCTGAAACGGGTGATCTGGCTGGCGCTGGACGAGCGCGAATTTATCGAATGTCCGACCTATGTCGGGCCGGATCGTCGGGTCCGCAACTATGGCCCGCCGCTGGGCGAGCGTGGTCGCCGCAAGGGTGACCTGTCGGCCCACATTGGCATCGCCAAGGAAGAGAATATGGATCAGGCGGACATCGACGCCTTGCTCAAACCCCAGAAGGTGCACCTGTGAGCAAGACCATCGAAACCACAATCACGGCCGGTGCCGCCGTCGGCGAGGGCGAGGGGGCAACCTCGGTCAAGGTGGTCTCCAGCCTGTCCAAAAAGATGGCCGAGCCGGGCGGCCTGACCGTCGAGGATATCGAGCGCCGCGCCAAGGAGCGCCTGCTGGGTCACAAGGCCGACGCCATGAAGGCCGTCGAGCGCAGCGTGGTCGAACTGGAACAACGGGTTAAGGACGGGGCCAAGGTCATTGATCTGGACCTCTATCCCATCGCCAGCCAGATGCTGAACGTCGCGGGCTTCTTTGATACGGGGCCGCTGTACGAGGCGGGCTATAGCCTGTGCGAACTGCTGGACGTGATGAACATCAAGGGCCAGTGGAACGGTGATGCCGTTGTGGTCCACGTCCGCGCCCTGCGGATGATCCTCAACGAGAACTGTCAGGCCACACCGCACAGCGCCTCGCTACTGGCGGGCCTCAGGGCAGTGCTGGACCACGCCCGCAAGGTATAGGCTTGTCAGTTGGCGGGGGCGTCGCCGGTCTGGCCATCCCCTTCGCTGCCATCCCCTTCCTGCTCGCCCTGACGGCGGATGGCCTCGGCCTCGGCTTCGGCGTCCGCCTCGGTTTGACCGCGCGCCTTCAGCAGCAGGGCCCGTGCCGCCGCGTTCTCGCCGTGCGGGTTGTTCACCAGCGGTTCGATGATGCTGATGGCCTCGGCATTGCGCCCTTTTTCCAGCAGGGCGGCGGCCAGATAGTAACGCACCTCTGCCAGCTGAGGGGCGAGGGTGAAAGCAATCTCCAGAATCGCCACATCGTTGTCGCTGGGATAGCCCGGCGAGGTCCGGCGGTTCTCGGACATCAGCAGCATGGTGATGAAGTCGGCATCATCGGCCGCATAGGCACGGGCCAGATAGTTCTGCGCCTCCTGCCGCAGCCGGATCTCGGTCGCCTGATCATCGCTGTCGTCGGCCAGCTGCATCTTGGCGCGCGCCATATATTGCAGGGCCTCGACATGGTGGGGGTGGGCTTCCAGAAGCTTTTCCAGAATGGAAACGGCGGTCTCGGGCGCGCGGGCGTTATGCAGTTCAGCATGGGCCAGAATGACCTGCGCCAGTGGATCATCGGGGAAGCGCGCGGCCTTGGTGCGGACCTCCTGAAGGGTGCGTTGGCGCTGTTCCTCCGTGCCGCCCGATTTCAACTGTTGGCCCAGTAGCAGCAGTTCGTCGGCAGAGGCCGGAAGCGGCGTCGCCGTGACCTCGAACGACGGATAGACCGTCCGCAGGCCCACATAGGGAATGCGCCCGTTCATATAGCGGCGCAGCGTCCCGCGGAGTTGGGTCGGCGTCAGGCCCGTGGCCGTCTCGAATGCCGCGACCGATGTGGCCCCGCCCGCGATCTCGCGCAGATAGGTCTGAAGCTGGTCGCGCCGACCGGCATCGCCAAGGAACCAGTGGGCCAGCAGCCATGCCAGTGGGTAGTAGCTGTCGCCGTTGCGGGTCGAGGCGAGCGGACGGTTGGACAGGAGCTCGCTCATCGACATCCACGACAGATAGCTCAACGCCATCGCGCGGTTGTCGTTCGGCATGCCGATCTTGGTGATGTCGTGCTCGAAGCGGGTCGGCGCGTAGTATTCGGCGAAGCCTTCCACGAACCACGCGGGGTAGGGGAAGGAGAAGTTCGCCATCATGAAGTGGTGGGCGTACTCGTGCTTGAGGGTGTGAAAGTCCTCGTTACGCGTCGCGACGGCGTAGATGTCCTCGTCCGACGAGGTGTAGAATCCAGCCACGCGGTTCCCGATGGAGGGCGCTATGGTGCGCAGGCCCCGGTCGGTCACCAGATAGATGGGCAGTTTGCGATAGACTTCGGTGTCCGGCGACTGGCCCATGAAGAGGCGCAGGACCGTGTCGAACTTTTCCAGTTCGGTCAGCATCTCGCGGGCTTCGCGCCTGCTGCCGGAACTGTAGAGGATGAAGTGCGGGCTTTCGTATTTCACCCAGTCCGCCAGCGCCGGAGAGGCGGCAAACATGGCCGCAACCGACACCACAGGAGCCAGCCGACGGCGGAAACGCTGCGCAAGAGACTTCATCGGCGGGAACTCGGCACTGGTTGAAATAAGGCGAAAACGTGTCCACCAAATCGCGCCGGTCCGCAAGCGAAGTTATTGTATAATTGACGATCGTTTAAGCCGCCAACGGGCCCCAAACCTGTTCGCATGCCTCGTTTGGGGCCAGTTGGCCCGTGCGGGCGCGCTGTTCCAGATGCTGGATGAAGGGTAGCGGCAGGGCACCGAAGCGCGGCTCGACCAGTTCGGGGGCGCACCCCTTGTGCGGGGCGGTGAATAGGGCGGCATTCAGACCGTCCGATGCCTTGGCCAGCAGCCATGCAATGCGGTGGGCACGTTCGGGGTGGGTGCGGTGCAGTTCCGGATGCTCGGAAAACAGCTCGCAGGCCAGTTCGATGACCGAATCCAGTCCGAGGGGTTGAAAGCGTCGCTCGTCCCGCAGCGGTGCCGGACAGGGCGGATCGATCTGAAACACGACGTCATTAAGCAGGAACAGCATGGCTTTTTGCCTCTGAGCACCCTTCGGGAGGGTGCAGGTCTAGAGGCTCAAGTTTGATCCTGCGTTCACGAACGCGGTGAATGGGCCGTTTACGAAGGCGGCACGGCGGCGGGCCTAAAACGGTTTGGCTGGTCCTTCGCCCTCGACCTTTTCCAAAAGGAAGTGGCGGCCATAGCGGTCCTCTATCTCGACCACCCACAGATCGGGGTCATAGCCGCGCCGCCGCTCCAGATAGGCGTCCAGTTCGGACTCATTGGGACTGGCGACGGGTTGGATCCACAAGGGTTCGCCCTGCATATCCACCGACTGGCTGAACAGGCGGGCGGTGCGGTTGGCGGTGTCATAGGCCTTGATCACCACGTCGCCCGCGCGGGCATCGCCCTTGCGCACCACGGTGGCAAACGCCCCCTCCAATTCGGCCCGACGGATCAGCGCCGATACCCAAACATCTGTTGAAAGAAGCAATTGCTAACCTTGATTGCAAACTTCCGGGCAAACCGGATGGGGTAAGAGGGCGCTATGATTATAGCGTATTGCCGCCGCGCGGACAGTTCCAGAACCATGCGAAATCGCACCCGTCTATGGATGGGGGCGGTTGCGGCGGTCGTTTCGGCGTCGGCGGTGGCCGCTCCGGCCTCGGCGTCGGAGAATGTGCGCCAAGCCTATCATGACCGCACTTTGATCCTGTCGGCCAATGCGCGCTGTGGCTATTTCAATCCGGCTGTCGCTCAGGCGCTGGGGGCTGCGGCTCTGCAAACGCGCGGGACCTTGCTGAGAGCGGGGGATGAACTGTCCAGCGTTCAGGCTATTGCCGTGGGCGCGCGGGCAGAGGCGCGGGCCATGTCGTGCCGTGATGCGGCGCTTCAGGACAAGGCATCGCGGATCATCCACGCCTTCGAGCGTTGGGAGCGTGCGGCGCGGCTGCAGTTCCCCGCTCGCAACGGCGGATGGCGCGTGGACCGCTATCGTAGCCGCGAGGCAGGCTGGAAGCTGGTTCAGGAAAGCCGCGTCGGCGGATCGCCCGTGCGGTTTGGTCTGGCGGGGACCGATCCCGCCCATGTCGTACCCACGGCGGTGGTGTCGTTTCAGGGACGCTCGCGGCCCTATGCGGCACGTATTGTGATGCGCGACACAGCCATGCTGCCCCAGCCCCACGGCGTGTCTCAGGGACGTGCCGCCATGCCGCCCGCAGCAGGGCGCGTGATGGTTCTGGCTTCTCGCAAGTCGCGGGCGGAACGCACCCTACTGCCAACGGGCCAGCGCCATGGCGAGGCATGGGTGTTTGCGCCCGAGGCGATAGCGCGTCTGGCGTCGCTCGATCCACGCGAGCCCTTCTGGATCGAGTTCCTGTTCGGTGACGACTCGATCGCGCGTGTGCCGTTCGAGGCCGGTGATCTGGCGGCGGCCAAGGCGTTTCTGGACTTGGGCCCAGTCTAAACGATAACCCACGCGACGGCGAAGCCCAGCGCCAGATAGGTGCCATAGGGCAGACGGCCTTGCGCATCGAACGACCGCTTCATCAGACGCGCCGCCAGCACGGTCACCACAATGCCCAGACTGGCGACGGCCAGCACGATCACTACGTCCTGAAGGCCCACCCACGCACAGCCCGCGCCCAGCAGGATAGGATCGCCGCCGCCCAAGCCCTTGCGCTTGCGGATCAGGCGATAGAGCAGGGCCAGCAGTCCCAACATCGCAAAGGCCACCAGCGCCGATACCACGGATGCCAACCACCCGACCGCAAGTGGCGGAGCCAGCAGCACATTGGCCAGCAGGCCGCTGACGGCCAAGGGCACCGTCACCGCATCCGGCAGCCAGAAATGTTCAAAGTCGATCAGGGCGATCAGCAATAGCTGCCAGCCCAGTAGCGCGGTCATGACGCCCGCCGTCACGCCAAACGACGGCACGGCCCACAGGGCGCTGGCACCCCCGATGGTGGCACCGGCCAGCGCCAGCAAACGATAGCGCGGAGCCTTAAAGTCGATGGGCTGTTCGGGCAGGCGCTGCGACACATAGGCGATGATCCAGCCCGCGCCTGCGCCCGCCAAGGTCAGCACAATAAAGGAGAGCGCGAGCGAAGACATGAACCCTCCAGATTGCGGGACTGAGGTGAAGCTTGGCCCCAGCCTTAAGGGCCATTCGTCAACAAAGCTGAACCACCCGATAGGGCGGGCAAGAAAAAGGGGCGCTCTTGCGAGCGCCCCGTAAAGTCTGGCGGTAGGGTCCGCCTTAGTCGATGGCCTTGATGTTGTCGGTGGTGACCCGGTCGATCCAGCGGATGTAGGGGTCAACGCCCGCAAACTTGGGCTTGGAGTTGGCGATCAGGCGGATCGTCTGCGGGCCGCTGCGGATGACGCGGCGTTCCACCAGAACGATGTCCTTGCTGTCGAAGGCCCCGTGGCCCGGCTCTGCATTGAACAGGCCGATTTCCATGGTTTCTTCCAGCGGCGCGGTCGTCTCGGTGCCCTTGGCATCGGCATAGAGTTTACGCGCCTCGACCTGCAGGACCACATCCCAGCGACCATCGGCACGCTCGGTGGCGCGGGTAGAGGTCACCTTGAGATCATACAGGGTGATCTTCTCCATCAGGTCCGTGATCAGGCCCTGTTTGTCAGCCGGAGCTTCCGCACGGATGGCGGCGATCAGGTCCACGGAGCGCGGATAGGGCGCGCGGCCGAACTTGTGTGCGGCCAGCAGCTTGGCCAGCGCACGGTTCACGACATCCTCGCCCAGCTGGTCACGCAGCAGGTAAAGGACATGGCCACCCTTGCGGTAGTGGATATAGCCCTGACCGGCCTCGACGCGTTCCAGAGCGAACTCGCCCAGACGCTCGCCACCGCGTGCGCCCAGATAGCTGTCCAGATCGTACTTCAGGAAGCGACGGATCTGGTCGGCACCGTACATCTTCTCCATGACCATCAGGGCCGAGTATTCGGCCAGCGTCTCGGACAGGGTGGTGGCACCCTGAACATTGGCACCGACGATCTGGTGCGCCCACCATTGGTGAGCCAGTTCGTGGGCCGTGACGAAGGTCACATAGTCGATGGCATCAGGCTTACGCAGGTCGGCATTGAAGCCGATGCTTTCCGAGTAGGGCATGGTGTTCGCAAAGGCTTGTGCGAACGAGGAGTAGCCCGGGAACTCGATGATGCGCGCCTGACGGAACTGGTACGGACCGAAGGCCGACTGGAAGTAGTCCAGACCCGTCTTCAGAGCCTTGATCATACGCGGCGCATGGGTGCCATGCGTCGGGTGGTGATAGACCTCCAGCGCGATGCCGTTGTGGTCTTCCTTGGCCAGTTCATAGCGGGCCGACTGCACCGAGAAGAAGTGCAGGATCGGGGCTTCGGACACGAAGCGGGCGGTACGGCGACCGTTCTTCGTCTCGTCCGAGACCTTATAGCCCGGCGCGATCGGCGTCTGATCCGCATCGGTGGTCAGGGTGATGTCGGAGTTCACCCACGAGGCGCCGATGTAGTTCTTCTTCAGGCCAAAGGCATCGTTCAGGTCACGCATGCGCAGCTCGGCCGGAAGGCCATGCTTGCGACGCTTTACGCGGTCGGTCAGAAGGCCGCTACGATCCATGCCGATCGACGGGCTGAAGACCTTGTCGTTGATGAAGCTGCCGTTGGAAACGATGTCGGTCATCAGGTGGCCGACGCCAAAGCCCTTTTGGCCGTACTCGCTCTCGTACTTGATCGTGCGCTTCTCGCCCGGCTGGAGCGGGGTGTCGAAACGGTAGATCTGGTACTGGTGCTCCTTCCACTCCTTGTCCAGCTTGGCGCCTTCGACCTCGATCTTCATCTTGGTCTCGCGGGGCCAGTTCAGGTGGACGGTCTCCAGCGGCTGTTCGGTCTGGTTCTCGATGACATAGCTGCCGGTGGTCAGCATGCGGCGTTCCGACGGGCGCAGGTCGATGTTCATCTTTACATCGACGACCTGCGGCTGCAGCTGGTTCTCGAAGGCGAGAAGCTGCTTCTCGCGGTCGGCCATGCGGGCCTCGACCGTCTGCTTGCGCTCATAGGTGTTCCAGACGTTGGTGTTGATGAACACCAGAACACCCAGACCGGCAAAGGCGACGGCAGCCAGACCGCCGATCAGGCCAGCCTTGCCCTTGAAGCGGCGCGGCGCGCGGGCCAGACGCGGGGCGTAGCGGGTTTCGGCCCCACGACGCCACAGGGCATAGGTCACGACCAGCAGGATGACGCAGAAGGCGCTCCAATACAGGGTCGTCGGCAGCGAGATCAGGCCAAGCCCACCCATGCCGTTCAGGTCCGACGTCGGCACTGAGGGGCCATCGCCGAAGCTGTACAGGTAGTGGTCAAAGCCCAGGCTGGCCATCACCAGGGTGCTGATGATGTACAGGACCATGATGGCCCAGCCGACAAAGCGGTTCGGCGACAGGGCTTGGACGAAGATCGCCAGAATAGCGATCATGATCATGGAGACGCTGCTCGGCAGCACGTACCACAGCAGGTATTTGCCCAGTTCAAAGTTGAACCAGCCGCTGACAGCCTGCGAGAAGATACCGGCTAGAACCGAGGCGATCAGGGTCGAGACCAGAACCAGAGTCAGGCCCAGAGCCTTGGGAACCATGAAGGTCCAGTCGGGCGCCGGAGTGGAATCGACGATCTCGTGGATCTTGCGGTCCTGATCGCGCCAGACCAGTTCGCCCGAATAATAGATGGCGATGATCAGGGCGACGAGGCTGAACGAGCCTTCCAGCTGTTCGATAACGGCGCGGGTCGTCAGGAAGGTTTTGACGCCATACATCTCCCCGCCGAACACCAGATTGCTGATGGACATCAGGAAGCCGAACAGCATCAGGACGATATAGGCCGGGCTCTTGAAGATCAGGCCCATTTCAAATCGCGTGCGGGCGATCAGCTGGGCAAAGGTCTGGGCGGCACCGTATTTACCGGCGACCAGCGGCTTGGGCTCGGGGGCCTTGCGGGCGGCCTTGGCCGAGACCTTCTGCATCTTGGCCAGCTTCTTCTCCGACGAGCCACGCGGGCTGCGGCTGAAGAAGGCCACGGCGGCGGCGATGAAGGCCACGCCCACACCGGTCCACAGCAGGCGGTTACCCAACAGCACGCCCGTCAGTTCGGGCAGGCGGGTGTTCTTTTCGGCAGCCGTCCAATAGCGGGTGACTTCGGTGTGCGCACCGATACCCAGCGGCTCCAGCCAGCTGCCCAGTTCGCGCAGTTCCGGCTTGGACAGCAGGGTCGAGGTCACCACGAAATAGAGGATGATCATACCGACCGCGCCGACATAGCTGGCCATCATCGAGCGGGTCAGCGTCGCCAGAGCGAATACCACTGCCGACGAGAAGAAGACGCCGGTCAGGCCGTAAACCAGATAGGCAAACACATAGTCGCCCAGACGTAGCGGCTGCAGCGTTTCCGGATCGATCCACGGCATGAAGGTGCCGAGGATGAGGCCGATATTCACGCTGGTAAAGGCCAGTGCGGCAACGGCGAAGGCCCCGAGGAAGCGCCCGACCACATAGTCGAAACGGTTGATCGGGGTGGCGTTGATCAAGGGGCCAAAGCCCGAGGTGCTGTCCCGCGCGACGGCATTGGCGACCAGCGCCACCGTCCCCAGCAGGAAGAACAGGTTCAGCACCTGATTGGTGAGCATGATCGAGAAGGCCGAGTTGACAAAGACATTGCCACCCGCGCCGCCGATCTGGATGTTGTCGCTGGCTGCGACCAGGCCGAAACCGAGCAGGCCGAACAGGATGGTCACAACCCAGAAGGCGGGCTGTTTCATCTGGTAGCGGAACTCGAAGGCCGCGATTTTGAAGAGCATTTTCGGCTCCCGATCAGGCTGCGGCAGCAACGCGGCGCGAGGCGCTCAGCGTCGAGAAATAGACGTCTTCAAGGTTGCCGGTGACCGGCTCGAAGCCTTCGCCCGGACGGCTGTCCGACAGGACGTGGATGATGGTGCGGCCCGCGAACAGACGGGTGGAGATCACCTCGAACTGGGCGCGGTGGTCTTCCAGCGCATCCTTGTCGATGGCCTTGCGCCAGACGCGGCCGTCAAGGCTGTTGATCAGGTCGAGCGGTGCGCCTTCCAGCTGGATACGGCCACCGGCCAGGACCGCCATGCGCGGGCACAGGTCGGCCACGTCTTCCACGATGTGGGTCGACAGGATGATGACCACGTTCTCGCCGATCTCGGCGAGCAGGTTCAGGAAGCGGTTGCGCTCCTCGGGGTCGAGGCCGGCGGTCGGTTCGTCCACGATGATAAGCTGCGGCTTGCCGATCAGGGCCTGTGCGATGCCGAAACGCTGGCGCATACCGCCCGAGAAACCGGCGATGGCCTTCTTGCGGACGCCCCACAGATTGACCTGATTGAGCAGGGTCTCGACCGTGTCCTTGCGCTCCTTGCGGGCGGTCACGCCCTTCAGGATGGCCATGTGGTCGAGCATGTCATAGGCCGACACGCGCGGGTAAACGCCGAAGTCCTGCGGCAGGTAGCCCAGTGTGCGGCGGAGCAGTTCCGGCTCCTTGATGACGTCGATATCGCCGAATTTGATCTCGCCCGAAGTGGGGGACTGCAGGGTCGAGATGGTGCGCATCAGGGTGGACTTGCCCGCACCGTTCGGACCCAGCAGGCCAAACATCCCGCGCGGGATTTCCAGAGTAATATTGTCCAGCGCCCGCGTGCCATTGGCATAAACGTGCGTCAGGTTCTTAATCGAGAGCATTGATAGCCTCCAAGCCAGTCGACCTATTCCACAGGCGGACGACCCCCCAACACAAGTGAATGATCTGTAAGGTCGTGGATGGCTGCGGCAACGCTTTGTGTAATATTTTAGATAATCTAATGAAGTCGGTGTGATTCCTGCGGTTGTCATCGGCAGGGATTAACGGCCCATATCCCCGTGAAATGCGCCTTCGTTGCGCGCTATTGTTGAAATCGGGGATGGTGTGGATGCCGCGTCGACGTAGTTTAATTTTAGCTAATCTTCTTGTAGGAGCTTCGCTCTCGGCCTTGGCCAGCGCCGCTGTCGCCGAGCCTGTATCGGGCCCCGAGGCTCCGGATCAGACCAGCCACAACCTTGGTGAACTGGTGGTGCAGGGCCGCCGTGTCTCGCAGGCGGATGCCGCCATCGGCCGCGATGAGACCTCCAACACCATCTCCATCACCCGCGAAGCCCTGTTGTCCGCGCCCGCCGGTGTGTCGGGCCTGAAGATGCTGGAGGGTCTGCCGGGCTTTAACGTGCAGGCCAATGACGCGCTTGGCCTCTACGAGTTCGGCAACTCCGTCTCGGTGCGCGCTTTCAACTTCCAGCAGATCGGTTTTGTGCTGGACGGCGCGCCGATGGGCCGTTCGGACCAGTTCGGCGGCAGTCCCATCTTCCGCTATGTCGAGAACGAGAACCTCGGCATCGTCACGGCGTCGCAAGGCGCAGGGGACGTGTCCCTGCCCAGCTATGCCTCGCTGGGTCCGATTGTTCAGTACAAGACCATCCGCCCGGCTGACGACTTTGGCGTTGCCACTACCCTGTCGGTCGGCAGCGACAATCTGAGACGCGGCTTTGTGCGGGTGGATACGGGCCAGATCGGTCCGGTCTCGGCCTATATCTCCTATTCGGACTTCAACGCCGACCTGTGGCGCGGGCCGGGCGATATCCGCCGCCAGCACGCCGAGGCCAAGGTGCTGTACGAGGCGGACAACGGGGCCTCGCTCGACTTCGGCGTCATTTGGAACGACTATTTCGACTATGACGCGCCCGCGATCAGCAAGGCGCAGTGGAACGGCACCGCAGGCGATATCTTTGGCCGCGCGGGGCGGACCTTCTCCTATCTGGGAGAGGTGCCGGACCTGCCCGAAACGGTGGCGGGCGTCCGCTATTCGCACGGCTCGCACAACCAGTATTACAAACAGGCGGTCAACAGCCGCACGGACGTGCTTTACCGCCTGTCCGGCAGCCTGCCGCTGGGCCAGCGGGCACGCGTCGAGGCGACCGCCTATCATGAGGACAAGGAAGGCTATGGCGTCTCGCCCGAGGCCTATGCCACCTCGCTCACCAGCTATAACGCCCAGAAGAATATCCTGACCGATCTGGTGGCTCCGCGCGGGCTGCAATACGGACTGTCAGAGGTGGAGGGCGAACGTTCGGGCCTGACCGCGCGTCTGGTGGCCGAGCTGGGCAACCACACCCTGTCGGGTGGTTTCTGGATCGAGACGGACGACTATCACCGCACCCAAGGCCGCTTCAATCAGGTGGACGGCAGCCCCGACGGCGCGCCCCTGCTGAACGAACAGGTCCACCGCCAACGCAATTTCACCTCGACCCGCGAGACGCGCCAGCTCTTCATCAAGGACGAGATCGCCCTGCTGGATGACCGTCTGAAGCTGGATCTGGGGATCAAGGCTCTGGATGTCGATTACGAGATCCGCGGCTATCGCAATCCGGCGGACTTTATCAACCAGCGCCAGCCGGTGATCGGTCGTAGCTGGAAGGACCAGCTGCTGCCCCACATCGGTGTGTTGTGGAACCTCACCCCGCACGAGCAGGTGTTTGCCTCCTATGCGGAGAATCTGGCGCTGCCGCGCGGGGCCGATGACGTGTTTGCTCTGGCCAGCCCGACCGCCAGCACGCCCGAAGCCGAAACCTCGGAAAACTGGGAAGTCGGTTTCCGCACCAGCCGCCCGCGCTTCAACGCGGCGATCGCGCTGTACCGCACCTTGTTCAACAACCGTCTGCAATCCTATGCCGTGACGGTGCCGGGCAGCACGACGACGGAAAGCTTCTTCCAGAACGTCGGACAGGTCGAGGCGCGGGGCGTGGAGTTTTCAGGACTGTGGAAGCCCGAAGGCCTGAACGACAAGGTCTATTTCAACCTCAACGCCAGCTTTAATCAGGTCGAGTTCCGCGACGATGTGCCGAACTTTACGCCCGTCACCGGCGCGCCCTTGGTCATCAGCGGCAATACCGTCCCCGACAGCCCCGAATGGGTCATTCAGGGCGGGGTGACGTTCGAGCCTGTGCCGTGGGTGGTGGCCAATGTTTCGGTGCGCCACATCGGCGAGCGGTTCACCAACTTCACCAATACCGAGCGGTTGGACGCCAACACCCTCGTCAACGCCTACATCGATTTCGGGGGCGAGGACTGGGCCGTCGGTGCACTGCGTGATCTGCGCCTGAGGGTCAACGTCGATAACCTGTTCGACGAAGCCTACCTCGGCACCATCAGCTCTACCGTCAACACCAATGCCACCTTCCGTCCGGGGCCTGCACGCACGCTGCAGGTCTCGCTGACGGCGGCTTTCTGATCCCTTCACCCAACAGGAGAGTAACCGATGAAACGATGGCTATTAACAGCGGCCACTGCGGCCCTTCTGGTCCCGACGGTGGTGTGTGCCACCGAAGGGGCGGGTGGATCGTCCGTTCCGGCTCTGGTGGAGACGGTGCACCACAATGCGCTGGTGCTGGACTCCCACGCCGACGTGCTAATCGACAGCACGCCGCGCCGCTACTTCCTGCCGGATGGCTCGTCCCGCGTGAGCGTGGATAAGCTTAAGGCCGGAGAGGTGGACGCCGTGGTGCTGTCCCTCGCCGTCGGGCCGGGCCCGCGTGATGCTGCCGGTGTGGCACAGGCACGCGCCGAAATCGCCGCCAAGCTGGAGGCCGTTCAGGCCCGCATCGCGGCATCCGGTGGGCAGCTGGTGCTGGCCCGCTCTGCGGCCGACATTGTTCGCGCCGAACAGGAAGGGAAGACAGCCGTGCTTCTATCATTCCAGAACGCCCGCGCCCTCGGTGCGGATATCGGGGCCATCGATGCCCTTTACCGCGACGGGGTTCGCGTCATTGCCTTCAACCACGCGGGGCACAATGACTGGGCCGACTCGTCACGTCCCAGCGAGGGCGAGCCGGTAGCCGAGCATGGTGGCCTGTCCGCCATTGGCCGCTCGGCGGTCCCTAAGCTGAACGACCTCGGTGTGCTGATCGATGTGTCGCAACTGTCCAAGGATGCGCTGCTCCAGACCCTGACCCTGACGCGGGCTCCTGTGGCGGCCACCCACTCGGCGGCACGCAGTGTGCGAGAGCACACCCGCAGCCTGTCGGACGAGGAGCTGGATGCCATCAAGGCCAACGGCGGGGTTGTGCAGGTGACGCCTTTCAACACCTATCTGCTGAAGCTGGACGAGCCGACCCGGGAACGCATCCGTCAGGTCCGCGTCGCCCATGGTCTGTCCGCAGATTTCAACGCGGGCAATGATGCCTACAGCACGCTGAAAGGGGATGCCCAGCAGGCGTTTCTGGATGATCTGGCCCGCGTCCAGCCCCGCGCGTCGGTCAGCGATTTCGTTGATCACATCGACTATATCGCCAAGCGCATCGGGGTGGAGCATGTCGGCATCGGCACGGACTTCGACCACGGGGCCGGTATCAACGGCTATGACTCGGCGGCGGACAGTCGTGCGGTGACGGCGGAACTGTTGGCCCGTGGCTATACGGCTGATCAGGTCACGGCCATCTGGGGGGGCAACTTCCTGCGGGTCCTGAGGGCCGCAGAAGCGGGCCGCCGCGCTTAAACAATATCGCCTAAAGAAGCGGGCCGGTGGATCATCTCCACCGGCCCGTTTTTTATGGCCTACATGTCGTCCTTGGGGACGTCATTGCCCTCGACCCTGTCGCGATAGATGGAGGCGCGGGCCAGAAGGACCATGGTCACCGGCGTGGTGACCGTAAAGAAGATGCCGATCAGCAGGGCCTTGAGATCCAGTCGTCCGCTGACGGTGCTGAAATAGACGATCATCGCCAGCATGATCAGGATCATGGCCAGTGTCGCCGTGATCGCCGGGGCGTGGATGCGGTCATACATGGTCTTCATCCGGCGAAGACCGATGCTGCCGATCAGGGCCACCAAGGCCCCAGCGACGGACAGGGCGGTGACCAGAACGGCAATCCACATGGGGATGTCGGGCAGGTGGGCGGGCGTATTCATTCTATTCGATCACCTCGCCACGCATCAGGAATTTGGCCAGTGCCACAGTGGAGGTGAAGCCGATCACGGCCAGTACCAGCGACACCTCGAAATAGGCGGTCAGGGCGGTGCGGATACAGTGCACCATGATCAGCAGCATGGCGTTCAGATAGAGGGTATCCAGCCCCAGAACCCGATCCTGTGCGCGCGGGCCGATCAGGATGCGCCACGCGCACAAGAGCATCGACGCCGCCAGCGCGACCTGGGCAAAGCCGGTGCCCCAAAAGACGATGGCTGCGGGGGTCATGGGAAGATCTCCAGCAGATGGGATTCATACCGGTCGTGGATGATGCGCGACCAGTCGTCTCCGGGCTTGAGGTCCAGAACGTGCAGCAGCAGGACGCGCGAATAGCGGTTGTACTGAACCCACGCGGTACCGGGCGTGCTGCTGATGATGATGGCCAGACAGGCCAGCGCATAACGGTTGTTGCACTGTAGCGGGATCTGGACGAAGCCCGACTGGCGCTGGCCCTTGCGGTGGCCAAGGATGAGGCGGATCACGTCCCAGTTCGACTGGAGCATGTCCAGCGTCCAGTTCACCAGCAGGCGCAGGACCCGCAGGGGCTTGCGGACCTTGACCGTGCTGGGCTCCAGCACGCGCATCGACTGCGGCACCAGAAGGGCGATGATCAGGGCCAGTGTGAAATGCCCCCGTCCGGCAGGCGATGACACCAGCATCCAGACGATAAACAGCGCCACCGACAGGATGGGGTGGGGCAGGATACGGGCGAACAGTTTTCGCATTACAGCCTCCCCTTCAGGACGGCGGCGACATAGTCCTGCGGACGGACCAGCCATTCGGCGGTGTGCTGGGTAAAGGCCAGCGCCGGACCACCCGCCACCGTCAGCCACAGGCAGCAGCCGATCAGCAGGCCGATGGCGACGAACTCGGGGCTGCGGACAACCAGAGTGCTGTCCTCGTCACGCTTCCAGAAGCCATCCATGCCAAAGCGCACCAGCGCCAGCAGGGTAGCAAAGCTGGAGAAGGTCAGGATGCCGATGACCCACCAGCTATAGGGCTGGTTCGCGCCGTCACCGGACAGCAGGCCAACGAAGATGCCGATCTTGCCGATGAAGCCAGCCAGCGGCGGCATGGATGCCACGACCAGTGCGGCCAGAACAAAGAAGCCGCCCAGCAGTGCCAGAGAGCGCGGCATAACGCGGCCCACTTCCTCGACATCGTCGGCCTCAAAGGGGTCGGTGTATTCGTCGTCAAAGAAGGCTTCGGTGCCTTCGGCGGCGCGGTCCTCGCCACGGGTCAGGATTTCGGCGATGAGGAACAGCGCCCCCGCCGCCATGGTCGAGGCGACCATGTAGAACAGGGCACCGCCCAGAACCTCGGCCTTGCCCAGACCCACCAGCGCCAGCACCGTGCCGGACGAGGCCATGACGGCGTAGCCGACGGCGCGCTCCAGACGCTGTGCCGCAATCGCGCCAGCACCGCCAAAGATGACCGTGGCCAGACCCAGAACCAGCAGGGCCGACTGGGCAAAGCCCGCACTGTCCCCGCTTTCCGGATGGAACATCAGCATGGACATGCGCAACAGCACATAGACCCCGACCTTGGACAGCAGGGTAAAGACGGCGGCGACCGGAGCCGAGGCCGCCGAATAGGCCCCCGGCAGCCACAGACCCAGAGGCCAGGCCGCTGCCTTGATCAGGAAGGCGACGCCCAGAATGGCGCAGCCTGCCTCGAACAGGGGGCGGTTCTCGGGCGCGATATAGGCGACCCGTGCCGACAGGTCGGCCATGTTGAGTGCGCCGACCGTGCCATAGATCAGCGCCACGCCGATCAGGAAGAACAGAGACGCCGTCAGGTTGATGGCCACATAGCCCAGCCCTGCGCGCACCCGCTTCTCGCCCGATCCGTGCAGCAGAAGGCCATAGGAGGCGGCCAGCATGACCTCGAAAAAGACGAACAAGTTGAACAGGTCGCCGGTCAGCACGGCCCCGCTGACGCCCATCATCAACAGCAGGTAGAGCGCGTGGAAACGCGGACCTGCACGGTCCCAGCGGGCGAGGGCGAAGATCAGACCTGCCGCGCCGACGACCGCGATCAGGGCCAGCATCAGGGTCGACAGGCGGTCGGCCACCAGCACGATACCGAACGGAGCGGCCCAATTGCCCAGCGCATAGATGCGCGCGGTATCGCCGCCGCCCGAGCCGCCGACACTGGCTTCGCGCAGCAGCAGCAGGGCGACTACCAGCATGGCGGCGCAGACGCCGAGGCTGAGCGTGGCCTTGGCCTTATAGCGCTGCTCCTTGAGCAGCAGCATGAAGGCCGCCGCAATGAGGGGCAGGATGATCGGCAGGATGATCAGATGTTCGAGAAACGACGGCGTCATTCTGGTTCGTGCCCGTCAACGTGGTCGGTGCCGGTGATGCCGCGGGCGGTCAGCAGAACCACCAGATAAAGCGCGGTCAGGGCAAAGGAGATGACGATAGCTGTCAGCACCAGCGCCTGCGGCACCGGATCGGCATAGGCGGAAGGATCGACCTCGCCCGATTTGACCAGCGGCGGTGCCCCCGGCTTGAGACGGCCCATGGCAAAGATGAACAGGTTGACCGCATAGCCCACAAGGCCCAGCCCGATGATGACCTGAAAGGTTCTGGGACGCAGCAGAAGCCAGACGCCCGATGCGGTCAGTATGCCGATACCAATGGCAAGGATGGCTTCCATCAGACGCCCTCCTCGGGAGCTTCAACGGGTTCGATCTCGCGGGCCTTTCGCAGCGACTGGTGGGCGATAGCGGTCAGCATCAGCACGGTTGCCCCCACCACCAGCAGGGCCACACCCAGATCGAACATCAGAGCGCTGGCCATCGGCACCTTACCGATCCACGGCACGTGGCTGTACTGGAAGTAGGTGGTCAGGAAGGGGAAGTTGAACAGCCACGAGGCCATGCCGGTCATGGTGGCGATCAACAGGCCGCCGCCGATCCAGTACAGCGGGCGGATACGCAGGCGGTCTTCCACCCAGCGCGCGCCCTCGGCCATGTATTGCAGGATGAAGGCCACGGACATGGCGACGCCTGCGGCAAAGCCACCGCCCGGCAGGTCGTGCCCGCGCAGGAACAGGTGCAGCGACAGCACGATGATGAAGGGGAAGGTCCACTTCATCACCACGGCGGGGATCAGCATGGTCTCGCGCAGGGTGTCGCCGGACTTGCGTTGTTCATGGCGACGGTCGTGACGTTCCTGAACGCGCTTCTGCTCGGTGATGCCTCGGCTTTCCTCGGCCGGACGGAAGCGGCGCAGCAGGGCCCAGATGGTCAGGCCCACAATGGCCAGAACCGTGATCTCGCCCAGAGTGTCAAAGGCGCGGAAGTCGACCAGCAGAACGTTAACGACATTCTTGCCGCCGCCGCGCGGATAGGATTCCTCGAGGAAGAAGCGCGCCAGATGGCTCTCGTTCGGACGGGTCATGACGGCAAACGCCAGAGCGGCAACGCCAAGGCCCGCCGCAACGGCGATCATCAGATCGACGGCGCGACGACGCCGTGCACGGAAGTCGTTTTTGGGTGGCGCAATCTCGGCCGAACGTTTCGGCAGCCAGCGCAGACCCAGAAGCAGCAGCACGCCCGTCACGATCTCGACCAGCATCTGGGTGAGGGCGAGGTCGGGGGCCGAGAACCACACAAAGGTCAGGGCGCTGACCACACCGCAGACAGCCATCAGGGCGACAGCGGCCAGACGGTGGAATTTGGCCTGCCATGCGGCGGCGACGGCGCAGACGCTGGCGATCGTCCACATCAGGCCAAAGCCGATGCCCGGGCGCTGAAGCGTGATGCCTGCCTCGGCCATACCCAGTCCGGTCCAACCCGCAGCGATCGCGGCGGCAAGGACGGCGAACACGACAATCACGCGGATACGCGACTGCTGGCGCTTGGAGCCGAACTGCAAGACCATCCATTCGGAGCCATTGTTCAGCCAGCGCATGGCGCGGTCAAAGGCGCGGGCACCACTGAAGCGGCCGACAATCCATGTCTTTTCGGCGCGGTTGATCGACTTGCCGATCAGGATATAGGCGACGACGCCCGCAACCAGCGCGATCATGCTCATCATCAGGGGCAGGTTGAAGCCGTGCCAGATGGAGATGCTGTAGTAGGGGGCCTGATCGCCCAGAACCGAGTGAACCGCCAGCTTCAGCAATGGCGCGATGGTCAGGCCCGGCACCACACCCACCAGCACGCAGGTCAGAACCAGAAGCTCGATCGGGAAACGCATCCAGCGCGGCGGCTCGTGCGGGGTTTTGGGCAGGTCGGTCGGGGCGGGACCGAAGAAGACCTGATGGATGAAACGCACCGAATAGAGCACCGACAGGGCACTGGCGACCGTGGCCAGAACCGGCACCATCAAGGACAGGTCGCGCCCTTCCATGGCCTCAAGGGCCTCGGTCAGGAACATCTCCTTGGACAGGAAGCCGTTCAGTAGCGGCACACCCGCCATGGCGGCGGCGGCGACAATGGCGAGGGTGGCCGTAAACGGCATCAGCTTGCGCAGGCCCGACAGCTTGCGAAGGTCGCGCGTGCCGCTTTCGTGGTCGATTACGCCCGCCGCCATAAACAGCGAGGCCTTGAAGGTGGCGTGGTTGACGATGTGGAAGATGGCGGCCACGGCGGCCAGCGGCGTACCCATGCCCAGCAGCAGGGTGATCAGGCCCAGATGGCTGATGGTGGAATAGGCCAACAAGCCCTTCAGGTCGTTCTGGAAGACAGCGCACCAAGCACCGAACAGCAGGGTGATCATGCCCGCGCCGCCGACGATGTAGCCCCACTCGGGCGTGCCGGCCAAAACGGGCCAGAAGCGGACCAGCAGGAAGACGCCCGCCTTCACCATGGTGGCCGAGTGCAGATAGGCACTTACCGGCGTGGGAGCCGCCATGGCGCGCGGCAGCCAGAAGTGGAAGGGGAACTGGGCGCTCTTGGTCAGGGCACCGGCAAGGATCAGGCACAGGGCCGGAAGATAGAGCGGGCTGTTGCGGATGATATCGCCCGACACCAGCACGACATCGAGGTTAAAGCTGCCGACGATACGGGCCAGAACCACCACACCGGCCAGCAGGCAAAGCCCGCCCAGCGCCGTCACTGTCAGCGCCATACGCGCGCCGTTACGGGCGGATTCAGAGTGGTTCCAATAGCCGATCAGCAGGAAGGAGAAGAAGCTGGTCAGCTCCCAGAATAGCACGAGCTGGATCAGGTCGCCCGCCATGACCACACCCGTCATGGCCCCCATAAAGGCCATGAGGAAGGAGAAGAAACGGGGCACCGGATCTTCGGGCGACATGTAATAGCGGGCGTAGATGGCGACCAAAACGCCGATGGCCTGAACGATCAGGGCAAACAGCCACGCAAAACCGTCGAGCCGCAGGCGGAAGGCGATGTCCAGCGTGGGCAGCCAGTCCACGGCAAAGCGGACAACCTGTCCCGATGCGATGACCGGATAGAGAAGCAGGAGCGAGATGACGCCGATCAGCGCGGCGAGGGATGACAGGGAAGCCGCCGTGTTCCGGGCCTTGGTCGGCAGAAAGGCTGCCGCAATTGCTGCAAGAAAAGGGGTCGCGAACGGTACAAGCAGCAGTATGGCCTGGTTCATCCGGGGGCAGGTCTCCTGTGGCGGTGCTAGGGTGATCCTAGCTGTAATATTTTAAAGGGAACGTCAGCGGAGCGAACGTTCTGAAATAGGCAAGGCTGTCCGTGACTTGGCGAAGCCACGACTGCACTATCGCTGTAACAAAGCGGGTTGCGTATGTCTGATCACTAAATCGCCAGACGTGAAATTAAAAGCGGTGCCTTGCCCAAAAAAGGTGAGGCGAATTGACGCCTTAGGGCCAATTATCCAGCAGTAACGCTGTTCTTGGCAAGGAAGCCCGGAAGCAGTTGCGCCACGACGGTACGGCTGGCGTCGCTTTCCTGATCCAGCATGTCACGCAGCGGCTCACCGATCAGGGCCTCGCCAAAGGCGGCCAGAGCGATGAACAGCACAGCCGAGCCGATCGCCTTGCGCGGCAGATATTCGTCGCTGCCGATCTTGGCTTCGATAGCGGCGACCAGATCCTGAACCGCAATGCGCACCGGCTCCAGATGCGACAGGTCGCCGGACAGGGCGATCCATGCGGCCAGTCGACCCGCGCCGCCCGAGGAGAAGGCCTCGAATACCGCATTCACCACTTCCAGCGGTGCACCCTCGTCGGTGCGCAGACGCTCGACCGTGTCCTGAATGGCTGCGGCCAGATCCTGAACCATCGACCCCATCAGCGCTGATTGCAGGCCGCTGGCCGAACCGAAGTGGTGGATCAGGTTGGCGTGGGTTACGCCAATGCGGCCCGCGACGGCCGACAATGTCACAGCATCAGGACCGCCCGTCAGCAGCAGGGTGCGGGCTTCGGTCAGCGCTTCGCGGCGCGCTTCCTCGGGGGAGCGGCGGCGGCGGCGGGGGCGGTCTTGCGTTTCAATTGACATCGATGTAAATGACATTCGTGTAGGTAATGTGTCTTACGCACCCTTTACGAGGAACTGCAAGTGACGATGCATGTGACACAGGCTGACAAAATGGGCTTTCTAACAGAAAGCAATACGGCATACCGGCGTTCGGTCTCATTAACGCGTAAACCTGTGCAACCGAGGCGCGCGCTCGCGGCAGTTCGCAAACTGATTGCGGATAAGGACGATACCGAACAAGTATTTGAAATCATGAACGCCTTGGCGGGGCGGTCCATTGAATGGGGTTACCGGCGACTTCTCGACTATCCGATAGGCGGACAACAGGCCTATGAGCGGAATGAACTGTCAGAGTATCTTGAGAACCACGATAACTTACGCGAACTGCCAGAAGGCAGCGTTGGCAAAGCTTACCTCGACTTTGTGGAACGTCAAAATTTCTCTGCCGAGGGGCTGGCGATGGAAAGCCGCAAGGCCCGCGATACCGAGATCGAGGCCGCCCATCCCCACGCCTGGTATGCGCGTCGCCTGAGGGACATTCATGACATCTGGCACGTGCTGACCGGCTATCAGGCCGATGCCCTGGGCGAGGGATGTCTGGTGGCCTTCTCCCTGCCGCAGACCCGCAGCAAGGGCTTTGGGGTGATTGCCGCAGCGGTTGCGATCCAGTTCGCACGCGCCCGAACGGGGCATCCCTGTGCACGCTCGATCTGGCAGGCGTGGCGCGATGGCCGAAAGGCGCATTGGCTGCCCGCACTGGATTATAAGGCTCTGTTCGAAATGCCGCTGGAAGAGGCGCGGCGTATGCTGAACATCCCCGAGCCGCGGCTCTACAACTCTGTCCCGACCCATTTGCGCAATGCCTATCTGGGGGCCAAGACTATGTGAGGATGGCCGGAGCTTGGGTTCCGGCCATTTCTCTTAGGCGCGGCGACGCGTCAGCAGCCAGCCAAAGACGGCGGCCAGCGGGAACATCAGCACGCCATAGATGGCACCGGGCAGGGTCATGTCCGGACTGCGCAAAACCGACTGGGCGATCACAATGGCCAAGGTGGCATTGTGCAGGCCGACCTCGAACGCACTGGCGATGGCCTGCTGGCGCTCGATCTTGAGCAGGCGCGGCACGACAAAGCCGAGGCTGAGGCTGAGCAGGCAGAAGATCACGACGATGCCGACAAGGCTGCCCAGATGCTGCATCAGCGCCTCGCGACCCGACAGGGCGGCACCGATGATCACCACGGTCAGGATCAGGATTGATCCCAGCCGCACCGGTTTGTCCATGGCGCGGGCAAAGGCAGGCCACATGCGCCGCACGCCCATGCCCAGCATGACCGGAAGCAGGACGATCAGAAAGACTTCCAGCGTCTTTTTGAACTGTAGACCGACCTGCATGTCGCCGGGCTGGAAATAGGCGACCGCCAGATTGACGATGATCGGCAGGGTCACCACGGCGATAACCGAGTTTATCGCCGTCAGGCTGATGTTCAGCGCCACATCGCCGCGAAACAGGTGGCTATAGAGGTTGGCGGTGGTGCCGCCCGGCGACGCGGCCAGCAGCATCATCCCCACCGCCAGAAGCGGCGGCAATCCGAAGGCGATACACAGGCCAAAACATACCAGCGGCAGCAAGATGAGCTGGCATCCCAGCGCCACGACCGCGGCCTTCGGGCGGCGGGCGATGCGGACGAAGTCGGCGGGCGTGAGGTCCAGCCCCAGCCCGAACATGATGATGCCGAGCGCGATCGGTAGTCCGATCAGTACAATCGATGAATCCATTAACGTCTGCCTCCCCGCAGGCGCATGGGTGGATGAGGGTGCCGCCTTTGGCGGTCGTTCCTAGAGCGTCTGGTTCAGGGCACGCCCCGCGGTCAGGCCGGAAAAGATGCAGCCGCCGAGGAAGGTACCTTCCAGCGCATTGTATCCATGCACGCCCCCTCCGCCGAAGCCAGAGGCTTCGCCTGCCGCGTACAGTCCTTCGAACACTTGGCCGTCGGCCCTTAGCACGCGTGACGACAGGTCGGTCTGAAGCCCGCCGAGGGATTTGCGCGTCAGAGTATGCAGCTTCACCCCGACCAATGGGCCGTGGTGCGGATCAAGGATCTTGTGCGGCTTGCACGTCCGCGCCAGGCGGTCCCCCAGATAGCGGCGACTATTGTGAATGCCCTGAATCTGGAAGTCCTTGGCATAGGGGTTGTCGATCTGGGCGCCGCGGTCTTCGATCTGGCGGCGGATGTGGGCGGCATCCAGCAGGGGGCTGTCGGTTAGCCCATTCATCTTCTGCACAAGCTCTTCCAGCGTGTCGGCGGTGACAAAGTCCGCGCCGTGCTGGCGGAAGGCCTCGACCTCGGCGGGGGCCTTGGACGACAGGCGGGATTTGAACACGGCCAGTCGCTTGTGGTCGGTGATGTCGCGGTTCTGTTCAGAGCCGGACAGGGCAAACTCCTTGGACAGTATATCCATGGAGACGATGAACCAGCTGTGGTCATAGGCGGCGATGTCGGGCGTGGTCCGCAGATACCGCAAGGTGGCAATGGTGTCGTAGCCGGGCAGGGCAGGCGCGGGCAGGCGGCGTCCCAAGGCATCGAACCACAGTGGTGACGGCCCGGGCAGGATGCGGATCGCGTGGCGGGGCCAGATCGGGGCCCAGTTCCGCACGCCTTCGACATAGTGCCACATGCGGTCGCGGTTCACGAGGCGCGCGCCGGCCTCGCCCACGATATCCAGCATGCGCCCGTCCACATAGGCGGGCACGCCGGTGATCATCTCGCGCGGTGGTTGGCCCAGTCGCTCGGGCCAGTATTTGCGGACCAGATCGTGGTTGCCGCCAATCCCGCCGGTGGCGAGAACCACGGCCTCCGCCTTCAGGGTAAAGTCGCCAACGACATTGCGGTTTGAAGACACGGCGCGTGGCGATTCATCGGGTGCTAATCGTGCGCCGCTGACGCCTGTGACCCGTCCGCCTTCCACGATCAGATTGTCGACGCGGTGACGGTGGTAGAAGGTGAGGGTGCCCTCATGGGCGGCATCCAGCGCACTTTGGGCAAACGGGCCGGAAACGCCAGTGCCAGTTCCCCACGCCACATGGAAACGCGGCACCGAGTTGCCATGACCGTCCGCCTGTCCGCTGCCGCGCTCGGCCCATCCGACCATGGGAGTCAGCTTGATACCGTTCTGGCCGATCCAGCTGCGTTTCTCGCCCGCTGCGAACTCTACATAGGCGCGGCCCCATTGGCGGGCCCAGTGGTCCTGATCGTTTTCATCGCTCAGACGATCCCAACCGGCGCTGCCCTGCCAGTCCCGCCAAGCCAGATCGAGGGAATCGCTGATGCCGAGGCGACGCTGTTCGGGACTGTTCACAAGGAACAGGCCGCCGAAGGACCAGAAGGCCTGACCGCCGAGATTGGCGGCGTTCTCCTGATCGACAAGGGCGACCCGATGACCTTTGCGCCTCAGCTCGTGGGCAGTGACCAGACCGGCCAGTCCGGCCCCGACGATTATGACATCCGCGTCCATCAGCTTTCCCCTCGACCGTTACCCACGGAACTTTCCGAACCGTACGGGGCATCGTTGGATGACTAAAGAAAGAAAACGCCGGTACGTCAATATTGACATTGACGTAAACAATGCCATTCTCCCCTTGTTTTCTCCTTCTGGTGAAACACCCGCCTGACCCGGACATGGCATCCTCGCCGCGTTGGGCTTCCTGCTGTGCGTTGTTTCCGAACCGCACGTTTCGGGGCCGTTCACCTGCCGGAACGGCCCCGATTTTTTGACCGCCTGTCACCGTCACGCTGCACATCGCGATTCTATTCGACATCGGTGTAAACAAGTATTGACAGCATAGTGAGTAAGTGGATTGATGTATCGCAGGTATGCGATTGATCCGCCCGGTCGCACGCCCTCAATCAGGCGGATTTCGGGGGCATGCGTTGACCAGCGTCTGCGCCCCGGCATGGGGAGGTTTCAACGTATGGCGCAGTATAAGAGTGTACGTAGTTCCTGGATTGCCACCGCATCCGCACTGGTGATTTCCGCTTCGCTCACCCAGGTCGCTGTCGCTCAGGAAGCGGAACCGACCGCCGTGGACGAGATCATCGTCACCGCACAAAAACGCGAACAGTCTATCCGCGATGTGCCGATTGCCGTTTCGGCATTCAGCGCGGAAACCCTCGACGCCATGAAGATCGAGGGCGGCTCGGAGCTCCTTCGGGCCATCCCGAACGTGACATTCTCCAAGTCCAACTTCTCCATGTACAATTTCGCCATTCGTGGCGTGGGGACCAAGGCCCTGTCGGCCGCATCCGACCCTGCGGTGGCTGTCAGCTTCAACAACACGCCGCTCATCCGGAACCGCCTGTTCGAGAGCGAGTATCTGGACGTCAACCGCGTGGAAGTTCTGCGCGGTCCGCAAGGCACGCTCTATGGCCGCAACGCTACGGCTGGCGTGGTCAACATGCTTCCGAACATCGGCGGTCCAGAGTTTGAAGCCTATGCCAAGGCCGAGGCCGGCAACTATGGCAGTATGCGCGGGCAGGGGATGATCAATATCCCGCTTGGCGACACCTTCTGGATCCGCGCTGCCGGATCGATCACCAGCCGTGACGGCTTCGACTACAACACCTTCAAAGACGAAGACGTGAACGGGCGCGATCTGTGGCAGACCCGCCTGACGCTGGGCTGGGAACCGTCAAGCCGCTTCCGCGCGAACCTGATCTGGGAGCATTTCGAGGAAGACGACGATCGCCTGCGTACGGGTAAACAGCTTTGTACGCCCGCACCCAACCCAGCGATGGTTGGAAGCTTTGCCCCCACGCCGGAAACCCGTGGCCGCTTCAGTCAGGGCTGCCTGCCCCGGTCTCTGTATTCGGATGACGCCTATGGTGCGCCGAACGCCGAAGGCATGGCGCAGATTTTCATGCTGACCAATATTACGCTCGGCTACCTGCCGCTCGAGCCGGGGGAGTGGTTCCCGGTAAGTATCGGTGCCATTTCCGGCATTCTCAATCCGTACGAGGGGGTGACCCAATCGCGAAACCTGCGCGAGATCGCCACCGAATATGATCCCCGATACGTGGCCACCAATGATGTCGTGCAGCTCAATATGGAGTTCGATATCTCGGACGGTCTGCGCCTGTATTCGCAGACGGCCTATGCCAAGGACGATTTCTGGTCCACCCAGGACTACGCCCGCTATATGTCCAACGAGATTTTCCAAAGTTCGGACGGGCTGACGGATGTTCTGGGCAATCCGATGCAGTCGGTCCTTGCTCCGGGGGGCTATTATAATGACCCGCAGCTTGGGCCTTCGCGCCGCATGCTGTCTGTGGATCTCAGCCGATCGGACAATCGGCAGTTCTATCAGGAACTTCGCCTGCAATCGGCCTTTGACGGCAACTTCAACTTCAGCCTCGGCGCCAACTACCTCGATTTCAAAACCCAGGACGACTATTTCGTCTTCAACAACACGTTCAACTATCTGGCCGAGTGGTTTTACGGACAGGATTTGACCGCGCCGTTAAACGAGCCCCGCACGACCAACTGTCAGGATGGCTCGAACGGCGAGTGCATCTATATCGACCGCTCGTCGATCGATAATCTTGTCGGCGACGGCCACAACTATTTCCGCAGCAAGAACGCCGTCCATACCCAGTCGTGGGCCATTTTCGGCGAGGGCTATTGGAACATCGACGACAACAAGCGGCTGACGGTGGGGCTTCGTTATACGGACGATACCAAGACCACGACGCCCTATCCCAGCCAGCTCCTGCTAGGCTCGGATGATACCATTGGCGTTGGCCCAACCTCGGGCGGTACGTCGGTGCGCGACTATCCGGCATGGCCTGATGTCAAACAAAACTGGCAGGCCGTTACGGGCCGTGCCGTGTTTGACTGGAAGCCGCGCGACGGCCTCATGGTCTATGCATCGTATGCCCGCGGTTATAAGGGCGGAGGTACCAACCCGCCGCGCGCCGCTATCGACCCGCGCATTGTTCAATATCAGCCGCTGGCTGAGACCTTCGAGCCGGAATACGTCAACGCCTTCGAAGTCGGTTCGAAATTCCTGAACCAGACCGGCACTTTTGGACTGAACGTGACGGCCTTCTTCTACGACTACACCGACTATCAGGTGTCGCAGATCGTGGACCGCATTTCGCTCAACGAGAATTTTGACGCCACCTCGGCGGGCATCGAGTTCGAAGCTGTCTGGCGACCGACTGAAAACTTCCGCATGGATGCCAACATCGGTTTCCTCAAAACCGAGATTGCCGACGGCGAAAAGTCTATCGACGTCATGAACCGGACGCAGGGCAATGCCGACTGGGTTGTGCTGCGCCCGTGGGTTCAGGTGCCGTCCAACTGTATCGCTCCGGTCTACATGGTCGACGCGATCTACAACAACATGATCACCAACATGTTGGCACCCTATGCGCTGTCGGCTCTGTGCGGCGGCTCGATCCGTATCGGTTCCTTCGACCCGGACTTCCCCGCCGAGAACCCGTTCTTCCAGTTCGATCAATGGACGGGGACGCCGTACAATCCGCTGGTCGACGCTCCGAACGGCGGGCGCGGCTTTGATGCGGACCTGTCGGGGAATGAACTTCCGAACGCGCCGCGTTGGACGGTCAACATCGGCGCACAATATACGTGGCGGTTCTCGAACTCCGACCTGACCCTGCGCGGTGACTACTACCGTCAGGCTGAGAGCTACTTCCGCGTCTATAATACTGAGTACGATCAGCTGAAGGGCTGGGACAACGTTGGCGTCTCGCTAACGTGGCAAAGCCAAGCCTCGAATATGGTTGTGCAGGCCTATGTGAAGAACCTCTTCGACGATGCGCCGATCGTTGATGCCTTCACCAACTCCGACGACTCCATGCTGACGACAAACGTCTTCACCCTGGATCCACGCGTTTGGGGCATCTCGATCGCGAAGAGGTTCTAAGCCCTTTCATCGAGAGGCCCTGATGGGGGCCGAAGTCGACCGGCCAGCCTTCGCATTCGGAGAGTCTGGTCGGTCGATTTTCGTTCTGTCGAAAGTTTGGATTGGGGCGAAAGAATCGGTTGTGGACTCGGGGGAGGGTGCGTATAGAGCCACCTCGCTCGGC